>JAPYUH010000336.1:0-1173 GCA_029936195.1 Alphaproteobacteria bacterium
TTGAATTTGCTGTATACAGGCATCGTCGCAATGGAGACGAACAATGACACTGGAACTTGGGCAAAAGATTAGAATTGGCATCCTCGGCGCGTCCGGTTACACGGGCGCGGAATTGGTGCGCCTGCTGGCCCGTCATCCCAATGCCGACATCGTCGTCATGACCGCCGACAGCCACGCGGGCGAGCCGTACGAACAGGTCTACCCCCATCTTGGCGGCCTGGATCTGCCGGCCTTGGTGAAAGTTGACGAAGTTGAATGGGCCGGCATCGAAATTGACTTGGTTTTCTGCGGCCTGCCCCATGGCGCCACCCAGGAGATCATCGCCGGTCTGATGCACAAGACCGGCCACAGCGTCATTGACGAGGTTCTGCGCGAGGGCCCCGGTGATGCGGCCGCCGCCATTCAAGGCAGCCCTCGGGTGATCGATCTATCCGCCGATTTCCGCCTGGACAGCATCGACACCTATGCCGAATATTATGGCCATGAGCATTACGCGCCCCATCTGCAGCCCGAGGCCGTGTATGGCCTGACCGAAACCGCGCGGGACGAATTGCCCGATGCCCGGTTGGTCGCCTGCCCGGGCTGTTATCCCACCGTGGCGATCCTGCCCCTGGCGCCCCTGTTGGCGGCCGGGAAAATCGCGCCCGAGGATATTATTATCGATGCCAAGACAGGTGTCACGGGCGCCGGACGGTCCGCCAAGGCCGCAAACCTGTTCTCGGAAGTATCCGAGGGGATGCACGCATACGCGATCGCCAGCCATCGACATGGGCCGGAGATTGAACAAGAATTATCAAAGGCTTATGGCAATGATTTAATAGTTAACTTCACAGCCCATCTGGCCCCCATGAACCGGGGTATTCTGGCCACCAGCTATGTACGCCTGGCGGACGGGGCCGACGTCGATGATCTGCGCCATTGTCTGCGGGAACGTTACGATGGCGAACCGTTCGTGCGGGTCGTCGGAGAGGGTATTGCGCCCGCGACACGGCATGTGCGCGGCTCCAACCATTGCCTGATCGGTGTCTTTGCCGACCGACTGCCTGGCCGCGCCATCGTCGTCTCGGTGATCGACAATCTAGTCAAGGGCTCCTCGGGACAGGCCATTCAGAACATGAACATCATGTACGGCCTGCCCGAAACCACGGGACTGGAACAAGAGGCGCTGTTCCC
>JAPYUH010000336.1:1273-3273 GCA_029936195.1 Alphaproteobacteria bacterium
TGTTCCCATAATTTGTTGTTCCCTTGATCAAAAGTACGAGGTGTCGCGTATGAGTAGCCATGGTGGCATGGGTAACATCATTACCTTCCTGGGTATTGAGCCGGATATTCACGCGGAAGCCTTCATCGCGCCGGGCGCCTATGTCATTGGCAAGGTGGAGATCGTGGCCAAGTCCTCGATTTGGTACAATTGCACCGTGCGCGGGGATGAAGAACCCATCCATATCGGTGCCGGTACAAATATTCAGGACGGCACCACCATCCATACCTCCGGCGGCATCGCCGATACCTGGATCGCGGCGACCATGTTCTGGTCGGACATATGTCCATGCTGCATGGCTGCAGGATCGGGGAGCGGGCATTTATCGGCATGGGCTCGGTGGTGTTGGACGGCGCCGTAGTCGAACCCCATGCCATGCTGGCCGCCGGCAGCCTGCTGACGCCGGGCAAGCGCGTCCCCACGGGACAGCTTTGGGCCGGCAGCCCGGCCAAATACATGCGCGACCTTCGCCCCGGGGAGACGGACGTGCATGCCGAGCAGGTGGCCAGATATGTGAAACGGGCCGGCCAGCATACAGCTTCCCTGAAGCAACGTGGGTAAGGACATGCGGATCATCGTCACCGGCGCCGGCATCGGCGGCTCTGTCCTGGCCCTCGCACTCGAACAGGCCGGCATGGACTATGTGGTTTTGGAGCAGGCCCCTGCCCTGACCGAGGTGGGCGCCGGCATTCAGTTGAGCCCCAATGGCGTACGTATCCTGGAATGGCTGGGCCTGGGCGATGATCTGGCCCGCTTTGGCGTCGAGCCCGGCGCCCATCAACTGAAAGATTGGCAAAGCGGCAAAACCGTTCTGGAAACACCCTTGAAGGCCGTGGTCGGGAAAAGTTTCGGCGCGGCCTACTACCATGCCCACCGGGCCGATTTGATCGCGGCCTTGGCCAGCCGCCTGAACCCGGACCGCCTCCGCCTCAATTGCAAGGTTGTATCGGTCGGGCAGGATAACGAGACGGTCACCGTCACCCTTGCGGACGGCGAAAAGGTAAGCGGCGATGTCCTGATCGCCGCCGACGGCATCCATTCAGTAGTCCGCAATCAGGTCTTTAACCCCGAAGCGCCGCGTCCGTCCGGCTATCTGGCCTGGCGCGGCATGGTGGACGCCAACAAGGCGGCGCATCTAGGCATCGAAAAGCAATCCGTCGCCGTCATGGGGCCGCGCCTGTCCATCGTCTTCTACTATGTCTCGGGCGGGGCCAAGATCAACTGGGTCGCCATCGGCGCCGGCGATGACGCGGCCCGAGAAAGCTGGTCGCAAACCGCCTCCAAGGCGGATGTGCAGAAAAGCTTCGAGGGCTGGTACGGCCACGCCAAGGGCCTGGTGGATCTGACGGATGAATTTTTCGTCACCGCGCTGTATGATCGCGAGCCCCTGCCGAGTTGGATTGACGGCCGCATTGCCCTGATGGGGGATGCCGCGCATGCCATGCTGCCCTACCACGCCCAGGGCGCAGTGCAATCCATCGAGGACGCCTGGGTACTGGCGAGATGCCTGCAACAAGGCCAAGAATCGAAACCGGCCGATCCCGCCGCCGCCCTGTTGAAGTATGAAAGCCTGCGCAAGGACCGGGCCCAGCGCCTGCAACTGCATTCCCGCAACGCCGAACGCTGGTATCATCTGGAAGACCCCGACAAAATCGCCCGCCGCAACGCGCGCCTGGCGGCACACGCCCAAAACAACCCCGGCGGCCTGACCCCGCAGCAAGTCTGGCTGTTCACCTACGACGCCGAAAAGGCCGCGCTCGGCACCGACGACGAATGGCGCGCGCTCAGGGAATGGTGAGGCAAGGGTCGTGGAATGGTAGCGGAATGGCAGCGGGTATTTCCCCAATTATCACTCTTGCCCCGGGCGTCCTGGCACGGCATGTTGCGCCCTATCAGGATCCGCTCCTCTATGTGCCCCCTTGGCGGAATTGGCAGACGCACGGGACTTAAAATCCCGAGAC
>JAPYUH010000337.1 GCA_029936195.1 Alphaproteobacteria bacterium
GAGAAGGATTTCGATAAAGCTTATGAAAACCTCCTCGATGAACTGCTGGCCAGTCCGCGTTATGGGGAGCGCTGGGCCCGCCACTGGCTCGACCTTGTACGATTTGCCGAAAGCAATGGCTATGCCTTCGATAAGGACCGTAAGAACGCCTTCCGTTACAGGGACTTCGTCATCCAGGCCCTGAATGACGACATGCCTTACGACGAATTCACGAGACTGCAGGTGGCAGGTGACCTGCTCCGGCCCAAGGACCTGCAGGCCGTGGCCGCCACCGGCTTCCTCGTCGCCGGCCCCTTCACCACACAGCAAACCCAGAAGGAGAGAGAACGAAGCCGCTACGAGCAACTCGACGACATGGTGCACGTCATGGGAACCTCCATGCTGGGCATCTCGATCGGCTGCGCCCGGTGCCACGAGCACAAGTATGACCCGGTGAGCCAGGAAGATTATTATCGTCTCGTGGCCAACTTCGCGGAGGTCGGTTTCTCCGACGTCGGCATCGATGCGAAGCCATGGATTTACGAGGCCGCCAAGAAAAAGTTCGACGCCGAGCACGCCCCCTTGCAAGCCGCGCTTTCCAAATACGAGAAAGAGGGACTGCCCTCCGCCCTCGAAACCTGGCTGGCAAACAAACCCGACCAGCTACCGACGCCGGAAATGGAGGATTGGCACGTGATCGGCCCCTTCGCCGGCGAAAGTTTCGACAAGGCATTCGACACGGCATTCGGCCCGGAGCGCGAAAAAAGCATCGATCTCAACAAAACCTATGGCAAGGACGACAAGAAAGTCGCTTGGAAGGCACAGCCCGAATGGGTCGACGGCACCGTCCATAATCCATTCGGCGCCGGAAATTCCGCCCACTATCTCTACCGGCTCGTAAAGTCGCCGGTGGCCCGCAAGCTAAGCGTTTCATTAGGCAGCGACGACGGCTTCCGCTTCTGGCTCAACCGCAAGGAAATCAAAAAGAACAAGATCGGCCGTGGCGCGGCCCCCGACCAGGAGAAATTCGACCTCTCCCTCGTGGCGGGCGACAACCACCTCATCTTCAAGATCGTCAATGGCGGCGGGCCCTCGGGCTTCTATTTCAAAACCTCCGTCCAAGCGCCGCCAAAGGAGGTCTTGGCCACCTTCGACAAGCCGAGCGCCGAATGGTCCGACAAGGAAAGGGCCAAGGCGCAGGAATGGTACCGTACCATCGACGAAGGGTGGCTGGAGCGCAAGGCCGCCGTGCAGGAGCACAAGCAGAAGGAGCCCAAGCCCGATCTGACCATGGTCTACGCCGCCAAGGTGCGGGGCTCCACCTACAATTTCGGGAAGGAGACCTACAACGTATATTTCCTGAACCGCGGCAATGCCGACCAGAAGGGAGACTTGCAGAAGCCGGGCTTTTTGCCGGCCCTCATGCGCGAAGGCCGCAAGGACGACTACTGGACCAACCGCAAAGCGGAAGGCGACAAACCCGTGCCGGGGCGAATTGCCTTGGCGGACTGGCTCACCGACTCATCCGAGGGAGCAGGCATGCTGCTTGCCCGCGTCATGGCGAACCGGCTCTGGCTGCACCATTTCGGGCGGGGCATCGTGGCCACTCCAAGTGATTTCGGGACCCGAGGCGAAGCCCCCACGCACCCGGAACTTCTCGATTTCCTCGCCCATAGCCTAATCGACAGCGGCTGGAAGCTAAAATCCCTCCATAAACTGATCATGACCAGTTCCGTCTACATGCAAGCCGGTGGACAAACTGCAACGGGCAGCATGCAGGATCCCGCCAACCTGCTATGGTGGCGCAAGGATTCACGGCGATTGGAGGCGGAGGCCTTTCGGGATGCCTTGCTCGCCGTCAGCGGCACGCTCGACACCACCCCGTTCGGCCCGGGAACGCTCGATGAACGCAAGCCGCGCCGCAGCATCTACCTGACGGTCAAGCGCAGCAACCTGTCTCCCCTGCTTCAGCTTTTCGACGCTCCCGACACCTTGCAGGGCATAGGCAACCGTCAGGAAAGCACCGTGGCGCCGCAAGCCTTGGCCTTGATCAATTCTCCGATACTCATCGACTTGGCCCAAAAGTTCGCAACCCGGGTGCGTAAAGACCCGGCCAAGGTTTCGCTGCAGGAAGGCATTCGTCAAGCATACCGGGTAGCCCTGTCCCGTGATCCCGGCGAGGAAGAACTGGCCGGTTGGGTTTCCTTCGTCGAGCAACAGAAGGCGCTTCATGGCAACAACGAGCAACTGGCCTTCCGCGACGTCTGCCACGCCATCCTTTGCGCCAATGAATTCGCCTATATCGACTAAGCTACTGCGAAAACCAACGATTACGAAACCCATCATGACGGAAAATGAGTTGCGACACTTGAACCGCCGCCGATTCCTGGAGAAAGCCGGCCTCGGCGCCGGTGGCGTAGCCCTTGCTGCGCTCCTGCACGAACAAGGGATCCTGCAGGCCGCAGACACACCCGCCAACCCCTTGGAGGTCCGGAACCCACCCAGCGCGGCGCGGGCAAAGTCCGTCATCTGGCTCTTCCAGACGGGCAGCCCCTCGCAAGTCGACACCTTTGACTACAAGCCGCAACTGCGCAAACGGAATGGAGAGAAGCTCGACGGCGCCGACCCCAAGACCGGCTTCTTCACCACCAGCGGCAAGTGCCTGGGGTCTCCCTTTCAATTTCAGAGGCATGGACAAAGCGGCGCCTACGTCTCGGAAATTCTTCCGAACATTGCCCGTCACGTGGACGACATGGCGTTCCTCTACAGTTGCTACTCGCAATCCAACAATCATACGCCCGCCATGCTGGAGATGAATTCCGGCATGATCCGTCAAGGGTTCCCCAGCATGGGGTCATGGGTCACCTATGGCCTGGGCAGCGAGAACCGCAACCTGCCGGCCTACGTCGTGATGCATGGCACCAAGCCGAGGGGCGGCAGCCCCATCTGGTCCAGTGGCTTTCTTCCCTCCGTCTATCAGGCCACCTCCCTCAACCCGGTATCCGCCAACCCCATCGCCAACCTCCAACGCCCCAAGCATCTGGACGATCCAAGGCAGCGCTCCCTCCTCGATGCCTTGCGCAACCTGAACCAGAAGCACGCCGAGCAACGCCCGCTCGAAAACGACCTGCGGGCCCGCCTGGAGTCCTTTGAACTGGCCTACCGGATGCAAACCGCCGCCCCTGAGGCTTTCGACGTCATGCAGGAACCTGAGCATATTCGCAAATCGTACGGCCTCGAACGGAAGGAGTCCAAGGAGTACGCCAAGCAATGCCTTACCGCCCGCAGGCT
>JAPYUH010000061.1 GCA_029936195.1 Alphaproteobacteria bacterium
TGCTGCATCATTACGCTTCAAAAATTGCCGGCGCCCAGATCTCCAGCTTTGATGTTCAGTCGGCCTATCGCGCCGGCAAACGCGACGTCATGGTGCAAAGCCGTATTACCCAGCAAGGCGGCCGGGTGGTGAAACTGGTCTGGCGCATGCGTCAACGCAACGGGCAGTTCCGCGTGATCGACGTGGTTGCCGAAGGCATCAGCCTGGCCCTGACCAAGCGCCAGGAATTCGCCGCTATTATCAAGGCCAACGGCGGCAAGGTCGCCCCCTTGATCCATAGGTTGCTGCAAATTACGGCATAAAATCAGGCCGTGGCGGGTTTTCGGGCGACGATGTGAAAGATGTGCCAATGCTTCGGCCTGCCGCGCGGAGTTCGGGAATCAGTTTCTTCTTCCCGCAGCATCTCAACATCGTAGTTTTGCAACAACTCATCAACCTCCGCCCGCGTGAAATGGCTGTTCGTGGGATCGCCGGTCCATTGGTCCCGTTCGCCGTAAAGCTGGCCGCTGAAACGACCGCCGGGCGCCAGGCTTTGGTGGATTCGCGCCCATAAGGCCGGAAATTCCGCCACGGGGCAGAGCGGCAGGGCAAAGCTGGAATTAACCAGATTAACTTTCGGCCAGTTTGCCGCCTCAAATCGGCTGACTAGCGTTTCCGGCGTCACACCAAATTCGGCCAACTCGGTCCGTGCCAGCAAGGTTTCGATAGCCGAGGCCTGAGCATCGATGGCAAGCACCGACCAGCCCCGGCGCAGCATCTCAACGCTATCGCGACCGCCGCCACAGCCCAAATCGACGGCTTGCCCAATAGCGCCTTCGTCATCAAAGCGGGACAGGGCGTCCAACAATGTTTCCCGCGGCGGGCGGTGGCCGGTACGCTGGTAATAATCCCGCCAGTCCTCCGCCGTGCTGGACCGGGCCATGGCCTAATTTTCGACCAGATAGTCGATGGCGGCGGTGACGCCACCTCGTCCATGGGGGACCTTCAAGGTCCGCAGGGTCGCTTCAATGCCGGACAGGGCGCCCAGGACCATGGGCTCGTTCAGATCACCCATGTGGCCAATGCGGAAGACCAGACCCTTCAGCTGCTCCAGCCCACCGCCCATGGCCACCTGATATTGATCCCGCGCCACGGTGCGTACCTCTTCGGCATCGAAACCGGGTGGCACGCGGATGGCGGTGATGGAGTTGGAACGTTGCTCGGGGACCAGGGCGTTGAACGCCATGCCGTCGCCGCCCGCAGATTGGCACCAAACCTCCACGGCCGCGCGAATGGCGCTGGCCAGGCGGTCGTGGCGGGCGATGGTGGCGGCTAGGCCTTCTTCCGCCAGCATGTCCAGGGCCTCGCGCAGGCCATACAGCATGTGGATCGGCGCGGTACCGCAAAAGCGGATGTATTGGGCATCCGTCATGCGCTCTCGCCAATCCCAATAGTTGCGCGGCAATTGGGCGCTTTGGGTGGCATGCAGGGCCTTTTCGCTGCACGCGGTGAAGCCAATGCCGGGCGGACACATCAAGCCTTTTTGCGAGGCGGCCAGGGCCACGTCCACGCCCCAGTCATCCATTTTAAAATCCACGGTGGTGAGGGAGGCGATGGCGTCGACCATGTACAGGGCGCCGTGGTTGGCATTGTTTATGGCTTGCCGAACCGCCGGCACGTCCGAGACAATGCCGCTGGCGGTATCCACATGGATCATCAGAACCGCCTTGATCCGGCCTTCGTCATCGCCGCGCAGATGCTGTTCAATGGCGTTGGGATCGACGCCATGGCGCCAGTCGCCGGACAGGTGTTCGATCACCAGGCCGAGGGATTCGGCCATCATGCCCCATTTCAGGGAAAAATTTCCCGTCTCCGGCACCAACAGATGATCGCCGGGGGACAGGGTATTGCTAAGTGCGGCTTCCCAGGCACCGTGGCCGTTGGCGGCATACATGAAAACAGGGCCCTGGGTTTGGAAGACCGGTTTCAAATCCTCAAAACAACTGCGCGTCATCGCGACAAAATCAGGGGCCGTGAAATCCACCGCCGGTTTGTGCATGGCGGAAAGGATACGGTCGGGAATGTTGGTGGGGCCGGGGGTATGGAGGAACTCCCGCCCGCGCTTTACGTCACGCTCTGCGTCGGTCATGTCTATTTGGCTTCCAGGTTAGCTTCCAGGTACGGTGCCCGCGGGCAGGCTTTCTATATGGCGGCAGATATCGCCGGGGCGGATCAGCCAAATTTGGTCCCGATGTTCCATGATGTGCTTCAGGGCCCGACGTAGCTGCCGGATACGGAACGGCTGGCCCACGATGAAGGTATGCAAGGAGATGGGAAACACAAGGGGCTGGCGGACGGATTGTTCCAGCATCTCGTCAAAATTATCGATTATGGCGTCGGCATACTGGGTCGGGGTCATTTTGTGCAGCACGATGAAGCGGTTGTCGTTCAACTCCACCGGATAGGGCATGGCCAGGATTGGCTTGGCGCGGGTCTGCATCCAGATCGGCTGATCGTCGCAACACCAATCCATATTGTAGCGGTAGCCGGCCTCGCTCAACAAATCCAGCGTGGTCTCGCTTTGCGACAGCCAGGGCGACATCCAGCCGGTGGGCACCGTGCCTTCGTGTTCGATGATGGCGTCGGTCGCCGTTTTGATCAGGGCACGTTCTTCTTCCTCGCTCCGTCCGCCCTGTTCCTCGGAATTGGTGATGCCGTGACCCAGGAACTCGTCGCCCCGCTGGCGCAGGCGTTCGGCAATCTGCGGGGCATGGTCATAGATGGCGGTGTTCAACTGTGCCTGGATGGGGATGTCCAACTCGTCGAACAAATCCATCAGGCGCCAAAAGCCGACTCGGTTGCCATAGTCGCGCCAGGAAAAGACGCTTTGTTTGTTGTGCATTCCGGCCGGCGCGATGGCGGACTCCACGCTCTTGTCCCAGCCGAACTGTTCCACGTTCAGGGCGATATAGACCGCCAGGCGCTTGCCGCCGGGCCAGGCGTAGTCGGGCCGTTGGTCGATGGGTGAAAAATCATAGCGTCCATGAGTTGAAAGCATGGCGGCGTTCCTTACAGGGGTGGGCGGCGTTGGTGCCAGTTGGTGGCGCCTTCATAGGCGGCGGCGATGCGGTAGATCATGGCTTCGTCGAATTGTTTGCCGACAATCTGCATGGCCAACGGCATGCCATCGTCATCAAAGCCCGTGGGCAGGGCCAGCGCCGGGTTGCCGGTCAAATTAAACGGTATGCGGGCCTGGCGTGGATACTTCTTGGCGATCTCGTCGGGGTCGTCGATGACAAAGGCCGCGTCCATGGCCGAGATGGCGATGACGCCGTCCAGATCTTTGATGGTTTGGTTGAAACCGGCGGTCAGTTTGCGGCGCAGGCGCAGGGCATCCACATAGTCGTTGCCCGTCAAAAATGCGCCTGGCAGCACCCGTTCCAGGAACGAGGCGCTGTAGTCCTCGGGCCGTTCTGCGAGCCAGCGGCGGTGGATGGAATAGGCCTCCGACAGCAAGATCACCCGATTGCAGGCATGATAGGTGGCAAGGGGTTCGGTTTCAATCTCAACCACCTCGGCGCCCAGATCCTCCAGAACCACAAGGGCGGATTCCAAGGCGGCCGCCATTTCCCCATCGGCGATCATATCGCGGTTGTGGAAATGCCGGATGACGCCGAGGCGCAGACCCGCGACGCCTGTATCCAGTTGCGCCGTGAAATCGGGCACATCGACATCCGCCGAGCCTGGGTCTTCCGGGTCGTAACCGGCCAGGACATTCAACATCAAGGCGTTGTCGGCCACGGTGCGGGTCATCGGGCCGACGTGATCCAGGGAATAGGACAGCGGCGCGACGCCCCGGCGGCTGACCCGGCCATAGGTTGCCTTCATACCGACGATACCGCAGCAGGAGGCCGGGTTGCGGACCGAACCGCCCGTGTCGGTGCCGATTGCCATGGGCACGAAGCCCGCCGCGACGGCCGCCCCTGAACCGGAGGACGAGCCGCCCGGATAGCGATCGCGGTTCCATGGATTGCGGGCCGGCGGCCAGGGCAGGTCAAACGACGGCCCGCCAATGGCGAATTCGTGGGTTGCCGTCTTGCCCAGCAGAACACCGCCCGCATCCCGCAGCCTCGTGGTGACGGCGGCATCGGCGGCTTTAGGCGGCTCCTGCGCAAGGATCTGGCTATGGGCGGTGGTGGGCAGGCCGGCCACGTCAACAATATCCTTCAGGCCAAAGGGAACACCATGCAGGGGACCGAGTTTTTTACCGGCGGCAATTTTCTGTTCGGCCGCCGCGGCTTCGGCCAACGCGGTGTCGGCGAGGACGCGCAGGAAACTGTCCAACTGTCCGTCATGGGCGGTAATGCGGTCCAGCAAGGCCTGGGTGTAAGCCACCGGGGATAGCTCACCGGCACGGATACGGGCCGCTGCTTCGGTGAGGGAAATGAAGGCGAGTTCTTCAGACATTGTTGCCGGCCCTAAATACATGGCTGGGTTCGTCGGCAATATCATCGGGCCGTTCCAGACGCCCGGCCATCGCGCGGGCGTTGTCGTAGGCATTGCGGATCAATTCCGGTTGGGCGGCTAGAATTTTTTCCAGACCCAGTGACGTGGCCAGTTGCGCCAGCGCTTTGTCGTCCATACTCATTGTTGATCCTCTTCCACGTATCCCAGCCGTTTATCCCGGCTCACATGCTCGTTGTCCCGATCTTTTTGGCGACCATAACCGCCGCCGCCCGGTGTCGCGATTAATATTTGGGTGCCTTTCGCCAAATGATGCTGCGCCCGGTTGTCCGCCTCCATGCCGTCGATCCGCACGCTGCCCACCTGGCCATCGCCACCCCCCGCCAGGCCCGGCGCGCCAAAGCGGGTGCGCTCCGCCATGAATGAGACCGTGATTGGGCTGTCGGAAAGGCTTTCAATCAACATCTCTTCGCCCAGGCCGCCGCGAAATTGACCCGGCCCACCCGAATTGGGCCGCAGGCGCTTGTAATGAAACAACAGCGGCGCGGATTGCTCGGCCACCTCCACCGGGGTGCAGGACAGATTGGAAGGCCAGGATATCGCGCTCTCTCCATCGCCGCGCGCCGTGGCGCCCATGCCGCCGTTGAAGAACAGGTTGGAGGCATAACTTTGCCCATTTGCCCGGACGCCCGATTGGGTACAATTCCACAACGGCGAGCCGGCCGCCGCCATCACCCGGTCCGGCATCACCTTGGCCAGGGCGCCAAAGGCCAGGATGGGCACGTAATGACCCGTGCTGGCCCGCGCGCCGACGGCGGCGGGGGGCAGGGGGTTAAGCAGGCTGTTCTCCGGCGCGGCAACCGTGATCGGCCGCAACATGCCGGAATTGTTTGGTATGCCCGGCAACAGGGCGCATTTTATCGCGTAGGCGGACATCGCATAAGTGTAGCAGAACGGGCAATTGATGGCGCGCGGCTGCACGGGCGAGGTGCCGGCGAAATCAAAATGTATGCTCTCTCCCGCCACGGTCAGTTTCAGGACAAAGGTGAAGGGGGCTTCGGCGGTCAGGCCATCGGTTCGCATCTCAAAGTCGTAGATGCCGTCGGGGACCTTCGCAATGGCCGCCCGCATGGCCCCCTCGGTCCGGCTGTTCAGCTCCCGCGATAGGTCGGCCAGGTCGTCCAGGCCGTACTCGATCAGCATGGCCAGCACCCTGTCCTCGATCAGGAAGTTGGCCGTGATCTGGGCGTGGATGTCCCCCTCGGTCTGGTCGGGCGTGCGGACCTGGGTGCGTAGCAGTTCAAAAAATGTTTCATCGACCACGCCGGCCCGAAAGATTTTCATGAGCGGTATATGAAAACCTTCCTCAAATATCTCCCGCGCCTCGACCGAGCGGATGCGCCCGCCGATATCGGGCATGTGGGAGGCCGTGGCGGCAAAGGCGAGCAATCCGCCGTCGCGAAAGATCGGCCGGACAATACTGCAATCGTTCAGATGTCCGGTCCCCAGCCAGGGATCGTTGGTGCAGATCACATCGCCGGGATGCAGACCGTCTTGGCCGAATTTCGCCAGTACATGGCGCACGGTGGCGGGCAGGGTGCCGATGAACGAGGGGATGGAGCCGCTGTTTTGCGCCAGCAGCTGGCCGTCGGCATCGGTCAACACACAGGCGAAATCGTTGGCTTCATTGGATAGGGTGGAGAACGAGGTGCGGACAATGGCCTTGGCGGCCTCGTCCACGCTGGCAATCATGCGGTTCCAGATCACTTCCAGGGTAATAGCGTCCAGGGTGACGGCGTCCAATTCGCTTGTGGGGCGGTTCATGCGCCGTCCTCCGGCAGTTCGATGATCAGATTGCCGCTGGCGGAAATATGGAAACGTCCCCCGGGGCCGATAACCATGGTGGACTCGGCTTCTTCCACCACCGCCGGCCCGGCATGGCTGTCCGCCGCCGTCATGGCGGCGCGGTTCAAGACCACCGTGTCGAGCATGCCGTCGGCCTCCGCGAAGTAAACATCCCGGCTGCCGGTTCGGGCGCTTGTCCGCTTGTCCGGCGTGGTGGCATCGTCGGCGGTAGCTTCCGCCGGCGCGGTCAGGCGCACACGGATTGTGGCAATGGCCACGGGCACATTTGGCGGCGGCCGGGTGAAATGGTTCTCGTAGGCCAGGGCATAGGCGTCTTGAAGGCGCGCCGCGCTTTCGGCCCCGTAGGGTCCGTCGGGCAAATTGACCACCAGTTCATAGCCCTGGCCGATATTGCGCATATCCGCCAGACGCTGTACCCGCCCGGCGGCCTTGCCGGTGTCGGCGATGACCTGGGCCGCCTCCAATTCCAACTCCCGAAAGGCGCCTTCCAGACGGGGCCAGTCCATGTCGTTCAACGGGGCGGCAAAGGCGGCGGTGCGGTCCACCCGGGCCGGGGCCAGCAAAAGACCCAGGGCGGAAGCTACGCCGGCATTGCGGGGGCAGACAATACGGCGGATGCCCAGCTTGCGCGCCATCCCATAGGCATGCACGGGCCCGGCACCCCCCGTGGCCACCAGGGTGTAATTACGGGGGTCGCGGCCCTTTTCGGCGATATGTACCCGGGCCGCGGAGGCCATGTTTTCGTTCACCAGGTCATGCACGCCCCAGGCCAGCTTCTCCGGTGATAGCCCGGCCTCGGTGGCGAGTTCATCCAACGCGGCCTGGCTGCCCGCCAGATCGACCTCGATTGCGCCGCCCGCGAAGCCCTCCGCGCCCAGATAGCCCAAGGCGAAATCCGCGTCCGTCACGGTGGGTTGTCGACCGCCCCGGCCATAGGCCACGGGGCCGGGGATGGCGCCGGCGCTGTCCGGGCCGGCCTTCAGCAGGCCGAGGCCGTCCAAACGGGCGATGGACCCGCCGCCCGCGCCGATCTCGATCAGTTCCACGGTGGAAATGCGTATGGGCAGGCCGCTGCCCTCGGCAAAGCGTTTCTCCCGCGCCGCCTCGAACCGGTAGGCGATTTCCGGCTCGTTGCCGTCGATCAGGCATAGTTTGGCGGTGGTGCCGCCCATGTCGAAAGCCAGGATATGCTCCAGGCCTTCCGCCCGGCCAATATCGGCGGCGGCCAGGGCGCCGGCGGCGGGCCCGGATTCCAGCATTTGCACCGGCGAACGGCGCACTTCGCCCACATGGGTGAGGCCGCCGCTGGACAGCATCAGCAATAACGGCGCGGTAATCTCGCGCGCGCCGAGACGCGTACTCAAGGCATCCAGATAATCCCGCGCCAAGGGTTTGATATAGGCGTTGGCAACGGTGGTGGAGGCGCGCTCGAACTCCCTGATCTCCGGCGCCACGTCCGAGGACAGGCTGACCGCCAAATTGGGTAGCCGCTCGTTTATGCGCGCGCCTGCCAGCCGTTCATGGTCGGGATTGCGGTAACTGTGCAGAAAGACAATGGCCAGGGAAGCCACGCCGGCCTGTTGCAGCTGATCGGCAATGCCGTCCAATTCGTCAGTTTCCAGGGCGCGGCGCACACCGCCGTCCGCCAAGATGCGTTCACCAACCTCGAAACGCAGATCCCGTGGCGCCAGGGGACGGGGTTTCTTGGCGGCCAGGTCGTAGAGGTCGTATTTCCGCTCCCGCCCGATCTCCAATGTGTCGCGGAACCCTTCCGTGGTCAGCAAAGCGGTTTTGGCGCCCTTGCGTTCGATCAGGGCGTTGGTGAACAGGGTCGTGGCATGAACCACCCGTTCAATTTCATGGGGCGAGATGCAGTCGGCACCCAAAACCTGGTCAACGGCCTGCAACACCGCAATAGCCGGGTCGCCGGGAGTGGTCAGGGTCTTGCGGGTCAGGCGGCGGCCTTGTTCCCTGTCGAAAAGAACAACGTCGGTAAATGTTCCGCCGATATCAATGCCCAAGGCATAACGCGTCATGGTGTTCCCAGCAGGGCCTGGCGAAAGCGGTTTTTGTGAAAGGCCGCATCCCAGGAGAAGCGGATTTTCGGTGGCTCGTCCACGCGGACCTTGAGCAGGACAAAGGCGCTGCCGTTGCTTTGGCGCAGCATTTCGCCGGCCTCCACCAGTTCGCTTTCCTCCCCGACGGTTCGCACGGCTCCAATGCCGGCACCCATGGCCATGGTTGCCAGGTCCGTACCCAAACCCGTATGGCTGCGCTGATAACCGGTTTCGCCGTAATGTTCGTTGTCGACGCAGACGATACCCAGGTTGGAGGGGTTGGAGACCGCTATGGTGGCCAGGGTGCCCACGTTCATGAGCAACTCGCCGTCGCCGGTGACCACCAACACCCGTTTGTCCGGCTGGGCAAGGGCTAGGCCCAGGCCCATGGAAGCCGCGGCACCCATGGCGCCGCCGAAGCCGAAGATACGCGGGTCGTCGCCCAGGGCAGCCAGAACATCACCCTTGGCCCCGGCCAGACCGGCGACGATCAAGGTATCCTCGTCCAGCATATCCAGAATGGTTTTTACGGCGGCGCGGCGGTCCAGATGTCCGGTGGCGGTCTTGCCTTCGGCACGAGTGCCCTTGTTCGGATCGGTATTTGGATCGTTTTTCGAATCTGGCATATTTCTACCTCAACTGAATTTTTTCGCGCCGAGCAGTTTTTGACCCAGCAGAACCGCGATGGGAATTTCACTGTTGAAGGCCATGGTGATCGCGGCACTGATGGTGCCCTCTACGTCGCCAGGTTCATCAATACGCATGCAGATCACGTCGCAGGCTTCCAGCACTGGCTGGGTCGATTGCCCCATGGGCATCTGCCAGGGATTGCCCTCGCCAAAATCGCCGCGCATGGAGATTAGGGTCAGAAACGGAAACCGTCCGGTGCGGATCAGGGACAGCAGATTGATGCAATTGCCCACACCGCTGCTTTGCATCAATAATACGCCCCGGCTGCCGCCCAAATGGGCGCCGGCCAGCAGACCAACGCCTTCCTCTTCCGTTGTCAGGGCGATCGCATGAACGTCCGGATCGGCGATGGAGCGTTTGATCAGATGGTCGTGGCCCGCATCGGGGACAAAGGCGAATTGATCAATGCCCGCCTCGCGCAGCAGGCCATAGATTTCTTCGGGCCATTCAGTGCTCATGTTCGCCTCCAAAGTTGCTGTGTCAGGATACCCGTGCTTCGTTCCACGGCTTCCGCCGCGTCCAGGCACAAGTCCTCGCGAAAACGGGGACCAATGATCTGTACGCCCATGGGCGCGCCGTCATGCAAACCGGTGGGCACGGCTGCGGACGGCAGGCCGAGGAGATTGATGCCGCATAGCATGCTTTGTTCGCCCAACATCTGTTTCACGCGTTCCGCGCCCTTAAGATCTTCCAGTTGCGGGAAGGCCGGAACCTGACTGACCGGAGCGAGAACCAATGGATAGTCCTCCATGAATGTGTTCCACCCACGCAACAAGCGGGTGCGGTCCGCCAGGGTTCGTACATAGCCCGGCAAATCCAGGATCGTGGCTGCGGCAATATAGTCGCTGATGACCTGATTGAGATCGTCCGAGCCGTGCTCCCGCATGGCATCTTCCATTATGATCTTGGTGTCGGTCCACAGCAGATTGCCCCAGGATTCCGCTATTTCCGCCACATGCGGCGGATCGATGGCCGTGACCGCGTAGCCGGCGTCCGACAGGCCGTCAGCCGCCTGGTCAATAGCCGCCGAAACAGCGCCATGACAACCAAATCCAGCCGGGTCTTTTGTCACCGCAACCCTGATTGGCGCGGCCCGGCGTGGGCCGTCCAGGGGTGCCGGTACCCACCAGGGATCGCGGCTGTCCGATTGCGCCATGACCGACAGCGCCAGTCGGACATCGCGGATCTCGCGCGCAAGGGGCCCTTGGCCAGACATCAACTGCATGGAGGGCGGCCGTTCTTCGGCGCCGGTGGGGTTAAAGGCCGGGATGCGTCCGAGCGAAGGTTTGATTGTAGCCAGACCGCAAGCATAGGCGGGGTAACGCAGCGAGCCGCCCAGATCGTTGCCGTGGGCAATGGCGCCGATGCCCAGGGCGACGGCGGCGGCCGCGCCGCCGGACGAGCCGCCGGGGGTGACGGCCTCATTCCATGGATTTTTCGTTAATCCGCGCAGGGGATTATTCGTAAACCAGCGCACGCTGAATTCCGGCGTATTTGTCCGGCCGATGATGATGGCGCCGGCCTTGCGCAAGTTGGCGACTACGGGAGAATCTTCGCCCGCGATCATCCCCGCGAAGGCAGGAATGCCGTTGGTAGTGGCCTGCCCCGCCTGATCGACGTTTTCCTTGATGGTGATCGGCACGCCATGCAGGGGGCCAAGCACGCCGCCGCTTTGTTGCACGTCATCGGCCCGCCGCGCCGCTTGCTGGGCATCACCGGACAGATCAACGGTCACCGCATTGACGGCTTCATTGCAATCGGCCATGCGGGCGATGGCGGCCTCGACAGCCTCTTGGGCGGTGATGTCGCCGCCGCGGATGGCGGCCGCGGTCTCCACGGCGCTCCATTGCCAGATTGGTTTCGATGGCATGTTTTCAACCCTTTTGGAATGCTTTCAGGCGCTCTTCGATATCCGGACCGCGGCCGGGGCTTTCCGCCATTTCGAAGGCGACGCCGTCTCGGAAGGTGTAGTCCTGGCCTTTGTTGTACAACATCTTGTTGCCGCGCAGGGAATGCCACGAGGTCGCCACGATATCGGCGGCCATGGCCGTGACCACCCCCTCCAACTGGTCGTCGGCCACGCATTGGTTCGCAAGACCAAAGGCGGCGGCCTCGGCGCCGGAATAAACCCGCGCGGTGTAGCTCATTTCCTTGGCCTTGAGATAGCCCACCCGGCGGGGCAGGCGCTGGCTCATGCCCCAGCGCGGGGTCATGCCCCATTTGCCGTGGGTGTCGGCGAATTTGGCGGTGTCGGAGGCAACCAGCAGATCACAGCCCAGGGCCAGTTCCAGCCCGCCGGTATAACAATGGCCGCGCACCTCGGCGATGACGGGCTGGGGCAGGGCCTCCAGCATGTCGATGGTGTCCGCCTGAAATGTGGGGGTGGGCGGCTCCTGCCCCTCCCGGATGGACTTCAGGTCGTTGCCGGCGCAGAACGACCGCCCCGCGCCGCGCAGGACAACGCAGCCGACGCCGTCGGTATCATCGCGGATGCTTTCAACATGGCCGCGCAACTCGATGAACAGGGCCGGGTTCAGGGCATTCAGGGCATCGGGCCGGTTCAAGGTCAATGTCGACACGCCATCGCCATCTTCGCGCAGTACAAGTTCCGTCATCTCGTCGTCTCCTCCAAATTTTTTCCGCTATTGTTATAGTGCCGTGCGGACCTGCCAAAGCTCTGGGAACAGCCGTATCTCCAAGGCCTTGCGCAGATAGTCCACACCGGCGGTGCCGCCCGTGCCCCGCTTGGCGCCGATAATTCGTGCCACGGTGGTCAGGTGGCGAAAGCGCCATTGTTGAAAGCGGTCTTCCAAGTCTACAAGTTTTTCGGCCAATTCGTACAAATCCCAATAAACACCGGTGTCCGAGTAGACTGTCTGCCAGACCGACCGTACGCCCTTCGAGGCGGCATAGGGCTGCCGCCAGTCCCGTTTCAGCCGGTCAGCGGGCACGGGCAGGCCGCGTTTCGCCAACAGCGCCAAGGCTACATCATACACGCTGGGTGCTTCCAGAACAGACCGCAGGCCGTCATGCAGGTCGGGGTGGTGGACGAAAGGCTTGAGAAAATCGGGGTTTTTGTTGCCCAATATAAATTCAATGGCGCGGTACTGATGAGATTGAAAGCCCGATGATTGGCCCAGGTCATCGCGAAAAGTGAGGTAGTCGGCCGGGGTCATGGTGGACAAGACATCCCAGGATTGGATCAGCTGGTTCTGGATGCCGGAGACCCGGGCCAGCATCTTGAAGGCTGGGCGCAGATGATCGGCCCGGATCTCCGCCGACGCCGCCGCCAATTCCTGCAGGATCAGTTTCATCCACAATTCCGAAGACTGGTGGATGATGATAAACAGCATTTCGTCATGCTTGCCGGATCGTGGTTCCTGGGCCGCCAGCAAAGTGTCGAGATGCAAATAGTCGCCATAGCTCATGGCGTTGGTGAAATCCGTGTGCGCCCCGGATGTGGGATGTTTTGCCGCCATGATCAGGTTACCGCCGCCGCTTGGTGGAATTCAGGCCGGTCCCAGCCCCCCGATGTCATCAGCTTTTCAATGGCCTCGACCGCATCCCAAACATCCACGTGGCGAACGAACAATGGAGCAAAGCCAAAGCGCATGATGTCGGGGGCGCGGAAATCACCAATAACGCCCTGGGCGACCAAGGCTCTTGAAATGGCAAAACCTTGTTGGTGGCGCCACGAGACTTGGCTGCCCCGGCGCACCTGTTCCCGAGGCGAGGCCAGGGCGAAGCCGAACCTGCCGCAGCGCTGTTCCATCAACTGAATGAAATGCTCGGTCAGGGACAGGGATTTTCGGCGAACCAACCCCAAGTCCAGGCCGTCGAACAGATCCAACGCCGCATTCAGGGCGCTCATGGCCAGTATGGACGGGGTGCCGGAACGCTGCCGCGTGATGCCAGGGGCGGGGCGGTAGCTTTGTTCAAAAGCAAAGGGTGCGGCATGGCCCATCCAGCCCGTCAACGGCTGGCTGACCTGATCCTGCAAGCGCTTGGCCACGAACAGATAGGCCGGCGCGCCGGGTCCGCCGTTGAGGTATTTGTAACTGCAACCCACGGCGAAATCCGCGTCGGCGCCATGTAGGTCCACTTCCAATGCGCCGGCGCTGTGGCTAAGATCCCATAGCATCAGGGCACCCGCTTCATGGGCGGCTTTGGTGACGGCCGCTAGGTCCTGGACATAACCGCTGCGGTAATCCACCTGGGTCAGGGAGACAAGGGCAACGCCGTCATCAATGGCGCCCGTAACATCGTCGCCATCCACCAGGCGCAATTCATGCTCGCCGCCGGAAAATCGGATCAAACCTTCGGCGAGATAATTGTCGGTGGGAAAATTGCCGGACTGACTGACAATAACCTTGCGCCCGGGGCGCTGTTCCAGGGCGGCGGCCATGAGTTTAAACAAATTGACCGTGGTGCTGTCGCCGGCCAGAACCTCGCCCGGTCCGGCGCCGATCAGCGGGGCAATCCGGTCGCCGACGGTTTGCGGCATTTGCATCCAGCCATGAATGTTCCACGACTTGATCAAATCGTTGCGCCACTGCTCACCAATAACTTCGGCCAGGCGGGCGGGCACATGGCGGGGCAGGGGACCGAGGGAGTTGCCGTCCAGATAAATGATGCCGTCGGGCAAATCAAATTTGTCGCGCATGGGTGCCAGGGCATCCCCGCGATCCAGCGCAATCATTTCGTCCCGGCTAACCATCACCCACCTGCATTCGCCACCATGTCTCCGGCGCCACCCGTTCGCCAAAACCCAGCTTGATATCCAACCATAGCATCAGACGGCGCAGTTTGGTGCCCGCCAATCGCCGGGCCAGGCGCATGATGGGCTTGCTGAAATCCTTGTTATAGGGGCAGACCCGCATGCATATGGCGCAATCGCTGCGCATCTTGGCCCAAAAGCCGAAACATTTTTCACAATCCGCCGTCCATTTTTTTACACCCTTGATGGCGGAGCGGTTCGCCCCGCCCATTTCCGGCGGACCGAACGGCAGCGCCTTGGGTGGGCAGGCATCCGCGCAGCGGCGGCAGATCGTGCAGAATTCCGTGACACCGAATTTTTTCGGCTTGTCATGTGCCAGGGGCAGGTCCGTGAAAATCTTGGAAAATCGTACCCGCGGCCCGAATTCCTCCGTAATGACCATCTGGTTGCGGCCGTACTCCCCCAGGCCCGCCTGCACCGCCATGGGGATGACCAGGGCGGTATCGTTCATGGACCCCACCGCCTGATAACCCAGATTGCGGATATATTGGGACAGTTGCGCCACGGTGACGGCCTCGCCGGAATAGCCCATGCCCACCGCCGCGCCGGCCAGGGCGGAAGGGTAGGCCTTGACCAGATGGTAATCCATGCCGTGGGCCATGACGATGACGTTGTCCAGTCCCTCGGGCAGATCGTTGGGTTTCTTCTCGAAATTTCGGATATCCGTCCGCGTGGCATAAACCCAACGTGGATCGAACGCCGTGACGCCGACCAGATCACAGCCGAACAGCTTGGCCACCCGCTTGATTTCCGCCGTCATGGCATTTGGATCATTCACTGCCAGGCGCTGTGCGGCGGGCGGAAAGCGGGGCTCCTGTGGGTCTTGGAAGCCTTCGCGCAGGCCACTATCACGGTTTCGGTCGGCATAGTCGTCCGCTACCGACCAGGCCGCGTTGCGCAGGGCGAAATCCCGCTGGGTGAAGCCCTGGCCCCGCCGCGCATCGAAGGCATGGCCGTGGCCGCGAAAGAATTCCATGCTGTCGTCCGAACGCACGGTCTCGTCCCAAAAAGCCCGGGAGAAGATGTCGTCGCGCTGATCAAAGCGTTCGAAGTCCGGGCCGACCTCGATGCCGGCGGCGCGGTCGCTTTCGGCCATGGGCTCGGATGGACGGTTGCCGGGATATTGGTTGGGCGCCTCGGCCATTTAGGACGCAATTCGCTCCAACACCGGCAGCAAGTATCCCCGAAATGCCACCGGGTTCTCCGACATGGGAAAGTGCCCCATCTTTTCCATCACTTGGAATGAGGTGGCGTTGATTTCTTCCGCCAAGGCGCGGCTTAACTCGGGGGTGGCGGAGGTGTCGTATTCGCCGGTCAGCAGGTGTACGGGGCAAACCGCCGTGTCGATGCCCGTGGCCAGGCCGTTGCGCATGTCGCCGTCGGTGAAATAATAGTTCAGGTCGCCCATGAAGACGCCGGGGCCGCCCTGCATATAATGCCATAGGGTCTCCCAGGCATCCGGGCTGTTGGATTGCGGCGCGATTAGGCCCATCATCAGGGCGCCGGCGATTTCCGGGCCGTGTACGTCTGGTCGGTGCAGGGAGCGCAGGCCGGAGGGCTCCCCATCGATCTTGTTTTGGGCATACAGTGCCGATTGCAGGCCGATCACCGCACGCAAGTCCTTGCCATGGCGGAGTGCCAGGTGCAGCACCGCCCGCCCGCCAATGGAACAGCCCATGATGACGGGATTGTCCAGGTTCAAGGCCTCTTTCACGGCCATGGTGACGGCCACGTAACTGTCCGTGGTCAGCTCGTAGGTCTCGTCCTGAAATTGGGCGGGGGGCGATGATTTGCCGTGCCAGGGCAGATCGAACACCACGACGCGGAACCGCGACGTGATCTCGGCGTCATTGAGGATGGCGCGGTACTGGCGGCCATCGGCACCGGCGGTATGCAGGCAGATCAGGGGGATGCCCTGGCCCGCCTCCTCGAAATAGATGCGGTGGGGCCTCCCGAGGACTTCCATGTTGATATAGCGCCCGACAATCGGCTCAATGGTGGGTTCGATGGTCGGTTGGTTGGGCGCAGCGACGGCATTGTTGGGCCGGGGGCGGCTCATGGAGAACAACAGCTCTAGGGGCAAAAGGTTCTGGTAGTAGGCCACGTAATCGCCGCTGACGGTCAAATGCCCGGTGCGGCGCATGGCGGAGAGAGATTGCAGGCCGGGGCGCGGTTCCGGCCCGGTTAACTCCCGCCAATCGGCCGCGCTGGCCGCAAGGGTGAAGGTAATGGGGCGGGCGGGCTGTTTATCACTGAGCGAGATGCCATTTTCATCCAGGGCCAGATAATGGCTTTGTCCGTCGCTCTGCAATTCGATGCGGGCGTTGGCAAAACGGCCACGCCAGGAGACGTTGGGGTGATCACGGTTCTTTTCGATGATTTGTTGAAACATCTCTACCCCTTTTCGGAAACATTATAGGGTGGCAGTCTAGCAAGATCAGCTTTGGTAGAGGAAATGCAATATGAAATTGAGCACCATTGAATATGAAAAGAAGGGCCATATCGCCTATGTGACCCTGAACCGGCCCGACAAATTGAACGCCATGAATGCCCAGCTGCACGACGAATTGAGCCGGGCCTGGGCCGATTTCCGCGATGATGCCAATTTGCGGGTGGCCATTCTGTCGGGCAAGGGGCGGTGTTTTTCCGCCGGCGCCGATCTATCGGGTGGCGCGCCCACCGAAACCTATCGCTACACTGGCGAATTTCCCGATATTACCCAGACGCAAAAGGTCTACAAGCCGATCATTGCCGCCCTGCACAGCCACGTGGTGGGGTACGGTATGTGGATCGCCCTGGATGCCGATTACCGTATTGCCACGGAAGATGTCTCCTTCTGGCTGCCCGAACCGCAATGGGGCATCGCCACCATCCCCGCCGCCTGGTTCCCCAAGATCATGCCCTGGGCCATTGCCTCCGAACTGCTGCTGTTCGCCGAACGGGTCAGCGCTCAACGTGCATACGACGTGGGCATGATCAATAAAATCGTGCCGGCGGACGACCTCATGGCCGAGGCCGAAAAACTCGCCAACCGTATTTGCGAGCTCAGCCCCGTGGCGGTCCAGGGCATGAAGGAGTCCATGGTTCAGGCCAACGCCCTTGATTACAAAGCCCTGGATCAGATCACCAACTGGGTCCAGACCCGGGTGATGAATTCCGAGGACCGCAGGGAGGGCGGCCGCGCTTTCGTCGAGAAACGCCAGGCGGAGTGGCAATAATCGGCCAATCCAGCCTGCTGCCGAGGCTCAGCTATTGCCGGGAGCAAAATCAACAAGGGTATAGGCTTCCAAGCCGCCCTTGATACCGGCGGCTTCGTGCCGACCCAGATGAACCAGCGGCTGGCCGCAAATTTCCTTGAACTTGGCGGAGGCGATGACCGGCACCCTCAGTGACTTGCAAAAACCCTCGAGCCGCACGACTTCGTTGGCCGCCGGGCCAATGACGGAAAAATTCAACCGCCGATCGGTGCCAATATTGCCGTATGTCACCTGGCCGTAATGGAGCGATATGCCAAAATCGACCGCCGGAATGCCTCTGCCGGCCGTTGCCTGATTGTGCTTCGCCACCCGCCCAATGGCGTCACGGGCCGCGCCAAGGGCGGCCCGTGCCATATCAATCTTGGGCCTCATTTCACCATCAATGGGAAATATCGCAAAGACGGCATCGCCGATGAACAACAGGACATCGCCGCCATGCTCCATGACCGCGCCGGCGGTGTCGGCGAAATAATTGTTCAGAAGTTCCAAATACTCGTCGTGGGACAATGCCTCCGCCAACCGGGTTGAGCCTCGTAAATCGCAATACCACAGCGCGCAATCGATAAGGCGGCCGTCGCCCCGTTCGATGGATCCGTCCAGCACCATTTCACCCGACAGCGTGCCCAAATAGGTATCCAGCAAAGTCCGGGACAATTCGTGCGTGGAGCGGCTTCGGGTCGCCACCGCCAGGGTCTTCGACAGGGCGTTCAGGCGTTCAATCTCAAACGCCGTGAAACCGCCGGCACGCTTGGTTGTTATGGAAACGGTGACGCCGCCATAATCGGCCGACAGATCATCCCAAACCGTGCGGTTGCTTTTGCCATAGCTGTAGAAATAGGCCAAATAATCGGTTACGCCTTCTTTGCGGAACCGTTGGTAGATGGGAAATTCCGGTTCTACAGCGCCTTTTTCCAGGCGTGCCCGGAGCCAGGGTTCGGTGCTTGAAATGAGATGAAAGAAGGGCGCGTCGCGGAACTCCTGTGATTTTAACAGTTCGCGTGGCGGGTCCGAACGCCGCACCAAATCCGTCCCGGCATCCCAGACCACGTCCAGGGCGCCGATTATCGGATGCAACAGCATTCCGCCCACGGCAAGCCGGCTAACTGGAATTCCGCCCGCCACCAACCGCTGACCCAGTCCCTTGACCATATCG
>JAPYUH010000338.1 GCA_029936195.1 Alphaproteobacteria bacterium
CTTGTATCCCAGTCTGGCGGCATGTTGTAGGCCAGGCTCCACCAAGGGGAAGGTGACGCCGGAATAGGCCACTTCCGCCCAGCCGAAGCCGATGCCTTCCCACAGCAGGCGGCAAACCTTGGCGATATCGCCATTGGCGTCCGGGTCCGATGCACCGCGGCCGACCACCAACAGCAATGTATCCTCCACCGGGATATGATCACCGGCGGCGGCAATGGCTTCGCGCACCCGGTCGCCGGCGGCGCGGATCAGCTTCATATCCATGCCAAGGTCCCGGCCATAGGTGATCTCCAGGTCCGGATGCCGGGCGGCATAGGTGTTGAGCACCGAGGGCAGGTCGTTCTTGACATGGCCGGCGGCGAACAGCATGCCCGGCACGGCGATGATGCGCTTGTTGCCCCGCCCGCGCAGGGCATCCAGGCGGTCGCGGATGATCGGGGTGGCGAACTCCAAGAAACCGCTGTCCACGTCGTATTGCGGCAGCCGCGCCTTGATGCCTTCGGCGACGCTTTGAAATTCAGCGACGGCGTCTTCATCCCGGCTGCCGTGGCCGCAGACCATGATACCAATGTCATTCATATGATTGCCTCTAGATACGCATTAATTTTGTTCCGCCGCACTTGCCCTCGGTCCCATATTCCGGCAATCCTATGGGCCTTGCGGCTTAGCATAGTTGTGCTCATTTTGGACTCCCTATTTCCCATTCCCGGCGGCGATGGCTGGAAATTCGGCCTTTTGGCCGTGACCCTGGCCTATGTGCTGGATTTGTTGTTTGGCGACCCGAAATGGCTGTATGGCCGTTTGCCCCATCCCATTGTCTGGATGGGCGCCCTGATCAACAAATTGGAAGGCTGGCTGCGCAATCCAAGGGCGGATCCCCAACAACAGACCATACGCGGTGTCTACCTGGTCGCCATCGTGGTCGGCATCAGCGTACTCGCCGGCAACATCATTGCCTGGCTGGCCAATCAGACGGGATACGGCTGGCTTATTCTGGGCGTGGTTGGTTCCGTTTTTTTCGCCACCCGCGGTCTGCACGACCACGTGGCCGCCGTGACAAGTGGCCTGGAACGGGGTTTGGCGCCGGGACGGGAAGCCGTGGGTCATATTGTCGGGCGGGACCCCGCCGAACTGGACGAGGCCGGGGTGGCCCGCGCCGCGCTGGAATCCCTGGCCGAGAATTTTTCCGACGGCGTGGTCGCGCCCTTGTTCTGGTTCCTGTTGTGCGGCTTGCCGGGCCTGCTGGCCTACAAAGCCATCAACACCATGGACTCCATGATCGGCCATCGTAGCGAGCGCTATCTGTATTTCGGCCAATTCGCGGCCCGCCTTGACGACGTCGCCAACTGGCCGGGCGCCCGCCTGGCGGGTTTGCTCATATGTCTGGGCGCATTGGTCTCGCCGGACGCCAGGGCGGGCCGTGCCTGGCGCGTCATGGGCCGGGACCATGGCCTGCACACCTCGCCCAACGCCGGCTGGCCGGAAGGCGCCATGGCGGGCGCACTGGATATCGCCCTTGCCGGCCCACGCGTCTATCATGGACAGACGCTGGACGGCGCCTGGATCGGCGACGGCGGCAAACGATCGGCGAGCCACCTGGATATCAAACGCGGCTGTGCCCTTTATCGCGGCACCTGCGCCATTATCGCCTTCGCCCTGGTCGGGCTGGCATTTATTTAGCTTGGGCCGCATCGGCGATCTCCAACATACGGTCCAGGTCCAGGTGGGATTCAAGATGACCGGCAAGTCCGTCCAATGTCTGGTCCACCAATTCATCGTAAACCAGGCCGCTGTCGGCGCGCGGCCGCAGTCCCGATAGAAAGGCATGGCGGAACCCGTCCGAGGTCAACAGCCCGTGCAGGTAACACCCCGCCACCCGGCCGTCTGGGCTGCGGGCACCATCGGACGCGCCGTTGATATGCAGGAAGGGCCGTTGATGATCCGGACCCTCGCTGTTGCCCAGATGAATTTCATAGCCCCGAACCTCCAAACCGCTTTCGAGATGGGTCCCGGTGCATTCGCCGAGGCGTTTTTCGAGCGACAAAACGGTTTCGATGTCCAACAGGCCAAGACCACTGGCGTGCCGGCTTGCGCCTTCCATGCCGTCGGGGTCGGTAATGGACTGGCCCAGCATCTGATAGCCGCCGCAGATGCCCAGGATGCGCCCGCCCCTGCGGTAATGGGCCAAGATATCGATGTCCCAGCCTTGCTCGCGCAGGAAGGCAAGATCGGCAATGGTATTCTTGCTGCCTGGCAGCAGGATCAAATCCGCGTCACCGGGCAGGACCTGTCCGGGACTGGCGATGACGACGTCCACGTCCGGTTCACCATGCAAGGGGTCAAGGTCATCGAAATTGGCGATGCGGGAGAGTTTCGGGACCGCAATCTTAATGGCTTTGATGGCCGCGCCCTTGTTTGTCCGCGGCTTGTCCAAGGCAACCGCGTCCTCGGGCGGCAAGTGGACGGCATCGGGAAAATACGGCGCTATGCCCATGGATGGCCAACCGGTGCGCTGGGTTATCTCCCGCAGGCCGCCATCAAACAACGAGATATCGCCACGGAATTTGTTGATCACATAACCTTTGATGCGTTCACGGGCCGCACCGGCAATGACCGCATGGGTGCCGACGACGGCGGCGATAACACCGCCGCGGTCAATATCCGCGACCAGTAGAACCGGAATATCGGCGGCGGCGGCGAAACCCATGTTGGCAATATCCCGTCCCGGCAGATTAATCTCCGCCGGGCTGCCCGCCCCCTCCACCAGGACAAGGTCCGCATCCCGGGAGGTGGTGGTAAAACTCTCCAGCACCTCGTCCAGCAGCCCGGCCTTCAGTTCTTGGTATTCCCGCGCATTGGCCGTTCCACGCACCCGTCCGTGGACCACGATCTGGGCCCCGGTTTCGCTTTGCGGCTTCAACAGAACCGGGTTCATATGAACGCTGGCGGGTACCCGGGCGGCCAGGGCCTGGAGATGTTGCGCCCGGCCGATCTCGCCGCCATCGGCGGTCACGGCCGCATTGTTGGACATGTTTTGGGGCTTGAACGGGCGCACGGACAGGCCCCGATTGGCGAAGGCACGGGACAGCCCCGCCACCATGAGCGATTTGCCCACGTCCGACCCGGTCCCCTGAAACATCAATGCCGCCGCCATAATATTTAGAACTCGATGCCTTTTTGGGCCTTCACGCCGGACCGGAAGGGGTGCTTAATCTGGGTCATTTCGGTGACCAGATCGGCGATCTCGATCAATTCGTCCTTGGCAT
>JAPYUH010000339.1 GCA_029936195.1 Alphaproteobacteria bacterium
GATTTGAACACCATCGGGCAGTATGATTTTGACGGCGCCCTGGCCAGCAATATGACGGCGCATCCCAAGATCGACGGACGCACGGGCGAGATGCTGTTCTTCGGCTATGACTTCGGCAATATCAGCCTGCGGCATCACGTGGCCGACGCGATGGGCAAATTGGTCCGCACCGTGGAAATCGAGAAACCCATTCCGACCATGATGCACGACTTTGGCGTTACCGCATCGAGAGTCATATTTATGGATCTGCCCGTTGCCTTCAGTCTGGAAATGGCCATGGCCGGCAAGGGGCTGCCGTTCCATTGGCGGGACGACATGCCCGCGCGCCTGGGCATTCTGCCCCGCGATGCCACGTCGGACGAGGTGCAATGGATCGAAATTGATCCCTGTTTTGTCTACCACCCCTTGAATGCCTATGACGATGGCCGGGAAATCATCTTCGATGTGGTGCGCCATGACCGCACCTTCGTGCAGGGTCAGTTGGAGGGCGGCGGCGATGTGCGCCTGGAACGCTGGACCATCGACCCGGCGAAGGAACGGGTCGAGGTGGATCTGATCAGTGATCGCAGTCAGGAATTCCCCCGGGTTAACCCGGCGGTGGAATGCCACCGCAACCGCTATGGCTATACGGTTGATTTCGAATTGCACGTCGGCCCCGGTGGTCTGTTGAAGCACGACCTGGAAAACCTCACCGTCGCCAGCCATGACGTGGGACCGGCCGGTGCGGCCAGTGAAGGTGTTTTCGTTCCCGTCGGGGATGGCGAGGATGAAGGCTATCTTCTGTCCGTGGTGTTTGACGGCGATAGCGGCGGCAGCCATCTCCGTATTATTGATGCCCAGGATTTCACGGCGCCGCCCGTGGCCAAGATCCAGTTGCCGCAACGGGTGCCGTTCGGATTTCATGGCAATTGGGTGAAGAGTTAAAAATGGGCGGATAAACCAGTCGTGTTTGGACTTCCTCAACACTTACCTGTCATCATGGTAAACAAGTGAGGACGACATGAATTTGCTCGACACATTGCTGAACCCCGACCACGATGAATTTCCCAACCGGACCATTGTGGTGAACGCCGCCAATCTTTTGGAGATCGGCGAATTTCAATTCCTGCAACTGGCCTTTGCTCATTGGCATGGCCGCGACATGCGCCCGGAAGAGGCCAGCGCCCTGTTCGACAGCTTCATGGTGCGCAGCGAAGTGCCGGGCTGGGCGCTGTTGTATGCCCGCGATATCTGCAACCTGGATCAGGACAGCAAACTGAACGGCAACGACCCTGACTACCATCGCTATGACGTGAACAAACTACCCGCCGGGCGGCTCGGCCCGAAGGCGGGCTTCGTGGCCGCCGTGGTCTTTCTGGTTGGCACATTGGGCGGCGCACTCGCACTGGCCAATCAGTCGCTATCGGGTGCCGCATACTGCAGTGGCCAATTCCCGCCCTGCGTCACCACGGACGAGCTGCCCAAGCCGTAACCGCGTTAGATTACTTGCCGGCCACGCCTGGCTTGGTTAGGCTCCGATCATGTTTGAATTTGCCGGGGTCTGGGAACAGCCCATCAATATCATCTTTCTGATCGTCACGGCGGGCGTTGCCGTGCATGCGATCCGTCACCGGGACAAGGATGGCAAGAGCGACGCCGTGCGCCTACTGTTCGGCTGCATTGCCGCCGTGTTCTTCATGCTGGTGCTGTTCCAGGACGTCCTGGGCCTGGTGAATTTTTCGTAGTTTGTTCGGACAGGGCCGGCCCTTTAAGGTTTATGGTCACGGGATTTAGCGTCTAATTCGGGCATCCGCAGGACTTGCTGATCCTTCGGCTTCTTTAACTCCTGATATAGATATTCGGCCCGTTTGCGGATCGTCGGCGGGCTGGGCTCGTGCAGGATGCGGTCGATGATGCCGGGGCCCTCGACCGCCTCGGCGTCGGCCTTCAGAGCTTCGATATAATTCTTCAGGGCCAGTTCGTGGCGGTTGTTGCGGTCGTGCACAATGCCGAGGTTGGCGTAGGCGGCGGCCAGGACGCCGAGGCCGGTCTTGTCATCCTCGGTCAGGTTTGTTTGCAGAAAATCGATCAGGACCTTCAATTCGGCCACGGCTTCGTCGTGGCGGTTGGTGGCGATGAGGACGCTGATCCGGCCCATGTGGGCGCCGCGATGATGGGGGTTGACGCGGAGGGCTTCGTCGAAATTCTCAAGGGCGTCCCCGTAATCCTGGGTGCCCAGATACATAGAGCCGCGCTCGGTCTCGTAATCACCGGGGGGGCGTTCGAAGAAGCTGTCGTAAAACATCACCGTGCCCCCGGTGAGGGCAAAGGCGATGAACATCAAGAAGACGAAGCGCCTGATGACGGCTGGGCTCATGATCCGGATCCGAACAGATAATTGGTATAGGCCAGCGAGAACAGAAAGCTGAGCAGGGCGGAGGTAACGCCGGCGCGGCGGAACAAACGCTGCTGTGTATCGTCATCCATCGTCTGACCCTTGCGCTGGACCCGGCGCACGGACATCACCCAGATAATCTTGCGAATGGGAAAAAACAGCAGCAGGGCCAAGATCGCCCCCCACAACAACCAATACTGCGGCTGAAAAATTGATGCCATGACCTTTTATCACTCAACTATTCTGCGTTGCGCAGGACCAAAGGCTAACGAAAAAAGGGGGAAGAGCCATGCCCTTCCCCCAATATTTTCGCCCCGAATTATGGGCCGGTTTGCTTACGACCCCGCTGATTGGGGTTGCGTGTCGCCAATATCCTCGGTCAGAGATTCGATCTCCTTGCTTGGCACCGAAGACATTTCCATCTTGTAGGCGAGGAACCACATCATCCCCACGCCAAGGGCCCAGAACAAAATCTGCCAGGCCCAAATCGATGGAATACCAAACGTCCAACCTTCAACACCGGCGTTCGGCGCACCGAAGATGGTGTTGCCGATCACCGCGCCGGGGCCGACGCCGAAGAACAGCCATGCCAGGGTGATGATCCAGGCGATGGGTATCAACTTCTTCTTGTCGGCGGAAAGGGCGGCATGTTCGGCCAGGAAGTCGTGATAGACCATTCTATGCGAACGGGTTTTTTCGTCCTGGGTCATGGCCGAGACGATGATGCAGATGCCCAGGTTGAAGATTATGCCCCAACCGGCCGAATGCATGGTCCAGGGCCAGCGGCCCCAAGCCAATTCAATGCCGAAGGTGGAGGCGATGGAAATGCCGAACTTCTCGGTGAAGATCACCGCGATCAGGCCGGCCGCCAGACCCA
>JAPYUH010000340.1 GCA_029936195.1 Alphaproteobacteria bacterium
GATTTGAATATGACGGACGCACTCGATAGCGCTTCGACATCGGTCCAAACCTTTGGCGCTATCACCGGCAAGGTGACGGCGAGTTAGAGATACGGTGTCTATAGGTTGGGTTTGGGAGATGGCTAGTTGATTGCCTTCGACAGTGCCACCGAAATTGGCCGCCCCCGCTTGCACCTAATGGCTTTTGCAGCTCCGGCGATCAATGTCCACTAAACCGGCTCCGCGCTCCTTTCCGCTTTGCCCCTACGAACAGACATTCTTCACCGATTTTCTGCGGCATCGTCGCCAAAACCCAATTCCATATTGCGATCTTCGGAAGAAATTGGGTTTGCGGATTCGCGTTGAATCGATCAGAAGGATTAGCCCAAGGAAACTGCGGGTTTCAGCGGCAATCTAAGGAAAGTACACTTTCGTTAGATTATGGATTAGGCGGACCGATCGTACCTTGAGGTTTGGCTTGCGATATCCCACTGCGCCGGCATCAAAACCCGCCGCCTCGAATTATGTTATCTATGCAGGCCTGATCATGAAATTCCGCCGGTCACATCGATGGTGAGGCCGGTTACAAAGTCGGCGTCCTGTGATGCCAAGAAGGCAATCACCCGCGCCTGATCGACCGCTTCGGCAACGCGGCGAAGCGGCGTTCGTTCGATCTCGACCGCTTGTTGCTCGGCATTTCGTTTTTCCCAATGCGGTCGTATTCTTTCTGTTAGCGTTAGACTCGGCGCGATCGCATTGACGTTGATGCCGGAAGGCCCCAGTTCATTGGCAAGCTTTTTCGTAAACGCAATGATGCCGCCCTTCGCTGCCGCATATGCGCTGCTGCTGGCGCCACTCAGTCCACGGCCGGCGATCGATGCAAGATTGATAATCTTACCATGACCGGCCTGCTTCATCAGCGGCACAACATTATTGCAGAACAAAAAGGTGGCATTGAGATTGAAATCAATCACCTTCTGCCAATCTTCGAAGGATAATTCGTCAACAGTCGCCGCTGGTGATGCAATAATCGTACTACCGCCGACAGCGTTGACGAGAATGTCAATATGGCCCTGGGTTTCCGAGATTTCGGTGACAGCCCCGCGAACCAAAGTTTGATCTGCGGCGTCGAGCATTTTCGGTATCAATTTGCCCGCTGCGCTGGCCAATGCCTCTGTCAGCGCCTCCAGCCTTGAATTGTCAACATCGATGGCGATGACAGTCGCACCTTCCTGAACCATGATCTCGGCCGTTGCTTTGCCGATGCCGGCGCCGGCGGCAGTGATGACGGCGACTTGATCTTGGAACCGCATGGTTTTCTCCTCGTCGTTTAGGCTTCATTCGAGCGCGTCGTTGAACGCCGAAAGCGCGTTGAGGGCACGTGGGAAACCAGTATAGGGCGCTGTCTGCGTGATGACCTCGACGACTTGTTCCCTAGTCAAACCGGAGTTGAGCGCAGATTGTGCGAATTTAGCCAGTTGGACCAGATGATGGATTGCTGTAAAGGCAGCCACGGTACAGATGATACGCTGACGGTGATCAAGGTCCGGTCGGTTCCATATGACGCCATAGCCATAGGCGATAGCAGTTTCGTACAAAGACCCCGTAGTCACATTGTCTGGTGCGGCATAGCCACGCTCGGACCGATCACCATGCAGGCCATGCTTTGTTTCGCGACCCAGTGCCATCAGCGCCTCGCCGTCCAAGTCCGGCATCTCGGCCTCGGGTACAATGATGCTCTTTTCCGCGAACACCTCATTGGCAAGCGCGAGGGAATTCAGAACAGTGGGAAAACCGGAATAAATGCCGCAATGAATGAAGACTTCCTGGATCGTGCGCGGCGGAACGCCGATATGCAATGCCGCGACGATATAGCGGCGCAGCTGTGGCAGGCGTTGCTCCGAAGTCAGAGCTGACAGAACCGCCAGCATGCGATCGTCAAGCGTCAATCCGGGACGCGCCCAAATGGATCCCCATGCGAATTCTTCCGCCAAACGGTCAAAACCCGGCGCCAGTTCCGATTTCGGACTATTGGCGGGAAATCCGAGCTTTTCGCGTATTGCCGCCCCGGATCGCCGTAAGTCTTCGCGTGTTGTCATGTTTCTATCGCCGTGTATCCATATCGCGTCAGTGGCCATAGTGGCGGCAAGACGAGGTTCCAGCAAAACCGTATCCTGGGAGGAAGTCTACCGGCGATCCGTTGAGAAAGCCACGAGCGCGACTGACAGATGCGAATGCCGGCGCACGGTATATCTAGTCGGTTTAGGCCGGGCGCCGGTACGCCTGTATTAGCCCCATGCATGGACCTTCGGCCCTAGCAATCTAGGCCGCAAAACCCGCCTGCACTTTTTTGATTTGCGCCAACGCCTCGTCCGACAGCGCCCCTTTGTTTACGGCTGCGGCTGCCTGCTGCAATTCTTCAAGCGTCGCGATGCCAATCTCGGTTGTTGAGAGTGCCGGATTGGAAATGACGTAGCGTACCGCCAGTTCCGGCAAGCTTGCGGCATGCCCGGCCTCAACCAACGGGGCGAACTGAAGGGCGCGCCGCACGTCTGTCGCGTAGTCGGTCTCTGACCCAATGGGTTCGACTGACGGCATCCCGAGCGGGTGGCGCGCCTCGCTGCCGGATAGTGCACCGCCGGCAAGTACGCGCACACCAATTGAACCGACGCCGTTGTCCAATGCAACATCGAGGAGTTGCCGAAAATTATCGGCCGGATAATTGGCCGGCACTGCTTCGCCAGCAGACGGGACAAGCAGGTTGTAGAAAACTTGCGCGCTGCTAAAGGCGCCGCATTTAACAAGTTTGTGCAGATCATCCGCTTCGCCCTTGGCCGTGAAGCCCAGGAAGCGCGTCTTGCCGGCATCCTTTAGTTTCTCGAGGGCCGGGATAACATCTCCCAACACTTGTTCGACGTTTAGTGTGCCGCGAAAATCCGGACGGCCCAAGGTGTTGTGTAACTGGAAGATATCCACGTGGTCGAGTTTCAGCCTCGTCAAGCTGGCATCAAGGGACCGGGCCACGGCGCCCGTAATGTCGGTCAAATCGTCATTGTTCAGGCCAACTTTTGAGCTGACCACGATGCCGTCTGTGTTGCCGTTGAGGGCACGGCCAAGGTTCAACTCCGAGGCGCCATTGCCGTAACTCGCCGCCGTGTCGAAAAAGTTAATGCCGTTGTCCCGAGCCCAGGCTATGGCGCGGTCCTGATCGGCAGCATCACCTTTGGTCATCAGGCCGCCAACGGCGCCACAGCCGAACGTCAA
>JAPYUH010000341.1 GCA_029936195.1 Alphaproteobacteria bacterium
GCCATTGGCCCGGCCCCGGCGGCGGAGAGCTATCTGGTTGGCGAACGTATTCTTGATGCCGTCAGGGCTACCGGTGCCGAAGCCGTTCATCCCGGCTATGGATTTCTTTCCGAGAACCCCGGTTTCGCCAGGGACCTGGCTGCGATCGGCGTCGCTTTTATCGGCCCCCCCGTGGGCGCGATCGAAGCCATGGGCGACAAGATCGCCTCGAAAAAGCTGGCGCAAAAGGCTGGCGTGAATTCCGTGCCTGGCCATCTCGAAGTCTTGCGGGATGGCGACGATGCGGCACGGGTGGCGGAAAGCCTCGGCTATCCGGTGATGCTGAAGGCCTCCGCGGGGGGCGGCGGCAAGGGCATGCGGGTCGCTTATAACGAGGCCGAGGCGCGGGAAGGGTTTGTCTCCGCCACCAACGAGGCCAAATCCTCATTTGCCGATGACCGGATCTTTGCCGAGAAATTCATCGAACAGCCGCGCCATATTGAAATTCAGGTTCTGGCCGACGGCCATGGTAATTGCATCTATCTTGGCGAGCGGGAGTGTTCCATCCAGCGGCGCCACCAAAAAGTCATCGAGGAGGCGCCCAGCCCGTTTCTTGACGAGGCCACCCGCCGCGCCATGGGCGACCAGGCTGTTGCCCTGGCCCGGGCGGTTGACTACCGCTCCGCCGGGACCGTGGAGTTCATTGTCGATGGGGACCGGAATTTCTATTTCCTGGAGATGAATACCCGCCTGCAGGTGGAGCATCCCGTGACCGAAATGGTCCATGGTGTGGACCTGGTGGAACAGATGATCCGCATTGCCGCCGGCGAGGCCATCGCCATTGCCCAGGACGACGTCCGGGCGGATGGCTGGGCCATTGAATGCCGCCTCTATGCCGAAGACCCCTACAGAAATTTCATGCCCTCCATCGGCCGTCTGGTGCGTTGCCGCCCGCCGGCCGAGGATGACAACGTGCGGGTGGATACGGGCGTCGTCGAAGGCTCCGAGATCACCATGTTTTACGATCCCATGATCGCCAAGCTGATCACCAAGGGTCAGGATCGTGCGGCGGCAATAGCGGCCATGGCGGCGGCCCTGGATGGCTATCAGGTGCGCGGCATCAGCCACAACATGAGCTTCCTCAATGCCCTGATCAGCCATACCCGGTTTGCCGAAGGCCGCCTGACCACGGCCTTTATCGACGAGGAATATCCCGATGGCTTCCAAGGCGCGCCGCGCGAGGGCCAGGTGCTTGATGCCTTGATCTCGGCCGCCGTCCTGATGCATCGCCGCCGGGCCCAGCGGGAAGGCGCCATTGATGGTCAACTGGCCCATTACCGCCCCACCTTCGGCGCGGACTGGGTGGTCAGTCTGGGCGGTGCCCACCACGAGGTCATGGTGGAGGATGTGGAGGATGGCTTTGACGTGCGGCTGGGCGAGCGGTTAATCGCCGTGCGCAGCGGCTGGCGTCCGGGGCGGGAGCTATTTCAGGGCACGGTCAATGGCCGCCATGTCACCATGCAAGTGGAGCCCCGCGCCATTGGCTTCCACCTCCATCATGGCGGGGTGGAGGCCGTGGCCACGGTGCGTACGCCGCGGGCGGCGGAATTGGCCACCTTGATGCCGGTGAAGGTGCCGCCCGATACGTCGAAATATCTTCTGTGCCCCATGCCGGGCCTGGTGGTGGCGGTGGCGGTCGAGGTGGGCGAGGCGGTCGAGGTCGGCCAGGCCTTGGCGGTGGTCGAGGCCATGAAGATGGAAAATATCCTTCGCGCCGAACGGGACGGCGTCATTGCCACCCTGAGTGCGGCGCCTGGCGACAACCTGGCCGTGGATGACGTCATTTTGGAATTCGAATAGGGCGGGGGTGTGTCAAAGCCGGCCCGCACCGTCCGCGCCGTCATTCGGGGCCGGGTGCAGGGCGTGTGGTACCGCGGCTGGGCGGTTGAAACAGCTGGCGCGCTGGGCCTGAACGGCTGGATACGAAATTGCCGCAACGGCAGCGTCGAGGCGGTATTTAGCGGCCCAAGAGAGGCGGTTGAAGCCATGCTGGCGCAGTGCCGCCAGGGCCCGCCCTCGGCGCGGGTAGTGGCGGTGACGGTAACGGATTGCGATGAAATATTGCCCGCCGGTTTTCGCCAACTTCCCAGCCGGTAGGGCAGTCTTGGGCGGCCGGCTATTCGGTCAAGTTGCTATCATTGCAAGGTGCTATTATGGCTCCAATGGCGGCGCAACCCCTTCGGGCAGCGGCATTTCGAACACGTTCAAGGTCATTGAAACCATCGCATAGTAACCGAGGATGCCCACCAAATCGACCAGCCCTTGGTCGCCCAGCTGGTCCTTGGCGTCCCCGTACGTGGCATCGGAGACCTGGCTGTCGCGGTACAATTCCGAGCAGAATTGGTAGACTGCCGCTTCATCCGCCATAGAGAATTCAGGTGTCCGCCGTTGCCGTATCGCCTCGATAATATCAGGCGCCAGTCCGCCTTTCAGGGCCATTGGCGCGTGGGCGAACCATTCGAACTGTGCTGTCCAATGGCGGGCCGTGAACAATATCGCCAGTTCCGACAGGCGCGGTTCCAACACACTGTTGTAGCGGCAATACTCCCCAACTTTTTGCGCCCGGTCGGCAAAATCAGGGCTGTGGATCCAGGCTTGAAACGGGCCGCCCATGCCGCCGCGCGGACCGTCCGTGATATTTTTGTGGAACCGCTGTTGTTCCGCATTCATTTCATCAGCGGCTAGGATCGGTATTCGGGACATGTGCGCACTCCAAAAAGCTCAAAAATCAAAACTACCAGATTTGGGCAACAAGACGAACCACACCCCCCACTTCAGCTATTGGTCGTGGCCCTGGATTTCAGGCCTATGAGGCGTCCCGTATAGGGATTTGGTGGCAAGGCGCCGTGGGCCGTCTTGATCGCCGCCAAGCGTTCCAGAATAGCAGGTTCCATGGGCGCAGCGCGGCGCGTGACTTCGGAAACATGCAGGCTCATGAGTTCATTGGTCGCCGCCAAATAGCCCTCCGTGCCATGATACATGTGGTGGATATAGTGCAACCGCTTGGCATCGAAATCGAGCAGTTGCGTGGTGAAGCGCATGGGTTCGCCCTCGCCGATTTCCCGGTTGTAGGTGATATGCCCCTCCAGGGAGAACGTGGTCACATTGTGTGCCTCCCGGTGGGCGCGGGTGAGGTGGACGAATTTCATGAATTCGTCCGTGGCAAGGTCAAACACCACCAAATAGAACCCCATGTTCATGTG
>JAPYUH010000342.1 GCA_029936195.1 Alphaproteobacteria bacterium
CCCAGGGTATCGTTGAACAGATAGGTGTCCTGGGCCACCAGGGCGATGCGCTGGCGCAGGGCGTCCAGGTCATAGTCCCGCAAATCATGGCCATCCAGCTCGATGGCGCCCGTGGCCGGGTCCCAAAAACGCATGAACAGATGCGCGATGGTGGTCTTGCCCGCCCCCGACGGCCCCACCAGGGCCAGGGTGCGGCCCACGGGGACATCGAAGGTGACGCCGTCCAGGGCCGGGCGCTTGGTGCCCGCATAGCTGAAATCGACCTCTTTGAATGACAGGCCCGAGGCTGATTGTGTCACCACGCCGGGGCCGCTCCGCACCGGGACCTCTTCTTCGTGCACCGCATACAGCCGCCGCGTGGCGCCCAGGGTGTCGGCCAATTGCCGGCCCACGTTGGCGATCTCGGATATGGGCAGGAAGGCCGCCATGGCCAGCAGGGTCAGCAGGGGCAAATGCTGCACGGGCAGGCTACCGCTCTGAACCAGGGCCGCGCCCACGGCAACCACGGCCAGGCCGCCCAGGCCCGTGGCCAGTTCCAGGGAAATGGTCTGAATGGTCAACTCCCGGAAGAACGGTATGCGCACCTGGATCTGCCTATCCGCCAGAGCCATGAAGCCCTGGCCCCGCCGGTCCTCGGCCTGGAATGCGACGACTTCCGTCAGGCCCTGGATACTGTCCACCGCATGGGCGTTCAATTCGCCCAGGGCTTCCCGCGCGGCGGAGCCGAGGCGATCCACGCGGCCCCGCATCAAAAATGGGCTTAACCCCACCACCAGCAAAAACGGTGCCAGGGCGAGCGCCATTGTTGGTCCGAAATAGCCCAACGTGAGCAATACCAACAGCGGTACCAACACGGCGACAAACGCCGGCGCCACCGTATGGGCAAAGAAGAACTCCACCGTCTCCACATCCTGGGTCGCCACGGAAACCAGATCGCCGGTGCGCCGGCCCAGCAGATAGGCGGGCGCCAGTTTGTCCAGCTTCTCGAACAGGGCAATGCGCATCTCGGCCAGCAGGCGGAAGGCCATGTCGTGAGCGATCCAGCTTTCCAGCCAATGCAGAATGCCGGCCACCGGCGCCATTGCCGCGACGATCCACAGCAGGTACGCGTAAGGTTCCCCTGCCTTGACGGCGGCCACGGCCAGGGCGCCGACGATGCCGATACCGGTGTAGGCCACCACGCGGGTGACGCCGAAGACAAAGGTCATGGTCAGCCGCCCCTTCCACGGCGCCACGTGGCCCAGCAGATTACGAAAGGCGCCGGCCCAGCCCAGGCCCTGGGCCCGCAAAATGGCGTCGCTCTCGCCCGCCGCCGGGACCAGGTCTTCCATCACGGGGGCCTCTTCCCGGGCGGCGCGTTCCGCCAGCTTTTGTTCCGGGCCGCCCAGTGTTTCGACCTGAGCCTGGGCCTGGGCGGCCATCAGGCGATGGTAGCCGCCGCCAAGGGCCATCAGTTCCTGGTGGCGGCCGCTTTCAACAATGGCGCCCTCGCCCAGGACAAGGATACGGTCCGCATCGATGACGCTGGACAGACGATGGGCGAAAATCAAGGTGGTGCGCCCGGCCATGAGGCGGTCCAGAGCCTGTTGGATCACCGCCTCGTTCTCCGCATCCACGGATGACAAGGCCTCGTCCAGCACCAGAATGGGCGCATCCCGCAACAGGGCCCGGGCGATGGCGATGCGCTGACGCTGGCCGCCGGACAGCTTCAGGCCGCGCTCGCCAACGATGGTGGTATAGCCCTGGGGCAACTGCGCGATGAACTGGGTGGCGTTGGCGGCGTTGGCGGCTGCCTCCACCTCCGCTCGGGTGGCATCGGGCTTGCCCAGGCGGATGTTGTCCTCGACGGTGCCGAAAAACAGATAGGTATCCTGTTGCACCACGGCGAACTGCTGGCGCAGGTTGGCCAGGGACAGCTCCCGGATGTCCCGGCCGGCCAGCAGGATCTGGCCCTGGTCGGGATCGTACAGGCGCAGCAACAGGCGCTGGATCGTGGTCTTGCCCGCGCCCGATGGGCCGACGACGCCAATCCGTTCGCCGGCCGCAATGGCGAAATCCAGACCGCCCCTTTCGTTGCCGTGGGCGCCGCGCCGGGCACCGGGATAGGCAAAATGCACGCCCTTGAATTCCACGGTCGCCGCCCCGTCCGGATCCAGCGCGCCGGTGCCCTCGTCCGGCAGGCTGGGTTCCGCCGCCAGAATTTCCAAAATGCCCTCGGCGGCGGATTGCCCCACCATGCCCTGATGCAGCAGGTTGCGCAGCTCGCGCAGGGGGCGGAACACTTCCACGCCCATCATCAACACCACCAGCAGGACCCACAATTCCGCCTCGCCCGTGCTGACCCGCCAGGCGCCCACCGCCAGGGCGGCGGCCGCGCCCAGGGTGATGCCGGTATCCGTGATGCCCCGTCCCAGGGCGTTGGTGGCCAATACCCACATGGTGGTGCGGAACAGATCATGGGCCTTTTTGGCCAGGCTTTCGGCCCGCACGTGGCTTTGCCCGAATGACTTCAAGGTGCCCAGGCCCTGCAGGCTGTCGAGGAATTCGGCCGCGAAGGCGCCATAGGATTTTGACCGGGCGCGAGCCCCCATGCGGTCCCAGAAATGGAACATGGACGGCGCCAACAGGGTGACAAAGGCAAAGATCAGGAATGTGACCGCGATCGGGCCGTCTAGGAAGACCACGAACAGAAAGATCATCAACGGCGTCAGGGCGGCAACGAACAATTGCGGGATATACTGGCCGAAATAGGTCTCCAACTGCTCCACGCCCTCGACCAGGGAGACCAGGACATCGCCGGTGCGCTTGAGGCCGAAGTAGGCCGGGCCCAGGTGGGTGACCTGATCATAAAGGTGCTTGCGCAGGCTCAACTGCACCTTGGCCGAGGTGTGATGGGCCACCATGTTGCGGCTGTATTCCAGGATGGCGCGCAAGCCCATGGTGCCGGCGACCAGGGCCAGGGGGCCCCAAAGCTCCGCCAACGTGGCACCATCGAAAATCTGACCCAACAACCAGCCCAGCAGGATCAGGCGCAACACCCCCACCGCCGCCGATGCCAGGCCGATGGATACCGCCCAGACCAGGCGATGGCGCAAACCGGCGGTGAAGCGCCATAGACGCGCGTCCAGATACATATTCTTCCCCTGACTTGTCCCGGAGATTATGCACTGCGGGACCCAAATCCAACTATTGTCATTACCGGGCGTAGCGAAGCGGAGACCCGGTAAT
>JAPYUH010000343.1 GCA_029936195.1 Alphaproteobacteria bacterium
CGGCGTAATAGTTCGAACAGAAGGACGCCGTCCCGCAATTCTTCCGCCGCCGCCTCGATCGACGGCAGATCGGTTGCCATACTGCCCTCTTCAAACGTCTGCCGGGCGGTTTCCGCCGCCGCCGCCGCCTCCTCCGGGCCATGGCACAGGGTGGTCGCGAGGTCGGCCAAAATTTTCTTGGCCTCGTTGATTTCGGCGTCTTGCAAGGCTTCCAGACGGGCGATTTCGTCCAGGGGCAATTCCGTGAAAAGGCGCAGGAACCGGCCCACGTCGGCATCTTCCGTATTGCGCCAGAATTGCCAGTAGTCATAGGGGCTCAACAATTCGCTGTTCAGCCAGACCGCGCCGGCGGCGGTCTTACCCATCTTGGCGCCCGAGGCCAGGGTGATCAGGGGCGTGGTGAAGCCGAACAGAGCCTTGCCGTCGACCCTTCGGCCCAGTTCTACGCCATTGACGATATTGCCCCATTGGTCCGAGCCGCCCATTTGCAGCACGCAATCATGACGCCGGCTCAACTCCAAAAAATCATAGGCCTGCAAGATCATGTAGTTGAATTCCAGAAAGCTCAAATTCTGCTCCCGGTCCAGGCGCAGCTTCACGCTGTCAAAGCTCAACATACGGTTGATGGAGAAATGCCGGCCCACGTCCCGCAGGAACGGCACATAGGCCAGTGCGCTTAGCCAATCATCGTTGTTGACCATAATCGCGTCGTTTCCACCCTCGCCGAAACCGACAAAGCGGGAGAAGACCTCGCGAATGCCGGCCATGTTTTTGTTGATGTCGTCATCACTCAGCAATTGCCGCGCGGCATCCTTGCCCGAGGGGTCGCCCACCTTGGTGGTGCCGCCGCCCATCAGGACAATGGGCCGATGCCCGGTCTTTTGCAGGTGCCGCTGCATCATGATTTGCACCAGACTGCCCACGTGCAGACTGGGCGCCGTGCAATCGTAACCGATATAAGCCGTGATCCGCTGGCTGGCGGCCAGTTCGTCCAACGCCTCCAAGTCGGTGCATTGATGCATGAAGCCGCGCGAGACCAGCGTGGCGACGAATTCGGATTTAAAGGCGGTCATGATATTGGCTTTCCGATTTTGCGGTGCCCCTTATCGGGCGGCGTGGTGTAACATGGGCGCCAAGCACCTGGAAAGAGATTTGGGGCAACGCGGCAAATGAGAGTGACGCTGGAATGATATCGCGCACGGCAATTGGCTTGATGAGCGGCACCTCCATGGACGGCATCGATGCTGCTGTCTTGACCCGTTGCGGCAATGGTGAACTAGGCCAAGGTCCCGCCCTGGCACGGCCCTACGACGGCGAAACCAAGGCCCGTTTGCAAGCGATACTCGGCGGCGGCGGCGGGCGGGCTGAAATCAATGAGACGGCGGAACATGTGACCCGTTTGCACGCCGATACTATTAATGAATTACTTAAAAAAAACAACCTAAATATAGAAAATATAGCCATAATTGGTTTTCATGGACACACAATAAACCATCAGCCCGAACAGCGGAAAACCTGCCAGATCGGCGACGGCGGCTTGCTGGCGCGGTTGACGGGCATTGATGTGGTTGACGATTTCCGCTCGGCCGACGTGGCGGCGGGCGGGCAGGGGGCTCCCTTGGCCCCGCTTTATCATGGCGCCTTGGCGGCTGGCCTGCCGAAACCTCTTGCAGTCGTCAACATCGGCGGTGTCGCCAATGTTACTTGGATTGGCGCGGATGACGAGATGCTGGCTTTCGACACCGGCCCCGGCAACGCCTTAATCGACGATTGGGCGCGGCGGTGCGGCCTTGGCGATATGGACATGGGCGGCGGGCTGGCCCGGGCCGGCCGGATTGACGAAACCGGACTGGCGGATCTACTGGCCAATGACTATTTCCATCGGACGCCGCCAAAATCCCTCGACCGAAATGATTTTGCCCTGCCCCCATCTCTTGCAGGGGCGCCCGGCTGGTCAGCCGCCGACGGGGCGGCAACCCTGACCGCCTTCACCGCACGTTCCGTGGCCAAGGCGCAAACCTATTTCCCCGACATCCCCAAACAATGGCTGGTCTGCGGTGGTGGCCGGCACAATCCCGCCCTGATGGCGGCTCTGCGGTCGGCCTTGGAGGCAGAGGTCGTGCCGGTGGAAAGTGTCGGCTGGCGGGGTGATTATCTGGAGGCGGAGGCCTTTGCCTATCTGGCCCTGCGGCATCTGGACGGCTTGCCGCTTAGTCTGCCCACGACCACCGGGGTGCCCCACCCCATGCCAGGCGGGCGTCTGAACCGCAATGTGGTCTAGGCCGTGCTGCCGCCCCGGCGCGGGTCGCCGGCGGCGGTAAAGATATTTTTGCCGGGTTCGAAAACCGCCCCATGCACACCGCCAAAGAAGAAATTTTGGTCCGGCCAGATCTGGTGGTCCGGAAAAGCCTGCCCTAAATGTTCGACGATGGCGTCATCATGACCGTCTTCAATATGCAAAACATCCCGCTCCATGTGGATACGCGGCGCCGCCACCGCCTCGGCCAGGGGCATGCCAAGGCGCAGATGGTTCACCAGGACTTGCAGAACGGCGCTGCGAATTCGGTTGGAGCCGCCACTGCCCAGGGCCAACAGGCGGCCGTCGGGCCAGTGCACCAGGGTCGGCGACATCATGGAGGTGAGGCGGCTGTTGGGCCGCCATTGGAAAAACCCGTTGGGATTCAAATCCTCTTCCCCCAGCATGTTGTTCAGCATGAAGCCGAAGCCGGGCAGCATATAGCCGCAGCCCTCGCCGTTGGAGACGGATAAAGCGGCCGCATTGCCCATGCCGTCGACGACCGAGATATGGGTGGTGCCCCCGGTCTTGGCGGCGCGGCCCGGCAGTTGCGCCCGGTAGTCGGCCATGAAGTCCTCGGATAACAGCGCCTTTACCCGCATATCGTCGCTGCCCGCAAGCAGCCCCGAGGCCCGGCGTGCCTGGCTGGTTAATTGCATGGCCCGGGCCAACCGCACACAATGATCGGGGCCGGGCGACCAAGGTGGCGACATTGGTTGATCTTCCAGCAGGCCAAGTGTGAAGGCGAGCAACGGCCCACCCGACGAAGGCGGGGGATTGCCCGGCACCCTCACATCACCAAACCGCCGCGCCAAGGGTGTCCTGCGATGAACCTTGTAAGCCGCCATATCGTCCAAATTGACCGCGCCGCCATGTTCGTTGGCAGCCGCAATGGTTTGCGCCACCTCGCCCCGATAAAACAAATATTTA
>JAPYUH010000344.1 GCA_029936195.1 Alphaproteobacteria bacterium
GCCGCCGGGCTGGCTTGGCGATTTCCATCAATCTTGAAAATGCACTAATCCCCGCGATCCCCCGCCAAACCCTTGGGGCGCAGCCAGGTAAAGGCGATGCGGGCGCCCAGCATGGCGATGGCGATATGGCCAAAGGCCAGGCCCCAGGCCAGGTGCGATGGGCCGCCCGCGGCATCCAGAATCCAGCCCACCATGACCGGCCCGACAAAGCCGCCGCCATAGCCCAGCATGGAATGCACCGCCAACGTGGCGCCCCGGCGTTGGGGATCGGCGCTGCCCGCCGCGCCGGCGGTCAGGGAGGATGAATCCAGCCAGATCACCATGCCGTAAACCACCACCAGCACGGCGGCGATGGCGTAGTTGAAAGCGCCCAGAAAGCCCATGGCCAGGGCGCAGATCATTGATCCCGCCATGGCCAGGCGGATTAGCCGCCGCCGCCCCAGGCGGATGGAGATTTCATTGCCCGCCACGCTGGCCCAGGTGCCGAACAGGGCCATGGCCGTGACTATCACCGTCGGCCCGAACCAGCTGGTCTCGACCCCATCGCGCAGCGCGAGGTAGGCCAGGAAGGCCACCGCCCAGCCGCGCATGGCGCCCATCTCCCAAGTATGGATGCAATAACCGATGGAGTAGGCCAGGGCGGAGCGGTTCTTGAATACGGGCCGGAAATCGAACAGCGCCCAGCTCCATTTATCACCCAGCCCCCGGGGCGGCTGTTTCGGCGCGAACAGGGCGGCGATGGCCCAGGCGACGGCGGCGCAGCCAGCGGCCACGACAAAGGCGCCGGACCAGCCCCAGACATCCGCCAGGGCACCGGCGACGACGAACGACAGAGCGGCGGATATGCCCAGACTGGCCGCGTGCCAGGTGACGGCGCGGGACAGCAATTTGCCGTCAACCCGGTCCGCCAGCAGCTTCAGCCCGGTCATATAGGTGCCGGCCCAGCCCACGCCGGCGACGGCACGGGCGGTGGTGGCGCTCCAAAACCCATCGGCCCAAAAGGCGAACAGCAAATGCCCAAAAATGGTGCAGCCGACCCCGAACAGATAAACCCGGCGCGGATCGATCCGGTCCGTCAAGGTTACCAAAATGGGCACCGACAGCATGTAGGCCAGGTAAAACGTCGCGGTGATCCAGCCCGCCTGGCTGTAATCCAGGTCCCAAAGGGGGATGAACTGGGGCAACAGCGCGGGCCAGGTATAGGCGCCGATCTGGGCCAGCACCTGGGCCGTGCAGATCAGGGTGACGAGGCGGGCCGCACCCGGGCCGGAACGGCTCTCGGGTAGGAGCTCATCATTCATGCCGTCAAACGCCCCGCTCGTCTACACTGTCACCCCGCGCCGCCCTCTCCCCGGGCGAACCGCTGCAGACAGTCGTCGGGCAAGGGTAATAGCTCTTCGATCTCGTGGCTGGCGTAGAATTCAGGGCGGCCATGGTTGCGGATGCCGTTGTCCGTGCGGTTCAGGCTGGAATAGACGTTGTCGCGCGGCCAGGGCGAGATATTCGCGGCGGAGGCATGCGCCATGCAGCCATGGAAGAATAGCCCGGTGCCCGCCACGCCCTTCGGCGCGACCATGCCGTGCTCGCCGACCAATCGCGCCACCGTTTCGTCGCTTAACTTGGCGAAGGCCGAAGAGCCATCGAGCGCCTCCACCGGAGCGTCCAATACGCCGTCGCGATGAGAGCGGGGAATGAAGATGATCGGGCCATTGAATTCATTCACGTCGTGCAGAAACAAGGCAAAGTTCATGGCCCGGCACTCGGGCATTTCATCAATGGCATGCCAGGTGCCGTAGTCCTGATGCCAGGGCAGGTCGAGCTTGCCAAAGGGCGGCTTGGTGACGATTTTGAATTGGTGGGAATAGACCGGCCCGTCCAGCAACTGCATCGCCGGCTCCACCATGCGGGGATGGCGCAGCAGCAAGGCGAAGGCCTCGCTATAGCGCTCCAGGCGATGCGCCAGCAACGGCACGCCGGATTCGCTGCGCGGCACTTCCGGCCGATCAAGCGAAAAAATCCGAGCCAAATCCGCACGCAACACCGCTGTCTCTTCCTCGCTGAAAAGCTCCGGTATTTCCAGATATCCCTCCCTTTCGTATGTCTCGAGCTGTTCGGCGTTGAGTAGCACGGGGCTATCTCCTTTCGCGGCCAATCGACTGGCGCATTTTCAGTATGTTTATGAATTCAAGCATTCGACGTAAGCGGAAGCAATCTTGAAATGCGCAATGAACCGCCGGCATAATAGGGGAACCGCTGGCGCGGCGGTTTCAGGTGCGAACCCGGGACGGCGGGCGCCATGCGTTCGTGATGTATTCGTATAGGATAATTTATGCGCTATCGTATCGTTCCGGTTACCAAGTTTCGGCAAAACTGCGCTTTGTTGTGGTGCCCCGACACCATGGCCGGCGCGGTCACGGACCCGGGCCCGGAAGTCGACAAGATTTTGGCGGCTATCGCGGAAGAGGGCGTCTCCGTGAAAAAGATCCTAGTCACCCACGGCCATGCGGACCATTCCGGCGGCGCGGCGGAGCTGTCGGAGCGTCTTGGAGTGCCCATCGAGGGTCCGCACCGGGCCGACGATTTCCTGATCGAGGCCATGCCAAAACAAGCCCAGCGCACCGGTCTGGCGGCGCGGATATTCGCTCCCGACCGCTGGCTGGAGGAGGGCGAGACGGTCTCCTTCGGCAATATCACCCTCTCGGTCATCCACTGTCCGGGCCACACGCCGGGGCATGTGGTGTTCCATCATCCCGCCAGCAAGCTGGCCGTGGTGGGCGATGTGCTGTTTCGCGGCTCCATGGGCCGCTGCGACGGCCCCCGGGGGGACCACATGGCCCTGGTCAACGCCATTCGCGGCAAGCTGTGGCCCCTGGGCAATGATACCGAATTCATTCCCGGCCATGGCGAGATGTCCACCTTCGCCTGGGAACGGGCCTCCAACGCCATGATCTGCGACTTCGTGGACTATGACTAGACTATGATGCCTGTAATATGAAAACTGGCACCCCCATAAACGACGCCAGCGTCTGGCGCGCCAAGGATCTTGGCGGGCGGGAAAGCTGGACCCGGAATCTCACCCCGGCGATGATTGACGAGGTCCGGGCCGCCATCCCAAGGGTCGGCAAGACCCCGCCGCACCTGATCAGGGCGGCGGACCATCCCCTGCCTGGCTTGGCCGGGCTGCTGGCCTTGGTGCATGA
>JAPYUH010000062.1:0-2416 GCA_029936195.1 Alphaproteobacteria bacterium
GGTAAGGGTTCCGGTCGGGTGTCGAGAAGACCAGGGCGGCGAACCGCCCACCCGGCTTCAGCACGCCGTGCAGGGCCGCCAACGCCGTCTTGGGTGCAGCGAACAACATCAATCCCAAGCGGCTGTAGGCGGTGTCAAATTGCCCCCCTTCGCCGCTCAAGTCCTCCGCCGCGCTGCGCCGTGTTTCGATATTGCTCAGGCCGGCCCGATCGGCATTTTCGCGGGTGTGTCTCAACATCTTGTCGGAGATATCGCACGCCACCACGCTGCCGCCTTCGCCGATCCGCCTGGCCGCCATAAGGGTCTGGCTGCCGGCGCCACAGGCAAGGTCCAAAACCCGCATACCTGCGGTCATGTTGACATGATCGAACAAGGTCCCTGTCGCATCCACCAAATTCCTGGTGAATTCACTTTCCCATTTGGCCCAGCCTGGCGCGGCGGATTCCCACGTGGCGCGAAGCTCGTTTGTGGAAACATTATTCGACATCTCCAACCTCCCGGTGCCCATATGTCCATGCCAAGGCTAACAGGTGCAGCCTGCGACGGCATAAAAAAATTGTCCACCGGGCCGAATTTTGAATGCATCTGCTTGACCTCGCCCCGGCGGTATGATTCTTAATGAGGCGAAATTCAAACCCCGAGGACTTCATGATTTATCCAGCGAACCGACCAGCAAACCGACCAGCGAATCAAATTGCCGTGACCCTGATCGCCCTAACCCTGGTGTTCGCCATGCAGCCCGCCCAGGCCGGACAAGGTACCCGCGACAAGATCCGCCAACTGATCGAACTGAACGGCGCGGCGGCGGTGGCCGACGCGGTGATAGATCAACAACGCCCCGTGGTGCGGTAAAGCTTCCTGGCCGGTCATCCAAGCGCCAACAACAAAATGGCCGATGCCTATGTGGATGCCTTCGCCGCCGAATTGACGGCCCGGCGCGGCGAGTTTCTGGACTTGATCGTCGATGTCTATGCCAAGACCTACACCGCCGAAGAGGTTGATGCGCTGTTGACTTTCCACACCTCGGCCCTGGGCCGGAAAGTCCGCGCCGCCTCGGCCGGTATACTGGCGGCCAGCCGACAGGCAGGCACGGCGTGGGGCACCAAATACGGCGCCGCGATTGCCGCCGCCGCCATGGCCAAGCTGAAAGCCATGGGCCACAACGTCAAATAGCGATCAATGAGCGGTCGGGCAACAGCCCTAGGTCTGCAAGGGATTTTCCGGGGATTTTCCGGCTCCGGCAAGGTGCCCTGCTCGGCTCCGGCCATGATATCACCGTATTTTGGTATAACGTGCTACGTCCGCCACCGCCGGGCACGCTTCAGGCGCACCCATCCGACGTCGCGGCCGCATAGGGGACGGCGAAAGGTTCCAACTGTCCGAAATCCGTGGCGGTGATACCAGTTTACGGAACGCCGGCCAGCCGCCAGGCATTGCAGGGTCATCGTGCCGGCAATGATTGCTTGCGCTGCGTCCAAGAGTGCGCCGCCAATTCCATTGCCTTGCAGATCGGGTTCCACGAACAAATACCACATGTGTCGTTGCGCAATATGGATGTCCGCAAATCCAGCGACGAAATCTGGCAACTCCGCGACCAATCGATAGCGGTTTTCGGTGGGCAATGGCGCGCCATCGTCGAACATGTCCAGGGCGTGGGGCAGTTGATCAGGGACTTCGGAGGCCATCCAGGCGGCGGCCACGATCTGGCCGCAACGAATGTCGTCTTCCGGCTTTGCGGACCGGATTGTGAGTTTGCTGTTTAGAGAGCCTGACATTCGTGGTGGCGACGGGTGTCGATATCCTCTGCCCATGGAAACCTCGTAGCGTGAGCCGGGGACCATAACACTCTTGCCTTCCATGGGCACAATTGCCTGCAACAGCAAATAGAGGGGGCAGACGAATTGATTATCACCAGGCGAATTTGTTAGTCTCTTGGAATATTGCAGTCGCCAGCGAGAATGCCGTGCCCCAACGCCATGAAGCGAATATCTTAACAGGCCATCTTTTGTGATGGCGCTAGCCAAGGCGTTGTGGGAAGGGCGTTGCCCGCTCGAGGAAACCTTCTGGTGGTACGGCGTAGCGTACGGATTTCTGTTGAATTTCTTCACCAGTCTGTTGTTTTTTTTGCTGCTGGTAAACGATGCAAACATGGCCTGGGTTGCTTTGGCTTTTGCGATCCCCATCCCGTACAATTTGTTCGTCGTTGTGGCGGTTTGGCGCAGCGCGGGCCGCTATCCTGGTCCGCAGAAATGGGCGGATTTCGCCCGCATAGGAGCCGTATTCTGGATGATTGGCCTGACTTTGGCGTGAATTGACTGAGATATCTGGCGATAAAGGGAACAATTTCTCAAGGAGGATGCTTCCATGGTCAAGGCTGTCTGGAACGGGATCACCATCGCGGAGAGTGACGATATCG
>JAPYUH010000062.1:2516-8755 GCA_029936195.1 Alphaproteobacteria bacterium
TCCATGGTCAAGGCTGTCTGGAACGGGATCACCATCGCGGAGAGTGACGATATCGTCGTGGTGGAGGGCAATGCCTATTTTCCCATGGGCTCGGTCAAACAGGAATGTATTGCGGAAGACGCGGAGACTCGCGCCACCTATTGCCATTGGAAAGGGATCGCCACCTATTTCAATGTCAGGGCTGGCGGCGAAACGAATGCCGGCGCCGCATGGCGCTATGCCGAGCCATATCCCCAATCCGCCGTGATCCGCGACCGGATCGCATTTTGGAACGGCATAGAGGTTATCGGCAAACCCGAGGGCGCTGGATTGATCGAGGGCGAACCCAGCCTTGACGGCAAGACAGGCTGGGAAGCGCTTTGCTGGATCATCAAATTTTCGGATGATCCGGTAATTTCGGCCGGCGAGGTTGAGAAAGCAACCGGCATCGCGGAAAGCGAATTGGCCGAAGCCTGGCAGGTTTACGACGTGCAGCGCTACGCCAGTCACTACAAGCGGCGCCTCGCTGGCGGCAATGGCGCGCCACTGCGGCTTGAGAAGATTGACTAGCGAATAATACCGAGACCTACGCTTGGCCGCTCCGCAGCAATCGGCCGGGAAGGGCCCCCGTCGCCTCGCCATGGCGCCAGGCCGGAATGCCGGCCACGATCGTCGCGTCGAACCCCTTCGTCCGTTGCAGAAGCCGCTTCCCACCCGCGGGCAGATCGTAAATCACCTCGGGCACCTGAAGCTGTAAGGCGTCATAATCCACAACATTGATATCAGCCCGCATGCCTAGCCCGATCCGTCCACGATCGTGGAGGCCAATAGCCTCGGCGTTGGCGGAGGTCAGCCGCCGCACCATCTCCTCAATGCCGTACTTGGGTCCTCGCGTGCGGTCGCGGGTCCAATGGGTGAGGGTATGGACCATGTCGGTGGCGTCGCACATGATCCCCACATGGGCGCCGCCGTCGCCAAGGCCGATCAGGGTGTTGGGATGCCCGAGCATTTCGTGGACGGATCCCAAATCGCCACCGGCGTAGTTCGTCATGGGATGATAAAGCATCCCCCGGCCATCCTGCTCCAGCATCAAATCGTAGGCGAGTTCCGCCGCATCCATGCCGCGCCGCCGTGCCTCGGCCCCGATGGAGGTGGCGGGATCGGGTTCGTATTGCGGCGGATCGCCGAACGGGAAGATCCTGTCCCAATCCCTCAACCGTACGGCCCGGGCGGCGTTTGCATCGGTTTCAGCGATTATGCGGGCCCGGAATTCCGGATCGCGCAGAATGGCGACCCGTGCATCGATATCCAACGGCGCCAATTCCCGCCAGCTGGCGCAGTCGACAAAGGGGTTCGCCGACAGCTCGAATCCGAGCAAGGTGGAAGTCGGCCGGCCACGGATCTGACCGGTGATTTGCAGGCCCTCGGCATTGGCCGCCGCAACCCGGTCGAGCAGATCGCGCCATTGCCCAGGATTGGCATCTTTCTGTAAAAGCGTCAGGGTCAAGGGCCGCCCGGATCGCCTTGCCAAACGGGTCAGCAGGCCGAATTCCCGGTCGATCCCTTCGCCGTAGTCCCCGACAACCTGGATCCAGCCGCGCCCGACTTGCGCCACCGCCTCGGCGATTTCGGTCAATTCCGACTCCGCCGCGCCGTAGGAGGGGACGGGTTCTCCCTTTGCCGTGCGGTGCTGCAGCAGCCGTGAGGTCGAAAAGCCGAACGCCCCGGCCGAAATTCCCTCCGCCGCCAGCCGGGCCATCTCCGCCCGATCCGCCGCCGTCGCCTCTTCGCGGTTGGCGCCGCGCTGCCCCATCACGAAGACCCTGAGCGCCGCATGTGGGACTTGGGTCGCCACATCCACGTCGTATTGCCGCGCGGCGAGGGTGTCGAGATATTCGGGGAAGGAGGTCCAGGTCCACGGCAGCCCCGCCGTCATCACGACCTCGGGGATATCTTCCACCCCCTCCATGAGAGAAATCAGCATGTCGTGGTGGTCACTGCGTACCGGCGCAAACCCGACGCCGCAATTGCCCATGAGCACCGTCGTGACACCATTGCACGACGACGGCGTGATCTGGTTGGCCCAAGTCACCTGGGCGTCATAGTGGGTATGTACATCGACGAAGCCGGGCATCACCAAGCGGCCGCGCGCGTCGATCTCTTCGCCACCGGGTGCCTTTACTTGGCCCATGGCGGTGATCCGGCCATCCGAAACGGCGACATCCGCATCCACCATTGCCCCGCCCGAGCCGTCGACAACGGTACCGCCGCGGATGACCAAATCCGGTTTATCACTCATCAAACGCTACTCCCCAAACGTTGATCTTGGTATTATGGATTCGAAAGCATAGACCACTAATCCGCTTTTCGTAAATTCCGAACGGCACGTGGATGTGACAATGCCTGGCTGTCCACGTTCCGGTCTTCCCGCGCCGTCGTTGTCGCCGCCGCCCCAGCCGCCGCTATTCACAACGGAGCCAAGAGCATGGCCCTGACGCTGTTCGAACCCTTCCGCGCCGTATTCTACACACCGTTCTATGCCGCCCATGCGCTCGATGCCTATGGGGCCGAAGGCGTCGATGTCCAAATGGTGACGGCAGGGGCCGAGGCCACGATAGCTGGCTTGATTGATGGCTCCGCGGACGTAACCTGGGGCGGCCCGATGCGGATACAATATACCCTTGACCAGCAGCCGGATTGCGGTGTCGTCAGTTTTTGCGAGATCGTTACCCGCGATCCCTTCTTCATCGTTGGCCGGGAGCCCCGGCCCAATTTTCAGATGCGGGACATGCTGAATGTTAGACTTGCTACCGTGTCCGAAGTGAATACGCCGTGGCTGTGCCTGCAGGAAGATTTGCGCCGCGCCGGATTGGACCCGGCCCAGGTCAATCGGGTGGAGGGCCATACAATGGCGGAAAACGATGCCGCCCTGCGCGCCGGTGATATGGACGTCATCCAGATATTTCAACCCTTCGTGGAGCAACTGGTCGCCGACGGCGCGGGCCATGTCTGGTACGCCGCAGCAAGCAGGGGGCCAACCAGTTACACCACCTTGAGCACCCTAAAGGACAACCTGCGGACAAAGCGTGACAAAATGGGCCGGATGACACGGGCGTTGTACCGTACGCAAAAATGGTTGCACCGCTCGGATGCCCCGGCCATCGCCTCGGCCATCACGGATTATTTCCCTGACCTGCCCCAGGAAACACTGGCCGCCTGTATTCAGCGCTATAAGGCGCTTGGCATATGGGGCGTGAACCCAATTCTGCCCAGGGATGGCTTCGATCGCCTGCAAGCCGGCGGCCTGTCCGGTGGACTATTCGAAACCGGCGCCCCCTTCGAGGCGTGCGTCGATATCAGCCTGGCGCGCGCGGCGATAGAGGCCGACCCGCCGTCGATGTGATGCGCCGCGGCATGCTCTAGTTTGCGGGCTGCCCGCCATAGACGGTGGTTGGCGGCAACGGGCTGCCCTCGAATATATTCTTGCCGACTTTTTTTGTGGCCCGGCGCCATGCGGCGCGTTCTTCCGGACCGAACTCCTGGCTGGGCGCGGGGTCCACATCCACGTTGTGAAATGTATCAACGCCGCGAACAAGCATGGCGGAATCTCGATGGGCCCGGACTTCCGTGTGTGCCGGGATCATTTCCACCAACACGACGATCCGCCGTTCACCGGAGGTGTTAATGGGAGAGCCGTGAATGATGCCGGCATTGAATAAGCCGATCTCGCCCGCCTTCAATTCCAGATTTACGGCTTTCGAGTCATCAAAATTGGTGGAAATAAATTGCCCGCGCGACAGGATGCTGTCTGGATTTCCGGTATCAGTATGCTGTAGGGCGCTCTTCTTGTGGGAGCCGGGAATAACCTGCAAACAGCCATGGGCGAGGCTGCAATCCGCGAGTGCGAGGGCGCCAATGACCAAAATGGGCTTGATGGGATTGGCCGCGCCGTCCTGATGCCAACCCGCGAAGGTCCTGCCGTCCGCATCCTTGATCCTGAACGCCATGCTGTAACACAGAATATCCCGGCCGATCAGATCCTCATAGATATCCAGAATCTTCGGTTCCCGTGCCATGTCCGCGATCCAGGGGCAGAGAATATGCGACTTGCTCTTTAGCTTCTTGATGTCGTTTGGATTTGTGCGTTCGAAGTTTTCCAGGCAGCCGCGATAATGATCGATCTCGGCTTGCGAAAGAACGGGAATGGGCGGCAGGAAACCTTGCTCATGAAAATGCTCAATTTGTTGCTCCGACAGCACATTCGGCATTTTTAACTCCTTTGAAAAAAAATCCTACGCCATGGAACCCGGAAACAGTCACCGCTGTCAAAGTCAATGTATGACCAACGCCCATCAAGCATGCCATATTTGACAAATGAAACTCTGGGCTTCGAGGACTTGCGGTTGGAGGGCGCTTTATGATGTTGCAGAATGACAATTGGGGTTCCCGCGCCCGGTTCGGGATGTTCATCGTCGGCGGCGAAGCCGTGCCGGAAGCCGAGTGGTGGGCCATGCTGCCCCCGAAAGTGTCGGTGCACGCCGCCCGCATCACCGCGCCCGCGCCCTGGGCGCGTTGGCAAGAGGACCGAATAGCGCTCGATCTTGCCGATGACCTGGTGCGGGGAAGCCGGCAATTCGCGGCCATGGGCCTGTCAGTCGTGGTCATGGGCCATAGTTCAAGCAGCTTTGTGGGCGGCAAGGGGTGGGACGAGGCGGCGGTGGATCGTCTTTCCGGCATTCTCGGCCCGAATGTCATCGTCACGACGAACGGCCTCGATACCATTGCGGCCCTTCGCGCATCCGGCGTGCGCCATCCATTCCTGATCGTTCCGCCCTGGTTCAACGACGAAACCGCCGCCGCGGGTATCCGCTACTACGAAGATCATGGGTTTGAACCCGCCGGTCACCTGCGTTTTGACCCGGGCCCAAAATGGCGAGACCTGGCGCCGGGCGATCTAACCCGGAACGGCTTGGGGTTGGAGCAAGAGGTCATGCCTCTCCACGGGCAAATCAAGGCATCCTGTCCAAGCGATGCGGATGGGATCCTGATCGCCGGCACGGGATTTCGTTGCGTGGCGATCCTGGAGGCGCTGGAGCGGGACCTGAGGCGCCCGGTGCTGTCGGCGAACCAGGCCAGTCTGTGGCATTGCCTGCGTTTGGCCGATATTCAGGCCGATGTCTCGGGTTATGGGGGCGTCTTCAAGATTTGAACCGTTCTTGATTGGCCCACCGTCCGGGTCAGACCCGCAGCCAATTTGTGCCAGCAAATTTGTGCGCGGCCAATGCCATTATCGACTTGGCGCCAACGTCGCAGTGCTCGAGCTTGGTATTGCCCGCGGTTGGTCACGCATTTGCCCCTCGCCATTCACGACGTCGCTCAGCATCACCGCACCTTGGTATGAGCTCTTCATTTCAGCTTCTGTCAAAACCGTTGCCGGCTTCGTCATGAAACCGCATGTTCAATGGCTATCCAACGGAAAACATATGCTTTCGAAAGCACATGAGGTCGATCGGAGGGTCCGGCCCAGGGTTTCCGCAGGTTTCAACGGAAACGTAGGGAAATGCAGATTCTCCTACATTGCGGATCGAGCATATTAATTTTACCCCCAACTTCGAGAATTCAGTAAAGAATTTCCTATGTCGCAGTCTGACCTCGAACCTTCCGGTTTCAAGGTTTGGCGAAGATCTGCTTTACGCCAAGTTCAGATTTGCGTCGCGCAAACCCTGTTTGAACCGCTCCAGATCATCGGGTTCACGTGTTACGAAATGAACCAATTCGGGTTCTATCTCGAGGTCGGGGAATTTTGTATGGAATGTTTCGACTTCCTGTTTGGCCCGCTCAATTCTGCCCGACAAGGCCAACGCGCTGATCAGTGACAGATAGACAAATGGTGCGTCCGGCATCATCTGAACGGCCAGTCGCGCCGCGTCCACCGCTTCGTCGTAGCGCTGTAGAACATGCAGGGCGCGACTCGTCGCTATGTGTTTTATATACAGTTCCGGGTCCAATGGGCTAAGGCGCTCCAGTATGGCAAGGTCGGCCAGAGCTTCTTCCGCCCGACCCAGCAATATTTTGCTTGTACCGCTCCAGAAATAGCCGTGCATGGCGCATGGGTTCAACTCGATTGCTCGTTCTGCTGCTTGCAAGGCGGCTTCCGCATGACCGTGATACTGCTCGGCGCAACTCAGGCAATGATATGCCAAGGAATTTGCCGGATCGGCTTCGACAGCTCGACGGGCATAGCGCATCATTTCCGCGCG
>JAPYUH010000062.1:8855-17806 GCA_029936195.1 Alphaproteobacteria bacterium
GCACCTTGATCAAGGCACCCCATTGACCGATTTCACCGGGTGTGGCCGCACTGACACGGGTATTTTCGTTCCGCACGACCGTTGGGGAGATATTGGACGCGATTTGCAGCGACAGTTCATCCTGAAGGGTAAAAATGTCGTCAATATTCCGATCAAATTTTTGTGCCCACAGATGATGCCCCGTCTTCACATCAATCAATTGAGCATTCACCCGCATGCGCGTGCCGGCAACACGAACGCTGCCCTCAACAACATAGTTCGCGCCCAATTGTTGCCCGGCCTCCATGACATCAATGTCCTTGCCCTTGAAGGTAAAGGCAGAATTGCGCGCAATCACTGGGAAGTCACGGTAGGCCGCCAACAAAGTGGTCAAGTCTTCGCTCAACCCGTCGGCGAAAAATTCATATTCAGGATCTTGACTGAAACTGTTGAACGGAAGGACAGCTCGAGCCGGTGCGTCCATGAACTCCGCTACAATTTTTGTTGATTTCTTGGCTGCCGCGCCCTGCTGCCAAGCCCAGCAATTTACCGGACGGGAAATATTCTTCAGCTCTCGCTTGCCCAAATCTATAAATGCGATCTCCAGCCGGTCTTGCACATCCTCGTATATGCGTTGGGAAATACAGATGCCACCCGGTTCAGCCAATGCTTCCAATCGGGCCGCGATATTGACGCCGTCCCCCAGAATATCATCACCATCGATGACAATATCACCGAGATTAACGCCAATGCGAAATACGATCTGCTTGTCTTCGGGCGTATCGGTGTTTCGCTCGCCCATGCCATCCTGGACAGCGACGGCACAACGGACAGCATCAACCACGCTCGGAAATTCCAATAGCAGGCCATCGCCCATGGTCTTCACAATGCGCCCGCCATGAGCATCAATTTCTACATCGATCAATTCGGCGCGGTGTTGGCGCAGGGCTGAGATTGTTCCGGTCTCGTCATCGCCTATAAGACGCGAATATCCGACCACGTCTGCAGATACGATTGCAGTTAATCTGCGTAACGTTTTTTCATTCATGGCGAGAGGCTAACGATTAGGATCGGACAATGCCACGCGTTTAGCAAACCGGTTAGTGGTGCGAACAAAACAGAAGAATCCTTCTTTTTTGAGTCTTGCGCACCGCGATTTTTCAGAGTCTAGTGGTCTTTCGATCCTCACGGATGGGTTCCATCCGTTAGAATCGGACCACTAGATGTCGCCTTATGTAAAGGGTTGTCGGACATCTGCCGACCGAGCCAGTGGCGGCAAAATCGCATCGACAGGTTTCCGACAACCCTAAACATACAAGACTTGAAGCGCGTTCGAGTAGCACCCGGTCCAGGTCGGGCGCGCCGCTAAATGGCGGCCAGGCAGCCTAGGAAACGTTCCAATTCTTCTGCGGTATTGTAGTAATGCAAGCCCAGGCGGTTCATGATCGAGATGTCGCGCCGCCGCATGTCAAGCAGGGTGGATCCGGCGGCGGAGATCGAGATGTTGATGCCCGACGCCTGCATTGTTTGCAGCACGCTGTTGGGTTCTTCGTCGCGGACCGAGAAGCTGATGATGCCCGATTTGCGCAGGCCGATGTCGTTGACCCGAACGCCTGGAATGTCGCCCATCCGGATCCGGAGATCGTCGGCCAGGGTTTGCACCCGCCGGGCGATGGCCTCCAGACCAAGGGCGAGGGCATAATCCACGGCGACGCCCAGGCCGATCTTGCCGGCGATATAGTTTTCCCAATTCTCGAACCGCCGGGCGTTGGGCAGCATCTCGAAATGGCCGGGTGCGAGCCATTTGGCGCTGTGCAGGTCCAGGACCGGTGGGTCCAGCGTGTCCAGCATTCCGGCGCGGACATAGAGAAATCCCGTGCCGCGGGGTCCGCGCAGGTATTTTCGGCCCGTGGCGGAGAGAAAATCGCAGCCGATGGCTTCCACGTCCAGGGGCAACTGTCCCGCCGTTTGGCAGGCATCCAACAGATAGGGCACGCCGGCGTCCCGGGCCACCTTGCCAATCTCGGCCGCCGGGTTGATCAGGCCGCCGTTGGTGGGGGCGTGGGTGATGGAAATCAGCTTGACCTTGCCATCGATCATATCGGCCAGGGCCGCCACATCGGTCTGGCCATGTTCATCGTTGGGCACAACGCGTATTTCGATGCCGTCACGCGCGGCCCGTTGCAGATAGGCAATGTAGTTCGAGGCGTACTCGGCCATGGCCGTCAACACCACATCGCCCGGTTCCAAGGGGAAGCCGTAAAATGCCATGTCCCAGGCCACGGTGGCGTTCTCCACCACGGCGATCTCCCCGGCCTGGCAGTTCAGCATTTCCGCGATGGCGTCATAGGTGTGTTCGATGGCGGGCAATGCCTCCCGCGCCGCCTCGTAACCGCCAATTTCGGCTTCTCGGCGCAGGTGGTGGATCACGGCGTCCAGCACCGGCCGCGGCATCAACCCGGCGCCGCAATTATTCAGATGCACCACGTCGCTGGAAATGTCCGCGCGAATTTCTTTCAGATCCATGTCCCGCTCCCAATCAATACTTGCCCAAGGGGTGGCCTTGAACCCAAGATGTGTCAAGGAAATTGGAGAAGACGGATGACCATAACCCATTTCAAGAATGTCGAGTGGATCGTTGCCTGGGACGAGGCGCGGCAAGGGCATTGCTATCTCAAGGGCGGTGATCTGGTTTTCGCGGGCAACGAGATTACCTTCGTTGGTCAGGCATACGACGGTGCCAGCGACAGGGTCATCGACGGCGCCGGCCTTTGCCTGATCCCCGGCTTCGTCAATATTCATTCCCATCCCTGCACCGAGGTGCTCAATCGCGGCATCCGCGAGGATCACAGCGTGCGGGAACATCACATGACGGGTCTGTACGAGCGCTCCATGGCTTTTGCCGCCGACGAGGGGGACAAGAAATACGGCGCCGAAGTGTCCTATGCCGATCTTATGATGAGCGGCGTCACCACCCTGGTGGACGTCACCTTCCCTTATCCCGGTTGGGTCGAGGTGATGGAGAGGAGCGGCCTGCGCATGTACGCCGCACCCGGTTTCAACAGTGCCGCCTGGCGGCGGGAAAACCGGCACGAGCTGCTTTTTTGGGAGGATTTGGAAAAGGGCAAGCGGGATTTCCAGGCCTCGCTGGACTTTATCGACAAGCTTCGGGCGCATCCCTCGGGCCGCCTGTCAGGCATCGTTTCGCCGTTTCAGATTGAAAACAATACGGCGGAATTATTGCAGGAAAGCCATGCCGCGGCCCAAGAGAGGGGCCTGCCCTGGACCACCCATGCGGCCCAGGCGGTGATCGAATTCAACATCATGGTCCAGCGTCACGGCATCACGCCGATCCAGTTCCTCGATAGCCTGGGCGTGCTGGGCCGGGGCACCATCCTGGCCCACGCCATGTTCATCGACGAGAATTCTTGGATCCAATGGCATTCGAAAACAGACCTGAAATTGCTGGGCGACAGCCACACGGCGGTGGCCCATTGTCCCACGCCGTTCATGCGCTATGGCGCCATGATGGAGGATTTCAGCCGCTACAAGGATGCCGGCGTGGTCTTGGGTATTGGCACCGATACCATCCCCCACAATATTATCGAGGACATGCGCTCGGCCGCCGTGTTGGCCCGGATCGCCAGCAAGGATGGGCACGTGGCCTCCACCGCGGACGTCTTTCACGCGGCAACGGTGGGCGGTGCGCGGGCGCTTATGCGGGACGATATCGGCAAGCTGGCGGTGGGCGCCAAGGCCGACCTGGTCGCTCTGGACCTGACCAACCCGATCATGATGCCCGTGCGCGACCCCATCGTCAGCCTGGTGCATCACGCCGCCGAACGGGCGGTGAAGGATGTCTATGTGGACGGCCGGCAGGTGGTGCGCGACCATCAGGTCCTGACCCTGGACCGCCTAGGCGCGGCTGGCCAATTGGCGGCGGCACAGGCACGAATGGAGGCCGGCGTGCCGGACCGGGATTACCTGGGCCGCACCAGCCAGGAAATCGTGCCGCTTAGCTTGCCGCTGGGCTTTCCCTCGAACAAATAACAGTCATTGCGTGACAAGTCCGACGATCCGCTTTATATCATCCGCCATGAACCACGCCGCCGCGACATATTACTTTTGGTATTTTAGCTATCCGATGCAAAAGGCGGAGGACGGGGTTCGTTTGGTTTAAGGACAAGATCAAATCAAAATTTCGGAAACCGCCAGCGCCACGGCGGTTTTTTTGTGCCGCCGGCCTGGCTCCAAAAACAGGGAGACCCAGCCCATGCTGGACACCACGGACGACATACGCATCAAGCAAATCACCGCCCTCGATACCCCGGCGGAGATCATTCACGCCCATCCCCGTACCGAGGCCGCGACCCGCACGGTGCTTGCGGCCCGGGCTGCCTTGCAACGCATCGTGCACCGCAACGACGGCCGCCTGGCGGTGATCATCGGGCCTTGTTCCATCCATGATCCCGACGCCGCCATGGACTACGCGGCCCGGCTGGTGGACCTACGCCGGAGTCTGGGCGACCGCCTGGAGATCATCATGCGCGTCTATTTCGAAAAGCCGCGCACCACCGTTGGCTGGAAGGGGTTGATCAACGATCCGGACTTGGACGGCAGCTATGATGTAGAGCGCGGCCTGCGCCTGGCCCGGCGGCTGTTGCTGGATATCAACAATCTGGGCCTGCCGGCGGGCTGCGAATTTCTCGATACCATGATGCCGCAGTACATCGCCGACCTGGTTTCCTGGGCCGCCATCGGGGCGCGGACCACGGAAAGTCAGATCCACCGGGAAATGGCCTCGGGCCTGTCATGCCCCGTGGGTTTCAAGAACGGCACCGACGGCAACATAAAAATTGCCGTGGACGCGGTGGCCTCGGCCGCTGCCCCGCATCATTTTCTCGCCGTTACCAAGGACGGCCGGGCGGCCATCGCCAACACCGCCGGCAATGCCGATTGCCACATCATTCTGCGCGGCGGACAGGCGCCTAATTTTGACGCCGATAGCGTCAGCGGAGCCTGCGAGGTGGTCCGGCAAGCCGGCCTAGTGCCCAGCGTGATGATCGATGCCAGCCACGCCAACAGCGCTAAAAAGCCCGAAAACCAACCCCGGGTCATGGCCGATGTGGCCGGCCGTATCGCCGACGGCGACGGCCGTATCGTCGGCGTCATGATCGAAAGCAACCTGGTTGCCGGGCGGCAGGATTTGATCCCCGGCCAACCGCTGACCCATGGTCAGAGCATCACCGACGGATGCATCGACTGGGAAAGTTCCCGCCAAGTTTTGCAAGGCTTGGCGGACGCCGTCGAGCAACGTAATCAGCGCCGCCGGGCGCCGGCGGCGGCCGGGTAGGCGATGGGCGGACAAGGCTGTAAGCTGCCCGAAAGTTGATGGGAGGGAACATGTTTCGGATTTTCGAGTATTGCCGCTATCGCGCCGGCCCCCGGGTGGTGCAGAACGATCCGCCGTCCATCCGGGCGGAATTCGCCCAGCGGGCAGGGGACAACGGCGGCAAGTTGTATGGCTGCTGGCGCAACATGGTCGGGTTGGGCATGTCCAGGGACGAAGGCATTGCCATCACGGCCTGGCCGGATGAAGCCGCGGCGCGGCGCGCACCCGCGCCCGGCCAGATGATTACGGGCAGCGAAAGCCACATCATGGAAGCCACCATTCGCCCCAAGGACGACAACCCGCCCACCTATGAAGGTGTCTATGTTTTTCGCTGGTTCGATGTCCCGGCCGCCGATTGGCAGCCGTTTTGCGATCTCTCCGATGCCGCCTGGCCAAATATGGAAGAGGTCTTCGACGTCAACGTCTGCGCCTTCTGGCGCAGCCTGGACGTCGCCGCGCCCCATAGCAAAACTCTGTTGCTGACCCGATATGGCGATCTGTCTGTCTGGGAAGCCTCGCGATGGTGGAACAATCCCGTCAGGGCAGCCGATACCGCCATGACCCATTTCAGGAACCGCACGGAAATGGTCACGGATTCCATCGCCTATCCCACCCTGCCGATTTTCTAGGCAGCGGAGGGCCATGCCACCTAAGTTTTTTTACGGTTGGGTCATCGTCACGGCGTCATTCGTTATCTTGACGGTGGCCTATGGGATACAGTTCAGTTATGGGGTCTTTCTGCCCCATATTATGGCCGATCTGGGCCTGAACCGTGTCGAGGCAACGGCGCCGTTTTCGTTGTATGTCCTGGTCTATACGGTCATGGGCCTGGTCTCGGGCGCGGCGACGGACCGCCTTGGCCCCAGGATTGTTGTTTTTGCGGGGGCCGGATTGCTGGGCCTTGGTTACTGTCTGCTCGCCACGGCCAGCGCCCAATGGCAGATCTTTCTGTTCCTCTCCGTGATCGCCGGTATTGGCATGAGCGCGGTTTTCGTGCCTGTCAATGCGACGGTGGTGCGGTGGTTTTCCCGGCGCCGGGGTGCGGCTCTCGGCATCAGCGGCACGGGCGTTAATGCCGCGCTGTTGTTCGGCCCCCTGTTGGCGGCCGCCGCCATCCCCTGGCTCGGCTGGCGCATGGTTTTGCTGCTGCTCGGGCTGTCGGGCGCGGCCATGATAGGCGCCTGCGCGTTGGCCCTCGTACGCGATCCCGAGGCGATGAACCTGGTACCGGACGGCATGCCGCCCGGTGCCCCAAATGATGCTTATGCGAATAGTGATGTTGCTGATGTTGCCGCGCGAAGCCATGCTGTCGGGGAGGTGTCATGGACCCTTCGCCAAGCGGTCTCCACCGGGGCCTTTTGGATCATAACCGGTGTCTATGTATTGACCTGGATCATGCTGTTTTTTCCCTTCGTTCATTTGCCGATCCTCGCGGCGGAGCGCGGCCATGACGCCACGACCGCCGCCTCGTTGGTTGCCGCCATGGGATTGGGGGGCATTGCCGGGCGATTGCTGTTTGGCTGGCTTGGCGACCGCCTTGGACGGCGGCGCAGTCTGCATCTGACGCTGTTCGGCCAGGTCGCGGCGTTCCTGCTGTTTGCGGTATCGGGGTCCCTGGCCTCCCTCTATTTTGCCGCCGCGCTATACATTGCCGGCAGTTCTTCGGCCACCTCGCTGTATCCGGCGGTTATCGCCGATCACTTTGGCCGGGGCCATATCGGTGCCATAACCGGCGTCAGTTTTGCCATTGCGGGCGCCGCCACGGCCATTGGGCCGCTTTTGGCCGGCTGGATTAGGGATGCAACGGGAACCTACCAGGCGGCGTTCCTGATCGGCGCAACCCTGAACATATCCGCGATCCTGCTGCTTGGCCTGCTGCGACCGCCGCGGCGGGATTGATGGCGCCATCGAGCGTTCATTCATGAATTTGGGTTAAGATTCGTTATCTAGGATTTCGCGAATTTTTCTTGCGAAATTGGCTTGCCCGAACGGTTTCGCCAACAGGTGGACGCCTTCCTCCAGTCGTCCATGGTGCATGATCGCGTCCTGGGTATAGCCTGAAATGAAGAGGACTTTGAGAGCGGGCAATAATTCACAGGTCCGCTCCGCCAACTCCCGGCCGACCATCCCGCCGGGCAAAATAACATCTGCGACAAGCAAGTCGATTTCCGCCTTTTGGTTGATCTGTGCAAGGGCCTCGGCGGCGGCGGGTGCCTCAAGCACTCGATAACCCAGGTCTTTGAGAAAGCTGGTCGCCACGATACGGACCTCTTCATCATCCTCCACCACCATGACGGTTTCACCCCGCGAAGCGACTTCTGTGATGTCGTGGGAGGCGAGACCAGGTGCGGCAGGCTCATCACTTAAAGTGCGCGGCAGATAGATTTTAACCGTAGTGCCTGTCCCGACCTCGGAGTAGTTGCGGGCGTGGCCGCCCGATTGCTTGGCAAAGCCATAAATCATGCTCAGACCCAGGCCGCTGCCCTGGCCCACGTCCTTGGTGGTAAAAAAGGGTTGAATGCCTGCGCGATGACCTCTTCCGTCATGCCCTCGCCGCTGTCGCTGACCGCCAGCAGAAAGTATTGTCCCATGGCCATATCATCCGGGCCGGCGGCATATTCGGCTTCTATGGCAACGTTCGAAGTTTCGATGGTCAGTCGGCCGCCCTGGGGCATGGCATCGCGGGCGTTGATGGACAGGTTCAGTACGGCGTTTTCCAACTGTCCCGGATCCACTTCGCAGGGCCAGATATCCTGCCCGCCGGTCATCGCGATTTCAACCTCCGCGCCCAGGCTGCGGGCCAGCAAGTCGCGCATGCCGGCAACCAGTTCGCTGATGTCGATGACCATCGGCCGCAAGGGCTGTTTGCGTGAAAAGGCCAAGAGCCATTGGGTTAACTCCGCACCACGTTCCGTCGCGGCCAGCGCCTGGGCGGCATACTTCGAAAAATTGGCGTCTTCTCCAGTCCGTGCCGACAACAACTCAAGATTGCCCATTATAATGGCCAGCAGATTATTGAAATCATGGGCCACGCCACCGGTCAATTGCCCCACCGCTTCCATTTGTTGAGCTTGGTTCAAGGCCTCTTCGGCTGCCCGGCGCGCGGTGATGTCGATGATGGCATATTGTATTGCCGGTTGTCCGTCCCATGATAAAGCGCGCTGAACCGCCTAGATATGCACGATTTCGCCATTCATGCGCAGGCCCTCGAACTCGAAAACCCCTGGCGGTTCGACGTCCTCGAAACGGGTTTCCCGGATTTCACGTAATCGGTCCCGGTCATGCGGGGCGATCAGGTCGAAGCTATTCGTTAGCGCCATGATGTCCCGGGGTGCGGGATAGCCATAGATATCCGCCGCCGCCTGATTGCAGAATAGCACCCGTCTGTTCCGAGAGCCGATGACCACGCCCTGCCGCGAGCCTTCAATCAGGTTTCTGAATTTCTCTTCGCTGTTGCGAAGGGCATTTTCGGCATTCTTTCGTTCGGTGATATCCTACGAAATGCCGAATACCGATAGCAACTTCCGCTGAGCGTCGAATACCGGCCGACCCTCGTTGCGGACATGGCGGATGTCACCAT
>JAPYUH010000063.1 GCA_029936195.1 Alphaproteobacteria bacterium
GATCATGAATGAACCTCCTCCAAATCGATCGTCTAGCCAATATCCCGGATAATTTCCCGGGCCGCGTTATGGCCGGGAATACCCGTAACGCCGCCGCCCGGACGGGCTCCGGAGCCGCACAGATAAAGCCCCTCGATGGGCATGCGGTAATCGGCATGGTCCAGGGTGGGGCGCAGGCTGTAGAGCTGGTTCAGGTCCAGGGCGCCATGGAAGATATCACCACCCATCAGGCCGAATTGCCGCTCCAGATCCAGGGGCGTAAGGATCTGCCGGGCAATGATGGCGTCCCGGAAGTTGGGCGCGAAGGCGGTCACCGCATCGACCGCCGCGTCCGCCGCCTTTTCGCGCACATCGTCCCAATGCAAGCCGTCCGGCAGGTCGGGGTCGAACTGCTGGCAGAACAGCGAGGCCACGTGGTTCCCGGGGGGTGCCAGAGTGTCGTCGATGGTGGAGGGAATTAGCACTTCCACGAACGGCCGTTTTGACCAGCCATGACGGCGGGCATCAACGTAGGCTTGGTCCAAGTACTGGGTCGAGGGACCGATGACAATACCGCTTTGGTGATGTTCGGCCATTTCCGTGCCGGGCAGGGCGGTGAAATCCGGCAACTCCCCAAGAGCGACGTTCATGCGCAAGGTGCCCGATTTACAGCGCCAGTTTTCCATGCGCCGGCGGAAGGCGGGCGCCACATTATCCTCGGCCAGAAAATTCAGGAACAACAGTTTCGGGTTGACGTTGGCGGCAACGGACCGGGCCGTAATGATCCGTCCATCCTGCAGGCGCACGCCGGTTGTTTTGCCGCCTTCGACCAGTACCTCGGCCACCGCCGCCTCGGTCTCGATCTCCACTCCCGCGGCCTCCGCCGACCGGGCCATGGCCTGGGTGATCGCGCCCATGCCGCCGATGGCATGTCCCCAGGCGCCGGGCTCTGGCATAATTTCGCCGAAACAGTGATGCAACAGCACATAGGCCGTGCCCGGCGTATTGGGAGAGGCAAAGGTGCCGATGATGCCGTCATAGGCGAACAGGGACTTCACCGCGTCGGACTTGAACCAGCGGTCGAGGAAGTCCACCGCGCTCATCACCATGATGTCGGCCAGATCACGCTGGGTCTCCAAGTCGATGCCGTATAGGCGCCGGCCGGCTTTCAACAGCGACCACAGATCCCGAAGGCCGCCGCCGGAATTCGGCGGCGTCTCCAGCACGAACGCGCGCAGCACGTCGGCCAGGCGGCCGATCGTCGTCTCGTAGTCCGCCAACTGTTCCCCATCGCGGGGTGAAATGCGTGCGATTTCCTGACGGGTGCGTTCATGGTCGGGATAGGATTTCAGGTAGCGACCGTCTTCCAGGGGCAGGAAATTGGATATCCGTCTATGTACCAGTTCCAGACCGTGGCCGTACAAGTCCAGATCATCGACCACCTTGGGATGCAACAGACCGACCGAATAGGAGGCCACGGAATTGCGGAAGCCGGGGTGGAACTCCTCCGTCACCGCTGCCCCGCCGACCACGCCGCGGCGTTCCACCACCTTGACCGACAGCCCGGCGCGGGCAAGGTAGGCGGCGCAGACGAGGCCGTTGTGACCAGCCCCAACGATCACCACGTCATATTTCATTTTCGCCCTATCCTTGTCCACCGCAGGTCAGTCGGCATATAATATGGAAAATCAATGGGACATTGGCGAAAATCGGAGAGATGCAATGGCTTTGAGCAACATTCGTGTGAAACCCTTGACGGCGGCGATCGGTGCGGAGATCGAAGGTGTCGATCTGTCCCAGCCATTGAGCGAGGATACCTTCAACGCCGTGCACGACGCCTTGATGAGCCACAATGTCATCTTCTTCCGCGACCAGGAACTGACGTTGGAGCAGCACAAGGAGTTCGGCCGCCGGTTCGGAGATCTGCATATTCATCCCGCCGCCCCCAGCCCCGAGGGGCATCCCGAAATTCTGAAAATTCATGCGGACGAGAACTCCAAATATGTGGCGGGCGGCGCCTGGCACACGGATGTGAGTTGCGATATCGAACCGCCCATGGGCAGCATCCTGCATTTGCACACCGTGCCCGATCAGGGTGGCGATACCTTGTTCTCGAACATGTACGGCGCTTACGAGGCGTTGTCGGACAAAATGCAGCAGTTTTTAAGTGGTCTGACCGCCAAGCATCGTTCCGAGCATGTGCACGGCGGCCGCTATGACAAAAACGGCAAGGAGCATTTGCGCGACGGCGAATATCCAGAAGCCATCCATCCGGTCGTGCGTACCCATCCGGTGACGGGCCGCAAGGGCATTTACGTGAATTCGGCGTTTACCACGCGGATCATGGAATTAAGCCGCCATGAAAGTCATGATCTCTTGCAGATGATCTACAACCACATCGCCCGCGGTGTTGATTTCCAGTGCCGTTTCCGTTGGGCGAATAATTCAGTGGCCTTCTGGGATAACCGCTGCACCCAGCATCACGCGGCCTGGGATTATTTCCCCAACATTCGCTCCGGCAACCGCGTCACGGTCCAGGGTGACCGCCCCGTCTAGTCAATTAACGCGGCATATTGATCCAATAGGGGCATCACCTCGTCCCGGCCCGTCGATGGCAGGCCAAATACCGTGCGTGTGACGCCGGCGTCACGATAGCCCTTGAGCAGATCGCCGTCTTCAGTGGCGCCAAAGATGGAGACAGGCAAAGCATCGGGGTTGCGGTCGGCCTCCGCCGCCAGTTGGCGGAATTTGGGCAAGGTTTCCAACACATCCCAACCGCGCCCGCCGATGGGCATCCAGCCGTCGCCGTAGGCAATAGCGCGTTTGGCGCCTTGAGGGAAGCCGCCGCCAACCACGATTGGCGGGTGCGGATTTTGGACCGGTTTAGGCCATGTCATCATAGGGTCGAAATCAACGAACGTGCCGTGGAATTCCGCTTTGCTCTCGGTCCAGATGGTTTTTAGGGCGGCGATTTTCTCGGCCATCAGGCTCATGCGGGTCTTGTATTCCGTGCCGTGGTCGGCCATTTCCTCGGCGTTCCAGCCCGCGCCCACGCCCAGGATCAACCGGCCATTTGACAGCTGGTCCAGGGTCGCGGTTTCCTTGGCCAATTGTATGACATCGCGCTGGATGATCAGGCAGATGCCCGTGCATAACTTGAGCGTCTTGGTAACGGAGGCGGCGGTGGCCAGGGCGACGAAGGGATCCATGCAGTCGTAATACTGCTTGGGCAGTTCCGGGCCGCCGGGCCAGGGAGATTTACGGGACATGGGAATATGGGAATGTTCGGGGAACCAAATGGACTCAAAGCCCCGTTCCTCCGCCGCCACGGCTAATTCCGCCGGCGTGATCGAATAATCCGTTGGGAAGAGAGAGACACCGAATTCCATATCGCACCTGTTTCCATGACATTGCCTGGGTTTATTCAGGTATAACACAGCAAATTGGAAAAGGAGGCCCCGGATGCCACGCGTTAGAGAAATTGAAATCGATGAGGTGCCGGCCGATGCTCGGCCTATTTATGAACGTTTCGCCAGGGACTATGGTCCGTTCCTCAATCAGGTGAAGATTTTCGCCCACCGGCCGCCGGCCCTGCGCCACATCATGGGACTGTTGTTGGAATTAGCGGACGATGCGTTGTTGCCGAAACGGCATTTGGAAATTGCCCTGGTCGTGGTCTCGAAACTGAACGAATGCGACTATTGTGTCGCCCATCATGCCCCCCGTCTGATGGATCAGGGGCTGTCGGCGGCGGCAACGGAAAATATTCTCGCCGACCAAGTGCCGGGTTTTGATGATGTTGATATGGCGGTGCGCGATTATGCCATGCAGGTGACAGAGACACCGGGCCACATTCGCGACGCCATGCACGAACGTTTGCAAGCCCATTTCAGTGAAGAGCAGATTGTCGAGTTGACCCTGCGCATCGCCTTGTGCGGTTTTTTCAATCGTTTCAACGATGCCATGGGCATCGAGATGGAAGACGGCGTGGAAGCCGAAATGATCGCCCGTACGTCGGCGCCCATGGAATCGACGGGGGGAGACTGAGCGTGCGTTATCAGGACATTTTGTATGAAGTTGAAGACGGCATCGCCACCATCACCATGAACCGACCCGACAAGCTGAACGCCTTCACGGGCGTCATGCTGGACGAAATTATCAACGCGATCGACAGGACAGATGCCGACGACGATGTGCGCGCGGTGATTTTCACCGGCGCCGGCCGGGCTTTTTGCGCCGGCGCGGATCTTTCCCGAGGTGCCGAGACGTTCGATATGAAAAAGCGCGCGGACGAGGGCGCCATCGATCAATGGCGGGACGGCGGCGGGCGGGTCACGCTGCGACTGTTCGAATCGAAAAAGCCGCTGATTGCCGCCGTGAACGGCCCCGCCGTCGGCGTCGGCGTGACCATGCAGTTGCCCATGGATTTCCGCATCGCCTCCACCAACGCCCGCTTTGGCCTGGTCTTCACCCGCCGCGGCGTGGTGATGGAGGCTTGTTCCTCCTGGTTTCTGCCCCGCCTGGTAGGCATCGCGCAGGCCATGGAATGGGTCATGAGCGGGCGGGTTTTCCCGGCCGAGGAGGCCTTGAAAGGCGGCCTGGTCAGCCAGATTGTCGAACCCGATGATCTGCTGCCCGCCGCCCGCGCCATCGGGCGCGAGATTGCCGACAATACCTCCGCCGTTTCCGTCGCCCTGTGCCGGCACATGATGTGGAAAATGCTTGGCGCCGACCATCCCATGGAAGCCCACAAAATTGACAGCAGGGGCATTCGCGGCATGGGTCAATTGCCCGATGCATACGAAGGAGTGCAGTCGTTCCTGGAAAAACGCCCCGGCAACTACACCATGAAACCCAGCACCGACATGCCGGACTTTTACCCCTGGTGGAAAGATCGGGAGTTCGAATAGTCAGCTTTCGGACGGCCAATCGATCATCATTGTCTGGGCCTTGGTTCGGATTTCATCTGGAATGGTCATGGTGCGCCGGGCCTGCAGATCGAACATGCAGGCGACGATATCGAAGGTCGCGGCTACTTCCCCGCTGGTGTCATTGTGCAGGCGATGGCCGACGCGGAAGGTCTTGTCGGCAAGGTCCAGCAATCCTGTCCGCAGGGAATAGATATCCCCAGACTGGATGGGGGCGAGAAACGCGACCGCATATTCCAACGCCACCCCGCCCCAGTGCCTGGTTCTGGCCAGGTCGCGGGTAATGCCCATGCGGTGGCGCGTTGGACCAATGCCGTCGGATGCGATGGCATAGTATTGCCGCAGGCACATCTCTCCCCGGCCGTCGCAATCCCAGGCATCAATAGTGCCACGCGAGGAAACAAAGGTATCCGCCCTGGGACCTGAAACGCCGGGGAGCGCACGCCCCGCCGTTGGCGGGCGAATTTGGGCGGGAGGTTCGATGATCGAAGACGCAAGATTTTCCCTGACCCCATCAGGCCATGGCACGGGCCGTTGCCCAGCGGCATCCATGGCCAGGCAATGCATTTCGAAACTGGCGGACAATTGATGGGTGGCGGTATTGATGACTTCGGCAAGAATATCGATACTGCAATCGCCTACCGTGAGCACGGCGGCGCGAACCTCCAGAATGTCGCCCGCATGCATTTCACCTTGATAGCGGGAGAAGATTTTTTGGTTTTTCAGCGATACCGCCGACAAGCCAAATTCTTGCAGCAGATGACCCAGGCCCTCGGAAATCTTCGCAGCGTAGAACTGAATATTGAAATGTCCCATGATATCGCATTCCCAGGCATTCACGCTGCCCCGAAAAATGGTTACAAACTCGCTCATTACGCTGGCCCTGCCTGATTGGATTTGGTCGGCCCGAATATAACCACAATCCCCGTTGGAGGAAGCCATGGAGCCCGAGGAATTTCGCCGTCACGGACATGCCTTTGTCGATTGGATGGCGGACTATTTGGCCGGCGTCGAGGACTACCCCGTGATGTCACCGGTCAAGCCGGGGGAGATCACGGCCAAGCTAGCCCTTTCGGCGCCGGATGAAGGCCAGCCGATGGAACAAATATTTGCCGATTTTCAGGCTCAGGTCATGCCCGGAATTACCCATTGGCAGCACCCGTCCTTCTTCGCCTATTTCCCGGCCAATTCCTCGCCCCCCGCGGTGCTGGCGGAAATGCTGGTCGCCACCATCGCGCCGCAATGCATGCTGTGGCAGACCTCGCCGGCGGCGACCGAGATGGAGACCCGTGTGCTGGACTGGCTGCGGCAGATGATCGGCCTGCCGCAAGGGTTCGACGGCGTCATCCAGGACAGCGCCTCCTCCGCCATGCTGTGCGCGCTGTTGACGGCGCGGGAACGCGTGACGGGTTGGCAAGGCAACGAGACGGGCCTCATGGGTCGCGCGCCATTGTGCGTCTATGTTTCCGAGCAGGTGCATTCAGCGGCCGACAAGGATGTCATGGTTGCCGGCATGGGCCTGAAATACCTTCGCAAAATACCGGTGGACGAAAATTTCGCCATGCGGCCCGACGCCTTGACTGCCGCGATCGAGGCGGATATCGCGGCGGGTCATACGCCATGTTGCGTCATCGCGACATTGGGCACGACGGGTGTCGGCGCCGTGGATCCATTGCGGCCCATCGGTGAGATTTGCCAACGCCACGTTATCTATTTGCATGTAGATGCCGCCTGGGCCGGTTCCGCCCTGGTGCTGCCCGCATGGCGGTGGATGATCGAAGGAATCGAGGCGGTGGATAGTTTCGCCTTCAATCCGCACAAATGGCTGTTCACGAATTTTGATTGCTGCGCCCATTTCGTCCGCTCTGGAGAGGATCTGGTGCGGACGCTGGATATTCTGCCGGCATTCTTGAAAACCCGCGAGGGCAACGAGGTGATCGACTATCGGAACTGGAGCGTGCCCCTGGGCCGCCGCTTTCGCGCCCTGAAATTGTGGTTCGTGCTGCGCAGTTATGGCGTCGCCGAAATTCGCCGCCGCATCGCCGCCCATATCGACATGGCGCGCGAGGCCGCCGACTGGGTGGCCGCGGCGCAGGATTTCGAAATCCTGGCGCCGCTGTCCTTGGCACTATTCAATTTCCGCTATCATCCACCAGGCGTGGATGATGAGGGCGAACTGGACCGCCTGAACGAAACCTTGCTGCTGAAATTGAATGACTCGGGTGATTTATACCTGACGCAAAACAGCGTCCGGGGTGTCTACGCCATCCGCTTCGCCGTGGGACAGACCTATACCCAGCCCCGCCACGTGGCGGCCGCCTGGCGGGCCATTCAGGACACGGCGCGGAACTTATCGTCGATTTGACGGGCGCCATCGTTTACACATCACATATCCGACATTGACCTTAAATCGCGAGACCTCATACATCATGCCAAACAGCTCCAACATGCGTACCGGCGGCCAGATCCTGGTCGATCAGTTGAAAGTTCATAACGTGGACACCGCGTTCTGTGTCCCCGGCGAGAGCTATTTGGCGGCCTTGGATGCCTTGCACGATACACCCGAAATTCGTCTACTGACCTGCCGTCACGAGGCCAACGCCGCCAACATGGCGGAGGCCTACGGCAAGCTGACGGGACAGCCGGGCATTTGCTTCGTGACCCGGGGCCCCGGCGCCTGTCATGCGGTCGTGGGTCTGCATACGGCGTTCCAGGATAGCTCCCCCTTGGTGCTGTTCGTGGGCCAGGTCGGCCGCGAAATGATGGAGCGGGAGGCGTTTCAGGAAATGGACTTCCGCCGTTTCTTTGGCCAGGTCAGCAAATGGTCGGCGGAAATACAGGATGCGAGCAGAATTCCCGAGCTGGTCAGCCAGGCCTTTCACGTGGCCACGTCCGGGCGGCCCGGTCCGGTGGTTCTGTCTCTGCCCGAGGATATGTTGTGCGATCTCTCGGGCGTCGGCGACGCCAAGACCTACCGCGCGGTGCAGGCCCATCCCGGCCCGGACGACATGGCGGAATTGCGGGTCAAATTGGCCGCCGCGAAACGCCCCATCATGATGTTGGGCGGCGGCACCTGGACGCCGGCCGCCGTGGCCGATATTACAACCTTCGCCGAGGCCAACGGCCTGCCGGTCTGCTGCGCCTTTCGCAATCAGGACCGCTTTGACAATCACCATGACAACTACGTCGGCGAGGTTGGCATCGGTTCCAACCCATCCCTAATTGCCCGCCTGCGGGAGACGGACTTGCTGTTGGCGGTGGGCCCGCGATTGGGCGAACAGACCACCCAGGGCTACAGCCTGTTTGATATTCCGGTACCGCAACAACCCATGGTCCATGTTCATCCCGACCCGGAGGAACTGGGCCGGGTTTATCGGGCGGAACTGCCCATCAACGCCGGCATGGCGGCCTTTGCCGCCGCCGCTGTTGCCATGCCGGCGGTGGATGGCGCCGCCTGGTCCGATGATAGGGCGGCAGCGCGGCGTGAATATCTGGCGTATGTGGATATTCAACCCAGCCTGGGTGATCTGGACATGGCGGATGTTCTCCGCGTGCTGCGCGAGCGTTTGCCGAAAGATGCCCTGGTGGCCAACGATGCGGGCAATTTTTCCGGCTGGGCCCATCGCTATCTACAGTTTTCCACCTATCCCTCCCAGGTTGGGCCCACCAACGGCGCCATGGGCTACGGCGTGCCGGCGGCCCTGGCGGCGGCGGTGGCGTTTCCGCAACGGACCACGGTCTGTTTCGTCGGCGACGGCGGTTTCCTCATGGCCAGCAACGAGTTGGCGACGGCGCTGCAATATGATTTGAAGCCGATCTACCTGGTTATCAATAACGGAATGTTCGGCACCATACGCATGCATCAGGAGCGCGATTATCCCGGCCGGGAAGTGGCGACGGACCTGCGCAATCCCGATTTTGCCGCCTATGCCCAATCATTTGGGGCTTTTGGCGAAATTGTCGAACGCAGCGAGGATTTCGCCGCCGCATTGGACCGGGCCCTGGCCGCCGACACGGTGGCGGTGCTTGAACTGCGCACCGACCCCGAAGCGATCAATACGCGCACCACCCTGACGGCGGTCCGCGAGGCCGCCTTGGCGAAACAAGGGTGAATTCGGGCGGGCCGTCGCGGCGCGCCGGCATGATAGGGTCGTTGGCGCACAATTGCGGGCGGGGGGGGGGGATTGATGGCTGTACTGGCGGATAAAGTGGCGATCGTAACCGGTTCGGGCCGGGGTATCGGGCGGGCGATTGCCTTGAAACTTGCGAGCGCGGGTGCCGCTGTCGTGGTCAACGATCTGGATGAAGAACCAGCGGCTGAAACCATGGCCTTGATTGCGGCGGCCGGCGGCCGGGCCGTCGCTTGCACGGGTGATGTGGTGGCGCCGGATTTCGGTGACCGCATCGTTGATGCCGCATTGGCGGGCCTGGGCGGATTGGACATTATCGTCAATAACGCCGGCTATATCTGGAACACCACGATCCAGCGCAATACCGATGAACAATGGCAGGCCATGCTGGATGTTCACGCCACCGCGCCCTTTCGCATTCTGCGCGCCGCCAGTGAGCATTTTCGCCACAGCGCCAAGCGCGAAGCGGCAGCGGGAGGGGTGGTGCAGCGCAAGGTGGTCAATATTTCCTCCGTCTCGGGCATGTACGGCTCCGCCACCCAGGTCGCCTATTCCGCCGGCAAGATGGCTGTCGTCGGCATGACCCATACCCTGGCCAAGGAATGGGGCCGCCATGGCGTCAATGTAAACGCCGTTGCCTTTGGCTTTATCGAAACCCGCCTGACCCAGGCGTTCGAGGGCCAGCCGGCCGAGATCGAGGTCAAGGGTGAACACTACAAAGTTGGTTTTCCCAGCGCGGCGGTGGAAGATCTGAACAAACGCATTTCCCTCGGCCGGCCCGGCCAGGTGGAAGAGGCGGCCGGCGCGGTCTATTTATTGTGCCTGCCGGAGGCTGATTATATCACTGGACAGGTTTTGATTTGCGATGGCGGACGGCTCTAAAGGTCCGGCGCGGGCCGGCCGGCGGCACGCGCCCGCGACGGAACGCAACCGGGCCCCTATCCTGGATGTCCTGCGTCAGGTCCTGCCGTCGCCCGGCGTGATATTGGAAGCTGCCTCCGGCAGCGGCCAGCATGGTGCCAGGTTCGCACCGGAATTCCCGGATCATTTCTGGGCCCCATCGGACATTGATCCCGGCGCCCTGGCCAGTATTGATGCCTGGGGCGGCGCGGGTGAAGCGGGAAATATATTGCCGGCCAGGGCGCTGGATTCCGCCGCGCACCATTGGCCGGTAGATGACATCGCCGATAAACTAGTGGCAATCTTCAATGCCAATATGATCCACATCGCGCCCTGGACCGCGGCGGAGGGCTTGTTGGCCGCCGCCGGGCGGCTATTGCCAGCCCATGGAATTTTGTTTTTGTACGGTCCGTTTTTGCGAAACGGCCAGGCCGTAAGCGAAAATGACCGGCAATTCGATCAAAGCTTGCGGGCCCGGAATTCGTCCTGGGGTTTGCGGGATCTGGATCAGGTGATCGAAAGCGCGGCGGCGAACGGCCTGGCGCTGGACCGGCAATTTGACATGCCGGCGGGGAACCTCTCGCTGATATTCCGGCCTGCGCTCTAGTTTGAGGCTTGATAGCTATTTTTCGTCGGACAGGCGGTCCAACTGCTGTTGCATCTGCGCCAACTGTTGGCGCAGCCGGTCCAATTCTCCGCCGCCACCGCTGCCACTACCACCGGCACTGTCGGATGGTTGTGGCGGCGCTTGAGGTTTCGGGGCGGACGGGGCGCCGGACCGCGGGGCACTGGATTGCGGGCCGCCGGATTGCGCACTATTGGCGGCAAAGGGGGAGAACATGCCCATGGCCTGCTGGAACATCGCCATGTTCTGACGCCCCAGTTCCTCCATCTGACGAAATGGGTTGGCCTCGCCAATGCTATCGGCCATGTGTTGGCGGATCTGATCCTGATTTTGTGCAAAGGCGGTCATGGTGCTGTCCAGATAGCCGGGCACCATGGTTTGCAAACTATCACCGTAAAAGCCGATCAATTGGCGCAGAAAGGATATGGGTAATAAATTCTGCCCCTTGCTCTCCTCCTCGAAAATGATCTGGGTCAGCACGGAGCGGGTAATATCCGCGCCCGATTTGGCATCCTGTACCACGAAGTCCTGACCGTCCTTGACCATGGTCGACAAGGTATCCAGGGTCACATAGCTGGACGTCGCGGTATTGTAGAGCCGCCGGTTGGCGTATTTCTTGATGACAATGGCGTCATCGGATGTGCTCGATTTTTCGACCATACTCGCCTCATCTACGCCTGCTTTCACAGCATTCTTGGATCGATTTGGTAAACGTAGGCCTAATATGGCCCGCTCATGTTGCAGTGCGCAAGAAATTCGTGACCGATTTGTTGCATTGCGTCATGACCGGCCCGCCCCGCGCGCCTATAGTGAGAGGATGGTACAAGCGGATTTGGCCGGCTTGGCGCGGCGCTATTTGGATTTATGGGAGCGGCAGTTGGCCGCCTCCGCCCGCGTTGAGCCGAGCCTTGCGGCCGCGGATGCGGCAAAAATAATGGTGCAGGCCCTTGCGGATGCCAATCTCGGGGGAAAGGGGGTGGCTAAGAATGGATTGGGATCAAAACCAAATGCTCCAAATGCGCCCTCGGCCCCTGGCCCTGCATCTATCGACGGCGATGACCTCCATGATGAGTTCGCTCGCCGCCTTGCCCAGTGCGCGGAACAATTCGCTGCCCTGGCTGCCGGAGCTAAAACAAACGGCGGCGGCGCTGACGGTTGAGCTGGGCGGATGTGACGAGGCGGCATTGTTTCAGGCAGTGGCCGCCGAATGCCAGAACCGGCTTGCCGCCATGCTTAAGGGCGTGCGGAGCTATCAGGAGGCCGAACGGCCCCATCGCGGCCGATCGGTTGGCCAGGAGATTTGGTCCCACGGCGGCACGCGGCTGTTGGATTACGGCGGCACTGGCAGGCCGGTGCTGTTTGTGCCCTCTCTCATCAATGGCGCCCATATTCTCGACCTGACGCCGGAACGCGGTTTGCTGACATGGTTGCGGGGCGAAGGACTGCGGCCGTTCCTGGTCGATTGGGGAACGCCGGGGGAGGCGGAGCGGCGGTTCACGCTGGATGACTATATCTGCAGCCGACTGTCCGCTGCCTTGGACGCGGTGCGGGAAACGGATGCGCGCGCGCCCGCGCTGGTCGGTTATTGCATGGGCGGCAATCTAGCCCTGGCCCTGGCTTTGCGCCGGCAGGATGATTTGGCCGGTTTGGCCCTGTTGGCCACGCCTTGGGATTTTCACGCCGGTGGGCCCCAAGGTCCAATGCTGAAAACCCTGGCGCCGGGTTTGGATGGCCTGCTGCGGGCATTTGGCGTGTTGCCTGTGGATGTCTTGCAGGCTTTATTCGCGGCGCTGGACCCGGGTCTGGCGCAACGGAAGTTCCGCCACTTTTCCACGCTCGATCCGAAAAGCGCTGAAGCGGCCCATTTCGTGGCCCTGGAAGATTGGGTCAACGACGGCATGCCATTGGCGGCGGCGGTGGCGCGGGAATGCCTGTTGGGCTGGTATGACGAGACTAATCCAGGCCAGGGACTTTGGCGGGTGGCGGGTCAAACGGTAGATCCGGGTGCGCTGAGATTGCCGGCCTTGGTGGCAATCCCGGAAAATGACCGCATCGTACCGGCGGCCTCGGCGCAGGCATTGGGCGATGCGGTGGCTGATGCAGTGGGCGATGTGCCGGTCATTCGGCCGGCGGCGGGGCACATTGGCATGGTGGTCGGGCGGCGGGCCAAAAGCCAGTTGTGGCGGCCACTGCTGAATTGGCTGGTGCAACCGAGAGCGGCAATTTGACACGGGTTGTTTCGGCAATTGGCGAACAACGGCCAAGGCAACTGTGTTATGGGGACGGCGTTGTCTGGGCGATTGATACGAATTGTGGGAAAGGACGGGACGATGGGTAGAGTGGCATTGGTAACGGGCGGGACCAGGGGCATTGGCCGGGGCATTTGCGAAGCTCTGCAGACCGCCGGTTATACGGTCGCGGCCAACTACGCGGGCAACGATGATGCGGCCAAGCAGTTTTCGGACGAGACGGGCATCGCCGCCTACAAGTTTGATGTCGGTGAATACCAGGCCTGTCAGGACGGCATCGCGGCCCTGGCGGCGGACTTGGGCGATGTTGGCATATTGATCAACAACGCGGGCATCACCCGCGACGGAACCTTGATGAATATGAGCCATGAAGACTGGCAGGCCGTCGTCCGCGTCAACCTGGGCGGCTGTTTCAATACCTGCAAGGCAGTCTTCCCTGCCATGCGCGACGGCCGATTTGGCCGCATCGTCAATATTGGCTCCATCAACGGACAGGCCGGCCAGTACGGTCAGGTCAACTACGCCGCCGCGAAATCCGGCATCCACGGCTTCACCAAGGCCCTGGCCCAGGAAGGGGCGCGCCACAACATCACCGTTAATGCCATTGCGCCGGGCTATGTGGACACGGACATGGTCGCGGCGGTACCGGACAATGTGCTGGAAAAAATTGTCGCCAAGATCCCCGTCGGGCGGTTGGGTAATGCTGATGAGATCGCCCGCGCCGTGATGTTCCTGGTGGCCGAGGAGGCAGTCTTCGTCACCGGTTCCACCATGTCCATCAACGGCGGCCAACATATGTATTGATGACGGCTTGGGGGCCATGTCATGGCGATGCTACGATTGTGTGTGATGAGACATACCGGTCGGCGTAGTAGCAAACGGAAATTGGCATGAAGTTGCCGGAGGGACGGGCGCTTTGGTCACAACGGCGTGCGACGGCCGTGGGCTTCGTCGCCGTTTTGTTGTGGGCCTTGTTGGCACTGTTCACGGCCGCAACGGGCCAGGTGCCGCCGTTGCAGCTGGCTGCCATGACATTCGCCATGGCCTTCATGCTTGCCTTGGGAAAATGGCTGCTGCGGGGCGAGAATATTATCGACCATCTGCGCCAGCCGCCGATTGTGTGGGGTGTTGGGGTCGGCGGTTTGTTCGGCTATCACTTCTTTTACTTCATCGCCCTGCGTAATGCGCCGGCGGTGGAGGCGAGCCTGATCGCCTACTTGTGGCCTTTGCTGATCGTGGTGTTTTCGGCCCTGCTGCCGGGCGAGCGATTGCGCTGGTGGCATGTGTCGGGCGCCCTGTTGGGATTGACCGGGGCCGCCGTTTTGATCCTGGCCGGCCGTGCACCCGGCGCGCCGGTCCAGTTCATGCCGGGGCACTTCGCGGCCATGGCCTGCGCCTTGCTCTGGTCAGGCTATTCCATTCTCTCGCGCCGTCTCGGCAATGTGCCCACCGACACCGTGGGCGGGTTTTGCGGCGCTACCGCATTGTTGGCTTTTCTGGCGCACTTGATATTTGAGACAACGGTCTGGCCGGCGGGGGCTACCCAATGGCTGGCCGTCGCGGGTCTGGGGCTGGGACCCGTGGGCTTGGCATTCTATTGCTGGGACCATGGGGTTAAGCATGGGCACATTCAGGCTCTAGGCGCGTCTTCCTATGCGGCACCCCTGCTTTCAACTCTGGTCCTGATCCTGTTTGGTTTCGCCGCCGCGACGGGCGCCGTGCTGATTGCTTGCCTGCTGATCACCGGCGGCGCTGTTCTGGCATCCCTGGATTTGCTGAAGTCCGGCAGAAACTAATCAGGTTCCCAGCCCGCCGGCGCCATTTCAAAACTTTCGAACTGAAACGCGGGACCTACCGTACATCCGGCCAAGGTCGACGCCCCCAAGGAACGCGCCGATTGCCATTGCCCCTGGCCGATAACCACTTGTGGGCGCCGGCCGGTCGCAAGATCGGGGCCAAGCATGAACCTCTCGCCGTCTCGTTTCAGCTCCAACGGGGCACCGGCATAATGGTGCTAGATTTCGTCCGCGTCGTTGACCCGGTGCCAGGCGGAAACCTCCCCCGCCCGAAGCAGATAATAGATCGACGTCATGGCGCCCCGTCCGCCGTCTGTCGGTGCATGACGGTAGGTCTCGGCGTAATGGCCGCCTTCGGGATGGGGTTGCAGATTTAAAGCCGCGATAACTTCCGCCGCCGACATAATCACAGCAGAAACAGTGCGGCTAGGCCGAGGAAGACAAAAAATCCAACCACGTCGGTAATCGTGGTCAGGAACACCGTGGCGGCGATGGCGGGGTCGATGCCGGCGCGGTCCAGGCCCAGGGGGATCAACGTGCCGGCCAGGGCGGCCACGACCATATTGATGATCATGGCCACCGCGATAACCACGCCCAGGGTCGGGGTGGCGAACCAGAAGGCCGCGACCAGGCCGACCAGAATGGCGAACAGGATACCGTTCAGGGCGCCGACCACCAGTTCCTTGCCAACGATGCGCAGCGCATTGGCGCCGGTCAATTCGTGGGTCGCCAGGGCGCGCACGGCGACGGTCAGGGTCTGTGTGCCCGCGTTGCCGCCCATGGAGGCCACTATGGGCATCAACACGGCCAGGGCGACGATCTGTTCGATGGTGGCATCGAACAGGGCGATCACCATGGAGGCCAGGATCGCCGTGGCCAGATTGACCAGCAGCCAGCCGGCCCGGGTTCGCGTCGTGCGGAGCGCGGTGTCCGACAGATCGGTTTCCGACGACACGCCGGATAGGCGCATCAGATCCTCTTCCGCTTCTTCTTCCAACACAGCGGCTGCGTCATCAAAAGTGATCACGCCGACCAGACGGCCGGCACCGTCAATCACCGGGGCCGAGGCCAGGCGGTATTGTTGGAACAGAAAGGCCACTTCTTCCTGATCCATGTACACGGGAATGGTGGTCGCCTCCGCCTCCATGATATCGCGCAACAAAAGCGGCCGCCGGGTACGCATCAGGCGGTTCAGGGCGATTTGGCCGATGGGGTGGTGGCGGGGATCAATAACAAAGATTTCATAGAATTTGTCCGGCAGTTCCTCAGTGTCGCGGCAATAGTCGATCACCTGGCCAACGCTCCAATAAGCAGGCACCGCGATCAGGTCCCGCTGCATCAGTCGGCCGGCGCTATCCTCGGGAAAGGACAGGCCTTCCATGACGGCGGCGCGGTCGGGCGCGGGGACATTTGCCAGGACCTGTTCCCGGCGGGCGTCCTCCATCTCTTCGAGCAGATGAACGGCTTCATCCGTATCCAGTTCGGCGATCGCGCGGGCCACCGCATGGGGGCTCATCACCACCAGCAGCTCGGCCAGTACCGGACCTTCCAGATCGATCAATGTTTCCGGATCCAGGTCGTCCCCCATGGTGACCACAAGGCGGCGGCGGTCTTCGCGGCCCAGTACGACCACAAGATCGGCGATATCGGCGGGGCGAAGCGGCTTCAGTAGCGCGCGGACATTCGCGCGTGGGCCTTCCTCCAAGGCGGCCTCGACCGCGCGGACCAATTCCGTGTTGACGCCATAGACATCCTCGAACGATGTCGGCGGCTCCATCTCATCCTGAAGGCTCTGTTTACTCATGATGGTAAGATTACAGTAACGGCCACAAAAAACCCCTCGAAAACAATGCCGTTTTCGAGGGGTTGATTTGGTGCGGTCGAGAAGACTCGAACTTCCACGGGGTCACCCCCACAGCGACCTCAACGCTGCGCGTCTACCAATTCCGCCACGACCGCGAATGCGCTTTAGAAAGGCAGATTTTGGGAAATAGCAAATACCAGCGCGGGCCGCAAGCGTGGTACCCGATAATTCGTGGCCTTATTCGTCATCAATATTGATGGTTTCGGTGACCTGCACGGCGACATTCTCGCCATTGACCATGATCTCGCCCCGGGCGATGAGTTTGTTGTTGGCCAGAATCCAGACATAATCCTCCGTCGTGGCATCCAGCTCAATGACCGCGCCACGGCCCATGCGCAAAAGCTGATGGATCGGCATTTCGGTGCTGCCGATTACCACGGAGATTTCCAGTTCAACATCGGCTAAACGTTGGTCGTTCATGCCCTGCCCAGACTCGCTATTACTATTACCCCCATAGCTATGCCTGGACATGGTTATGATAGAGTTAATGTCAGCACAAAGAAGCGGGTAGTTGGTTAATGGAATGGCGCATCAGCGACGGTTTGGTTGACTATCAACAAGCTGTTCGGGACATGGAGGAGCGGGTCGCCGCCATCCGCGCGGGCGGGGCGGAGGAAATGGTCTGGCTGTTGCAGCATCCCGCCCTCTATACCGCGGGTACCTCGGCCAAGGCAGGGGACCTGCTGGATGCCGGCGGTCTGCCGGTTTATCAAACCGGGCGCGGCGGGCAATACACCTATCACGGCCCCGGCCAGCGGGTGGCTTATGTCATGCTGGATCTACAAGCCCGGAAGCTGGATATCCGCTGCTATGTCGCCATGCTGGAGGACTGGCTGATCGCGACCTTGCACCGCTTCAACCTGAACGGCGAGCGGCGGGCGGGACGGATCGGCATTTGGATCGACAGGGGGCAAGGCAAGGACGACAAGATCGGCGCGATTGGTGTCCGCGTGCGGCGCTGGGTCACTTATCACGGTATTTCCCTGAACGTGGAGCCGGAACTATCCCATTATGCGGGCATCGTGCCCTGTGGCATTAAGCAGCACGGCGTGACGTCCCTGGTTGATCTTGGCCTGCCAATTGAAATGGCGGAAGTTGATAAGCAATTGCGCCACGCTTGGGATGAGGTATTTGGTGGCCCGGAACCGCTCTAGCGTTTCAACAGGTCGTTCGTGCTATCCAATACACGGCGAAACCTGCGACGAGCTAATGCAAAAAGCCGATCAGGCCATGTATGTGGTTAAGCGCAAGGGCAAAAACGGTTTTGCCTTCGTGCCGTCGTAAATTTGCCCATCGTAAAGGCGGACGCAG
>JAPYUH010000064.1:0-13885 GCA_029936195.1 Alphaproteobacteria bacterium
CGTCCCAACCACCCACAGGGTACCATTAATGGGTGGTTGGGACGGGGGAGCGGGTGGCCCGGTGATGCAACGAAAGTTGAAAACGCCCTAAAACGCCTCGTCACCCGGCATCATCAAAACCTCGGCGCCCGCCTCCGCGCGGCGTTTCAACGATGCGGTATCAGGCATCACGCGGCCCATGTAATAGCGGGCGGTGTTCAGTTTCATGCGGTAGAAATCCTCCTCGTCGGTGCCCGCCGCCAATTGGTCGAGCGCCACGCGCGCCATGCGGGCCCACATGAAACCGATCGCTACCGTGCCCATCATGCGCAGGAAATCGACCGAGGCCGCGCCCGCTTCCTCATGGTTCTGAATGGCGTTCTGGGCCAACCACATTGTCGTCCCCATGAGATCGTTCAGGCCGGATTGCAGCGGCTTGATGAAAGGCTCCATTTCCTCGCCGGTCTCGTCACTTGACTGCGCGGTGATGAATTCCGTGATCAAGGCAAACAGCCCCCGGGCCGGGCGGCCATTATCGACACCCATGCGCCGGCCCACCAGGTCGAGAGCCTGAACACCGTTGGCGCCCTCGTACAGTTGCGAGATGCGGGCATCGCGGACGAACTGCTCCATGCCGTGTTCGCGCACATAGCCGTGGCCGCCGAAACATTGCATGGCCATGTTGACGCATTCGAAACCAACGTCGGTGAAGTGCGCCTTGACCACGGGGGTCAGCAGATTGAACAGATCGCTGACCTGTTGTTTGCGTTCATCATCGCCATCAAACCGGCCAACCGTGGACTCGTGGGTCAGCCACATCAACAAAGCACGGGCGCCTTCGTTAAAGGCGCGCATCTGCAACAGCATGCGGCGGACATCAGGGTGCACCACGATGGGGTCGGCCGGCTGGTCGGGGTATTTAACGCCGCTCAAGGCCCGGCCCGCCGTGCGCTCCCGTGTATAGGCGGCGGCATTCTGATAGGCCACTTCGGACAGGGCCACGCCCTGATAGGCGACGCCGATGCGGGCGCCGTTCATCATCTGAAACATGCCGGCCATGCCGGCACCGGAACTGCGTTTCTTGGGCTTGCCATCCTCGCCGATCACCTCCGGTTCCGGCTTCTTGCCCAGGCGGTGGCCGATGGCACCTTCATAATGCAGCACGGCGGTGGCCGAGCCCTTGATGCCCATCTTGTGTTCAATGCTGCCGCAGACCACGTTGTTGCCCTGTCCCAAGGTGCCGTCGTCGTTGACCGCGACTTTCGGCACCAGGAACAGTGAGACGCCGCGCAGGCCCTCGCCCTCGCCCTCCACCTTGGCCAGGACCAGATGCACGATATTCTCGGTCATGTCGTGGTCGCCGCCGGTGATGAAGATTTTTGTCCCCGTGATGGCATAGGTGCCGTCGTCCTGTTCCACCGCCTTGGTGCGCATCAATTTCAGGTCAGTACCGCAATGCGGCTCGGTCAGGTTCATGGTGCCGGTCCATTCTCCCGACATCATCTTCGGCACGTAAAGCTGCTTCAAATGCTCCGGCGCGATGGATATCAGGACGCTGGCCGCCCCGCCCGACAGCCCCACGTAAGTGGAAAGCGACAGGTTCGAGGACATGCCCATTTCGCTGATCGCCAAGCCCAAAACCCCCGGCAAACCCTGGCCGCCCCATTGCGGCGAGGTGGAGATGGCGTTCCAGCCGCCGTCGTAGAAAGCCTCGAATGCTTCCCTAAAGCCGGCGGGTGTTCTTACCTTGCCGTTTTCAAAGCGGCAGCCTTCCTCGTCGCCGACCTGGTTCAGGGGGGCCCAGATTTCCTCGGTGATTTTGGCGCCGCCGTCCAGGACGGCATCCACCAGATCGGCGCTGACGTCGCCATAGCCTGGGATTTCAGTACATTCGGTAATCGCCAACAGCTCGTTCAGGACAAAGCGCAGTTCCCTGACAGGCGCGTTATAGGTGGGCATGGGATCGGCTCCCTTTGATGGGGTTCAAGGATAGGCGTCTATGGCATCCGCCAATATTTCATAATCCGACATCTGGCAATAGACCTGTGCGGCCAGCCGCGCCCATAGGCGGCCAGAACGAGGAATGATGGGCACTTCGATATTATGTTCGCGGTCCAGATGATCACGCAGGGTCACCGCTTGGTCCAGGGTGGCGGCTAAACTTTTTGGCAGCGGGGCCAGGCCCATGGCCGAGATCATGCTCTCCGGCGCCCCGATTTGGCCGCCGAACCTTTCAGCAAACATCCGCGCGGCCGCACTAGCCAAAGTATGGTTATGCGCCGCCACTGCCCCGCCGCCAATTTTCCGGAGGAAATCCAAGGCCGCCGGTACACTGAGAAAAGGCGAGGGATCGCGGGTGCCGGTCCAATCGAACTCAGCCGTGAAACCTTCGCCCAGGCGCCAGGAGATGACTGCCGGGTGCAAATCCTCCTGTACCCGTGGGTCGGCCCACAGCACGCCGCAACCCCGCGGGGCGTACAGCCATTTGTGCAGATTAGCGCTATACCAGTCCGCGCCGTAACTGGGGATATCCAGATCAGCCGTGCCTGGCGCATGGGCGCCATCGACCAGGACCTGGGCACCTGCGTCGTGGCACAAGGCGACCAATCGCTGTAGCGGGAACAGGATTCCGGTCTCCGAGGTGACATGATCGAGGATGACCAGGCGGGTATCCGGGCTTAAACCACTCTCGACGGCCCGGGCGGCTGCATCGTCGTCACCAATGGAAAAGGGTATCCGTGCGCTGACCAAAGTCGCACCCGCCTTCTCGCAGGCATACCGAGCCGCGTTCGCCACGGCGCCATAGGTATGGTCAGTCACCAGAATCTCGTCGCCCGGTGCCAATTCGATGGAGCGCAGAACGGCGTTGATCCCCGTTGTGGCATTGTCGGTAAAGACATAGTCATTACCGTCGCCGCCAAGATAGCCCGCCGCGCGGTCGGCGGCGGCGCGCACGCCCGGCTTCAACTCCCGCCGCATATAACGGGCCGGATGCGCCTCGATCCGCTGTTTGATCTCCCACTGCGCCGCCAGAACCTCCAAGGGCGTGACGCCCACGGTGCCGTGGTTCAGATAAAGGGCGCCGTCCTCCAACGGCCAAAGGGGGCGCATGGGGTGGCCATATTCGTATTCAGCCAAAATACTATCCGACCCTCTATCCGACTCTGCGGTCCCGGCCGGCCCAATAAGTCTCGCGCAAAGCCTTCTTGTCCGGTTTACCCAGCGGCGTGAGGGGAATTTCAGTGACAATATCCACGGACTTCGGCGCATGCACAGCGCCCTTGGCATCCCGGACCCGCCGGATCAGGGCCTCCGCGTCCACTAGGGTGTTGGGCCGGGGCACCACCACGGCCTTGACCGCCTCGCCCCATTTGTCGTCGGGCACGCCGATCACGGCGGCCATGGCGACATTCGGATCCGTGGTGATCACGTCCTCCACCTCGCGGGGGAAAACATTGAAGCCGCCAGTGATGATCATGTCCTTCTTGCGGTCGACGATGTAGAGGTAGCCCCGTTCGTCCGCCATGGCCATGTCGCCGGTGTGCAGCCACCCCCCCGCCAATGTCTCCGCCGTTTGCTCCGGGCGTTGCCAATAGCCGTCCATCACCTGAGGCCCCTGGGCGCAAATCTCGCCCACCTCGCCCCTGGCAACGGGTCGGCAATCTTCATCCAGCAGGGCAATATTGGCCGAGGCCACGGGGTGGCCGCAAGCCGCGAACAGGCCGGGATCATCCTTGTTGTGGTCGCCCTTGCGCAGCACCGTCAGGGGATAACCCTCGGTCTGGCCGTACAGTTGGGAGAACACCGGGCCGATGCGTTCCAAGCCTTCCAGCAGGCGGGTCGGCGACATGGGTGCGGCGCCATACATGAGCAGTTCCAAACTGGACAAATCGGCCGTATCCAATTTTGGATGATCCAGCAGGATACTGACCATGGTCGGCACCATCAGAGTTGCGGTAATGCGTTCCGTGGCGAAGGTGTCCAGGATCGCATCCGCGTCAAAGCCGTTGTGCATATGCACCCGGCCGCCGCGCAACAAGGTCGGCGGGATCTTGGTGCCGCCCACATGGGAATTGGGCGCCACGGCCAGATAGACAATATCCTCGGGCCACTCGAAATCCGCCAGCACGGCGTTGGTCAAGGCCACGACTGAATGCTGCCGGCGCATGGCGCCCTTGGGCTTGCCGGTGGTGCCGCCCGTGTAGCCCAACATGGAAATATCATTGGGTTGAGCCAGCAAAACCGGGGACACTGCGCCGGCCGCATCCGCCGCGGCGCGGATATCCAGGCCGTAGTCCGACGGGCCCAGCGTGAAGACCCCGGCCAGGCGCTCGGTCGCGGCCGTAAGTTCGGCGCCCCGTTCAAGATAGCTTTTGCCATCCACGAACAGGTAGTCGACTTCGCCATCTTCCAATATGAACCGCTGATCTTCAAAGGTCCCCAGGGGATGCAGCGCTGTCAGGCACAGGCCAAGGGATTGCGCCGCGACACCGGCCAGCGAGGCCTCCGCCCGGTTGGCGTTCAGCAGGGCCATGCGCTGGCCACGCACCGCGCCGGCCCCTTGCATAGCGGCCTGATATCGCCCGACCAGATCGAAACTCTGGGCATAGGTGAAGCTGCCGCCATGGCCCGAAAAGGCAACCCGGTCGCCCCAACGGGCCAGGGCCCGCAACATCAAGCCGCCGATGGGCAATCCCTGATGCAAATTCGACATAAGGTAGTCTCCCTCAGGTAACGCTCAGACTGGCCCGGCCCAGGCCATCGACCTCCGTTACCATGTTGTCGCCGGGTTGCAGCCATTTGGTGGCGACGATGGAACCGGTCAGCACCACATCGTCCGCGTGCAGCATGGTGCCCCGCTGGTTCAGATTGTTGGCCAGCCAGGCCAGGGGCACCAGCGGATGGCCCAGCACATCACCGCCAACGCCGCGCCCCACCACTTCGCCATTGATCAGCATGCGGCCCGCCAGCGCGGACAGATCCAAGTTCCGCCACTCCGTGACTGGTTCGCCCAGGACACAGCCGGCATTGAAGGAATTGTCGGCGATCAATAGCGGCGCATCGATCAGGCTGTAATCAATGGCCCGGTCCTCGACAATCTCGATGGCCGCCATGCAGGCCGCCACCCCCCGGCGGATATTGTCCTGGTCATAGGGTCCATCCGCTGGTGGCAGATCACAGGCCAGCCGCACGGCAATCTCGGATTCCACGCCGATGTTGACGAATGACCCATGGGACAGTCGGGCGGCGCCGTGATGTACCCGGTTGGCGAAGATAGCTCCCTCGCAGGGTTGCGAGACGCCGACCAGTTCCTGCATCACTTTCGAGGTCAGGGCGACCTTCCACCCCGCAATTTCGCCGGCACCGGCTTCAATCCACAGGGCCTGCAATCGGTCCTGCACCTGGTAGGCGGCTTCCACGTCCGCCGGGGCGATATCATCCGGCAGGGGCACGCCCCGCTCGCCGGCTTGCGCCGCCTGAAACAGATGCCGCGCGGCAGCCTCGATAAGATCAATTATCATGGCCATCTACTTTAGAGCCGCGAACGCGGCGGTGAAGCCGGCAAGGGAAACCGGCACCGTGATCCGCTGTTGCTGGCTGTCGTGAAAGGCCAGCTTTGCCATTTGCCCGGCCTTTAATTTTTTCAATAATTCGCCAACCAGGGCCATGCGGGTATGGCAGCCGTTAGGCAGGCAGATTTCCACGGGGATTTTCAAGGTCTCTCCATCATCAATCTGCAATAACAGTCCCGTTGGCAGATAGACGCCCAAGGGCAGGGTAAGAAATACCATGGCCGGTTTTTCCGGCTCAGGGTAACGCACGCCGATGCGCAGGACATCCCGCTTTTCCTTGGCGCTTTTGGCAATCTGCATGATGAAGCAACGTTCCGGCGCATCGTCGTCCTTTTTCTCGCAACGCAGGCGCCAGTCCTGGAAGTCTTTTTCCCGTGCCGATTTCGCCCAGGGCGCCGTCATATAGCCCAGGCAAAACAACAGCACCGAAAGGGCGGCAACAAATCGGACGAAGGGAGACATGATCATATCCTGTTCTGGCGCATCGAATGCTAGGGCGAAATGTAGCCGCTTTGCGCCTTTCGTCCAAGGCGGTCACTTGCCATACTGGCGCAAAATTTTCTCAAGGAAAAACCACCATGACCACCATTTCATTGTCCGCCGAGAATACCCTACCCGAAGACGGCCTGCGGGCCGGCAGTTTTGTCGGCCGGGTCTGGCTGCCAGGCGCCGATGGCGGCCCGACGCCCGTGCTGGTCGCCGATGATAGCGTGTTCGATCTGTCCGCCGTGGCGCCCACATTGGCCGGTCTGCTGGCCATGGAGAACCCAAGCGATGCCGCCCGGGCGGGCAAGGGGGAACGATTGGGCGAGGTGGGTGCCGTGATCGCCAACAGCGCCCACCAGGATCGCGACGACGGGCAACCCTATTTTCTGGCACCGTCCGACCTGCAAGCGCTGAAGGCGTGCGGCGTTACATTCGTCCGCTCCATGCTGGAACGGGTGATCGAGGAACAGGCCAAGGGTGATCCGGAACAGGCGGCGGAAATCAGGGACGCCATCGGGGCCGAGATCGGCGCTTCCCTGGCCGACGTGGTGCCTGGTTCCGATGAAGCGGCGCGGATCAAGGGGGTTTTGACCGAACGGGGCTTGTGGTCGCAGTATCTGGAAGTGGGCATCGGCCCGGATGCGGAGGTCTTTACCAAATCCCAGCCCATGGCGGCGGTCGGCATCGGCGCCGAGATCGGCATTCACCCCAATTCTACCTGGAGCAACCCGGAGCCTGAAGTCGTGCTGGCCATCGCGCCGTCCGGAAAAATTGTCGGCGCCACCCTTGGCAACGATGTCAACCTGCGGGATTTCGAGGGGCGCAGCGCCCTGTTGCTGGGCAAGGCCAAGGATAACCGCGCCTCTTGCGCCGTCGGGCCCTTTATCCGCCTGTTCGACGATGGTTTCAATCTGGACCACGTGCGGGACATGCGTATCCGCCTGTCGGTCACGGGCGCGGATGGTTTTGCCTTGCGGGGGACATCATCCCTGGCCGAGATCAGCCGCGACCTTGGCGATCTTGCGGCTTACGCGCGGGGCCCGCACAATCATTTTCCCGACGGCCTGCTGTTGTTCACCGGCACCATGTTCGCCCCGACCGAGGATCGCGATACACCGGGCCAGGGGTTTACCCATCACCTGGGCGATATTGTCACCATCGCCAATCCCCTGCTGGGCAGCCTGACCAACCAGGTCAACCACACGGACAAGATCCCGCAGTGGGAATTCGGCATCGGCGCCCTGATGGCAAATCTGGCCGGGCGGGGATTGTTGTGAGTTCCGAGGTCCTGAAACAACTGGCCGGGATATCAACCGCGACCGTTACCATGCAGTTGCTGAAACGTGGCCTGCGTAATTGTTTTATCGTCGGCGCCCGGCCCCTGAACCCTCGGCACAGCCATTTCGTGGCGCCGGCCTATACCTTGCCCTTTATCCCCATGCGCGAGGATCTGAGCCGCGTCGAGGTTCTGGGCGACCCGGAATATCCCCCGCGCAAGGCGATTGAGGATATTCCGCCCGGCATGGCCCTGGTAATAGATGCCCGCGGCGAACCCGGCGCCGGCGTTATCGGCGATATCCTGACCGCCCGCTTGCAGGAACGCGGGGTGGCGGCGGTGGTCAGCGACGGACCGGTGCGTGATGGCGTCGCGGTCGCGGCCGGGGTCCTGCCAATATTTTGTCCCGGTTTTGCGGCACCGGCCAGCCTGCATGTGCATTTTGGCGCTGATCTTCAAAGCCCCATCGCCTGCGGCGGCGTTGCCGTCATCCCCGGCGACATCCTGGTTGGCGACAATGACGGCGTCGTCGTGATCCCCGCCGCCATGGCCCAAGATATTGCCCGCGACGGCGCCGAACAGGAACGCCTGGAAGGGTTCCTAAAATCCCGGGTCGAGGCCGGCCACCCTACAATCGGCACATATCCGCCAAATGAAGAGACCTTGCAGGGCTATGACGACTGGAAACGCAACTTGGATGATGAATTATCGTAGGTCATTTCATGTGATCTTGGGAATTATTCAACGGTCTGTTCAGATTCAGACTTGAACGAGACCCGCGGCAAAGCGTCCGGTCGCGAGGCTCGGACGTTCAACCGCACACTTCAATTTTATTTTGCGATCCCGGGGACTGCCGACGAGAAAATCCAAATAGGTAGATTTTGGGCCATGCGCGGCACGGGCAACGGACCACGGACAACGGACAACGGGCCATGGACCAGCGCCGACGCAGATGGTATGTGCCGGTCACGATCATATTTCATTTCCCGGCGGCAAATATCCCAGTCTAAATGCCTCCGCTCCCACTCTAGGCGCCGCATGCCGCAAGGCCGCTTGGCATAAGATACATTACATCGAAGGCGCATCATGAGCAGCTACGAGAACTATTCCGAGGTATCGAAGCACTACGACCAGACCCGGGTGCCAATTGGCGCCGAGATTTTGATCGGCGCCCTGACACTTTTGAGGCGGTCTTGCTCGCACATCCGGCTTCTCGATGCCGGCTGTGGCACTGGCGCCTATGCGGAGTTGGCGTTGCCCTATGTCGACCGCATCGACGCCATGGACATTAATCCCGGCATGCTCGCCGTGGCACGGGAGAAGCTGGCGGACGCCGCCTCTGAAAGCCGCATCGCCTTCCACCAAGACAGCGTTCATAAATTGCCATTTGCAGCGGAATGCTTCGATGTGGTGACATTCAATCAGGTCCTCCACCATTTGGAAACAGGCCAGGACGGCTGTTTTGCCGGTCACCGAAATGCCCTTGCCGAGGCCCACCGCGTGCTCCGTCCAGGCGGTCTCCTCGTCGTCAATTGCTCCAACCATGAGCAGCTTCACCGCGGCTATTGGTATATGCACCTGATACCAACGGCGCTTAGTGCTTTATATAACCGTTGCATTCCCTCGGAGAAGTTGAAGGCGATGCTGGGGGACGTTGGCTTTAAATTCGAGGACCGTTTCGTGCCGCTGGACGGTGTTTTGCAAGGCGCGGCTTATTTCCAGGCGAGTGGGCCGCTGGAACAGCAGTGGCGCAATGCAGAATCGAGCTGGGCACTGGCGCCGGAAAATGAAATTACCACCGCCGTAGCCAAGCTCCAAAAACTCCGGGAAAACGGTGGCCTGGATGCCTATATGGCTGAACACGACGGCAAGCGCCGCCAGGTCGGCCAAACAACTTTCTTCATGGCGCGAAAAATCTAACGCACGTTGGAATTAGCCCCGTTGGCCGCGTTGTGTTACGGCCTGAACTGCAAGGCCCTTGGTCCCAGGCGGCCGGGTTGGGAGACCATTTGGTAGGCGGTTTCGACCCATTCGCAGATCAATTTGCGGGTATCGCGGGGGTCGACCATCTCTTCGATCTGGAACTTGTTGAGAGGGCCGACTGGGCCGCGGGCGCTTTCGATGCGGGCCTCGATCTCCGCCCTCAAGGCCACCGGGTCCTCGGCCTCGGCCAACTGGCGTTTGTAGGCCGCCTCGATGCCGCCCTCGGGGGGGATACCGCCCGTATCGGCGCTGGGCCAGGCCACCCGCATGGAGGGCCGCGCCAGGGGTGTGGCGTAATTGTTGCCGGCAACGCCAAAGCTGCGCCGGGCGATGACCGTGAAGATGGGTACCTTGATCTGGGCGAAGGCCACCATCCATTCGCCGCCCTTGCGGATGGTGCCCGCGATTTCATGCTCCAGACCGACCGCGAAGCCGGGGTTGTCCACCAGGTTGAGAATGGGGATATGGAAGACGTCGCACAAATCGATATGGCGGCGCAATTTATCGCAACCATCCGCCGTCAAGGCACCGCCGTTGACGTGCCGGCTGTCGGAGGCGATGACGCCGAGGGTATGGCCGTCAAAGCGCACGAAACCGGTGATCTGGTCCGTGCCCCACAGGGATCCGATTTCGAAAAAAGAGTCCCTGTCGGCCAATAGCCGGATCGCCTTGCGCATATCGAATGTCGCTGTCCGGCTGCGTGGAATGAGGCTGAACAACTCCTCCTCGCGCCGATCCACGGGGTCATCGGGGTTTGGATGCAGGATAGGCGGGGCCGCATGCACGCTTGACGGCAAGTAGGAGAGAAAGCGCCGGGTCTGGGCCACGGCATCGTCCTCGCTCTCGGCTAGGTTATCGACGGAGCCGTTGGTGCAATGGACATGCCAATCTCCCAGCTCCTCCTTGGTGATGTCATAGCCCATGGCATGGCTGACGATGGGCGGGCCGGCCACGAAAAGCTGGGCGATATCGCGCACCATGACGGAGAAATGTCCCAACACCGCCTTGGCCGCGCCAATGCCCACGACGCTGCCCAGCAGCATGTTGACCACAGGCACCGTGCACAATTGTTCGGTGTAAAGCTCGCTGCCCAGATGGCCGGGCAGGAACGAACCGCCCCCGCCCGTGACCCGGGGCCGGCCCGCCTTGATGGCGCCGGCGCTTTCCTTGGCATCGCTGTCGCCCGATTGCTGTTGCCGTGGCACCATGGTGGCCACGCTGCCGCCGCCCGACGAGCCATCCAGCAGGCGGATCGAGGGAGCCTGAAGTTCCAGGGATAGCTGATCCAGGTGCCGGCTCTTGCTGCCGATGGCGCCATCCGCATGGCCGCCCCGCGAAGTAAAATCATCGGCGCAAACCACCGCCGTGCGGCCGGCAATCTTACCCCAGCCGCCCACGTGGTTGGCCGGCGTGAAAGCGGCAACACCGCCCTCGTCGTCGTAGGTGGCAAAGCCTGCAACACTGCCGACCTCGTGAAACGACGCCTCGTCCAACAGCAGGGCAATGCGCTCCCGGCAGGTCAACTTGTTGCGGGACCGCTGCCGCACCACGCCGGGGTCTTCCGAACCCGGTGCCAGTCGCGCATCGGCCAGTTGCCGCAGCGTCTCAACCTCTTCCAAAACCGGGGTCCAGGTCTCGTTGTTTTCCAGGGCAGCCAGATCCCGTTCCGCGTCGCCCGCATCGGGGGTGATTGCAGCCACCACCTGCCCCGCGACAACCTCGTCGCCGGCTACTACCGCCTGGACCGCCGTGACGGTGCCCGAACAGGGGGCGGCGACCGTCGCCTCCATCTTCATGGCACTTATGACCAGTAGGGTTTCACCGACGGTCACGCGGGAGCCGGCGGTCGCGGAAATTTTTAGGATGCTGCCGGCCATGGGACATTCCAGGCCCGTCGCATCATCCGCGATCTCCAAGGGCGGCAGGCTGGATTCCAACGGGGCGCCTCTTTGTGCCGCGCCGGGCGCCATCAGGGCGGCCGCTTGTTGTTGGAGAAAGTCCGCCGCGTCTCCCACATCTTGTTTTGCGGCCGGACCCGACAGTTCCGGATGCTCGGCCATGAGGGAGGTTCTGGCATCGCCGGCGCGCACCGCCTCCGTCTCCAATATGCCGCGCAGCTGCGCCAGGTTGGTCGGCAAGCCGGCAATGTGGAATTCAGCCAAGGCGGCCAACGTGCGGTCAACGGCGGAGGGCAAGGTGTGGGTGGAATTGGATGAACAAATGAGCTTGGCCAACAACGGGTCGAACTGAGAGGGCGGGGCATAGCCCAGGTAGCCGCATGCATCAACGCGGATGCCGGCGCCGGACGGCTCTTTATAGCCGGTAATGCTGCCCGCGCCCTGGGCCACGACCCGTACCTGAATGGCGAAACCCCGCGCCACGATGGACCCTTGGCCGGCCAGTCCCAGGGAGGCCAGGGAGGCGCCGCCGGCGATGTGGAACTGCGCCTCCACCAGATCAATGCCGGTGACTTGTTCCGTCACGGTGTGTTCGACCTGGATGCGCGGATTGCATTCGATGAAATGGTATTGGCCGTCCTCGGGCGAGACCAGGAATTCCACGGTGCCCGCATTTACGTAGTCGGCAGCCTGTACCAGCTTGACCGCATCGTTGAGCATTTTTTGTTTCAAATCCGGATCAAGGCCGGCGGCGGGGGCGATTTCAACGACCTTTTGATTGCGGATCTGTACCGAGCAGTCGCGCTCGTGCAAATGCACGGTCTGTCCAGTGCCGTCAGCCAGGATCTGAACTTCAATGTGCCGCGGCCGCTGGATCAATTTTTCAATGAACAGTGCGCCATCGCCAAAGGCCGCCGCGGCTTCGCTTTGACAGCGATCAAAGGCTTCCGCCAAATTATCCTCGCCGTCCACCGCGCGCATACCCCGCCCACCGCCGCCGGCGGAAGCCTTCAACATCACGGGGTAGCCGATGGCCCGGGCAGCCTCCCGCGCTTCGGCGCTGGAGGCAAGTGCTGTACGGCTGCCCGGGACCACGGGAATGTCAAGCGATTGGGCCAGCGCGCGCGCCGCGACCTTATCACCGAACAACTTCAAGGCAGAAGGGGATGGCCCGATAAAGGTGATATCCGCCGCCGCGCACAGGCTAGCGAATTCGGCGTTCTCGGACAGGAAACCGTACCCGGGGTGAATGCAGTCGCAGCCCGCTTTCTTGGCAATTTTTATCAGTGAAGCGCCGTCTAGGTAAGCCGATACGGCGTTCTGGCCGCCATTCTGGTCGATGGGATGCGCCGACGTAGTCAATTTGGTATGCAATGACAAGCCATCAACCGGCGCAAAGACGGCGACGGTTTCCATGCCCAATGCCTTGGCGGCCTTGGCGATACGGATGGCAATTTCGCCACGATTTGCAATCAAGACGCGCCGGTGCAATCCCATGTTCTTCCCTACAAATTTATTTCCGGACAGGGGGTGCGATCGGCCGGATGCGATCAGCCGATGGTCCCCGTTTGGTGAGCGTGGCTAAAGTTTAGCGATGCCGCGAAGCCGACGCCACGCAAATTTATCCGCCATAATTGGCTGCTTTTGCCACCCCGGCGCTTCAACGATTACCGTATCTTGGTTACTGAGCGGACCATTTGGTGACGGGCCGTTCCATGACCTGGCCGTCCACTTCCACCGCCTCGACCTTTTCGTCGAAGAAACACAGATAGCCCTTGATGCGGGCGGCCTCCATCACCGGCTCGGGATAGCTCCAGACCAGATCCTCGAAAACTTCGCCTTCCAGGTTCAGATGCCAATAATCAGCCGAACCCTTGTAGGGGCAATCGCTGTGCCGTTCGGAGCTTTTCAGCAACTCCATTCGCACGTCGTCCCGGGGCAGGTAGTAGCGCGCGGGCAGGCCGGTTTCGAACAGCATGCGCGCGCGCGCGCTTTCCGCCACCACCCGGCCCGCAACCGTGATGCGCACGGGGCGGGAGGTGTCTAGGATATCCAGGCGCACTTGCGGGTCCCTGGGGTGGACGAATACCTCCTCGTCCTCCTCGTACCAATGGTCCATGCGGTCCCAATAGAACGAGACATGGTCCTTGATCTCCGCCACTTCATCGTAGGGCATGGGATAGGTCCAGACCGCATTCTCGGCTTCCCGGTCGCCCGCCCTGACCGTCCAATAGGCCGCGTCGCCCTTGAAGGGGCAGTGGGTCGAATGATCGGTGGCCACCAGCAGGTCCTGGCACACGTCCGCCAAGGGGAAATAATACACCGGCAAGTGCTTGCTCTCCCGCAAATACTGCGCGCGGGTGCTGTCGGCGACGGTTTCGCCGCTGAACATGACGCGCAGGCGTTTCGGGCAAGGCTCGAAATGCACATCGTAGCCGGGGTGTTTGTCATATAGTGATGGACGTTGCGTGGTATCGGTCATGATCGTTCTCCCATGGGCCATAATCGCGCCGTTACGGTTTCGGTGCAATGATGTTCGCTATTGGATAAGGAGGCATTCATGAGAACAATTCCGACCGCGATCCTTGCCGCCACTGGTTTGTTGATGGCGGTGGCCAGCGTACAGGCACAAACCCCGCTGGCGGATGCCCATATTCACTACAGCCACGACGCCTGGGACATTCTGCCCC
>JAPYUH010000064.1:13985-17634 GCA_029936195.1 Alphaproteobacteria bacterium
GGCAAGGACGCCGATCTGGCGGTGCCCCGGCGCATGGTGCGGCTGGCGGCGCGATACAAAATTTTTCTGCACGCCCATGCAGACGCGGAGGCATTGGACCGCATTTTCGCCCAAGATCCCGAAGCCCGGGTGCTGTGGGCCCATTCCGGTTTCGACAATCCCGAAGGCGTGGCCGCAATGCTGTCCAAGCACAAAAATCTTTGGTCCGATCTGGCCTTTCGTTCGGAGCATGCCACGGGCGGCAAGGTTGACCCCCATTGGCGCAAGTTGTTCTTGGCTTTTCCCGACCGCTTCATGCTTGGCACCGACACCTTTACGCCGGAGCGGTGGTACCATGTCATTGATCAGGCCAACTGGTCCCGCCAATGGCTGGCTGATCTGCCCCTGGATGTGGCCGAAAACATCGCCTACCGCAACGCCGAAACATTGGCGCGCTGGGCACTGGGTTCGCGCCGGCGGTGATCCTGGTGGGGCTGCCCTCTGCGGTGATCATTTATATGGTGACGGTATACCTATTAATGCTGCTGTTTGCAGTATCCGGCACCGTAAATAGATATAACGTCACCGTATAGTTTATTAGGCGGAGAGGGCGGCGACGGTTTTGTCGATCAGGGGGTTGAGGGCCTTGCCGTCCAGCCAGCGGGCGATCAGCACCATGTCGTTATCCGGGTCCACCAATATGGTGTTGCCGCCCGCGCCCGATGCCGCCGCCGCCCGGGCCGTGAGACCGGGGTAGCGGGCCGCGCCTGGGTTCAGCCACCACAGATAGCCGTAGTCCGGGTTCCGGGCGCAGGGCCGCAACATGGCCTCGACCCAGGCCTCCGATATCAGCTGCCGGCCCGCCCAGGCGCCCCGCTGCAGTATCAGCTGCCCCATCAAGGCCTGATCGCCGGCGCTGATCCACAACCCACCGCCCCAGTGGGAGCCGCCGGGCACCGAGGGTATCGCGACCCCATCAATGGTGAAGGCCGCGTTGCGGTAGGCATTCCAGGACCAGCCGTTGGAAGCACCCAGGGGCGCCATGATCCGCTCCGCCAGGACCTCCCCAAGAGGCCGGCGGAAAACCTGCAGCAACGACAGGCTCAACCGGTTGATCCGCACGTCGTTATATTCCCAATGGCTGCCCGGTTGTCCCAGGTCCCGGTGCTGGCCCTTGCGCGAATTATCCGCCCCCTCGCCCAGTTGCCGGTGCCGGTCGATCAGATCAGGCTTGCTCCACAGGGTGCCTTCCCATTCGGAGGTTTGCTGCAGCAGATGGTGCCAGGTGATGTCCCGGTTCTGGGCCGACGCGAAATCGTCGTCCAGGGCCGTGTTGGCCACTGACTCGTGAACATCGCCGATCAGGCCGTCATCCAGGGCCAGGCCGGTCAGGACGGCCAGATAGCTCTTGGCCACGGAAAAGGTCATGTCGGCGCGGGCGATGTCGCCCCAGGTGGCCGCCACCTTGCCATGGCGCAGGATCAGCCCCGCCGGGCCGCCGCGCGGCATGGTCGGGCCCAGCACTTCGTTCCAGGGCGGCGGTTCAAATTCGCCATTGCCCAACTGATCATCAATATTGCGGGACCAGTTGATTTCATTGTCCTGGGCGAAGGCGACCGCCTCGGCCAGACGTGACGGTGAAAACCCTAGCGAAGCCGGGTCTACAGATTCCAAGCCGGTATTTATTGTGTCCAACATGGCCGCAGTGTAGCACTGTCCTGGCGGTTGCAAGCCCTCAGTTGCCTTATTCTGTCGCCGTCAACAGCCTGCCGTGGAGCCTAGGACCCGTGATGAAAATTTCGTATTGGATTGCCGCACCGGGTCTGCTGGCCGCCGCCGCGCTGGCATTCATTCCTATTGACGGCCTGGCGGTTGAAACCGCCCGCACCGGCGCCTTGGCCCTGGCCACCGTGGTATTGTTTGCCACCGGTGTCCTGCCCGAGTTCATTTCCGCCATCCTGTTCTTTGCCGTCGCCATGCTGTTCGCCCTGGCCCCGGCCGACGTGGTGTTCGCGGGTTTTAAGTCGGCCGGGTTCTGGATGGTGTTCGGCGGCCTGGTGATCGGCGCCGGCGTACGCGGCACGGGCCTGGCGGAACGGCTGGCCCATTATGTGCGCCGGCGCTTCGGCAACCGCTATGGCGGCATCATTGCCGGCGTCGTGGTGATGGGCGTGGTGATGGCTTTTCTGATGCCCTCCACCCTGGGCCGCCTGATGATCCTGATGCCCATTGTCTTGGCCATGGCGGAGGGTTTCGGCTACGGCCCCGGCAGCAATGGCCGCACGGGCATGGTGCTGGCTGTCTCCTTCGGCACCATGATCCCCGGCTTTGCCATCATGTCGGCAACGGTGCCGGCCATGGTGATCATCGGCGCGGCCGAAACTTTGTATGATATCCGGCCCATCTACGGCACCTGGCTGCTACTTCATTTTCCGGTGCTGGGATTTCTCAAGGCTATTGCCATCGGTCTGCTGGTGGTCTGGCTGTTTCCCGAGAGCGACGCCAGGGAGGCAACGGAGCAGCAAGAAAGCCCGGCGGCCATGGCCGGGCGGGAGCGGACCATGACCATTCTATTGCTCCTCGCCCTGGCGCTTTGGATGACCGATTTCGTGCATCACATCTCGCCCGCCTGGGTCGCCCTGGGCGTCGCCGGGGTGATGATCCTGCCGTTCGTGGGCATTGTCAGCGCCCAGGACATCGAGGAAAAGGTCAAGTTCGGCTCCCTGTTCTATGTGGCGGGCGTGTTGGGCCTGGGCGCCCTGGTGGCCCATGGCGGGGTCGGTGATCTGCTGGCCCAATCGGTCCTTCCCCTGCTGAAGCTCTCGCCCGGCGAAAGTGCCTGGAATTTCGCCGCCATCGCGGGCCTGTCGTCCGCCCTGGCCATGTTCGCCACCCAGCCCGGCGTGCCGGCGATCCTGGCACCTCTTGCCAGCCACATGGCCGAGGCCACCGACCTGCCGGTGGAGGCGGTCCTGATGCTGACCGTGGCCGGCTACACCACGGTGATTCTGCCCTATCAGACCCCACCCCTGGTGGTCGCCATGCATCTGGGCGGCGTGCCCATGCGCCAGGGCAATAAATTATGCCTTTGGTTATTGATGTTTACGGTGCTGGTCCTGCTCCCGCTGGATTATTTGTGGTGGCGCCTGCTAGGCTGGCTGCCATGACCGTGCATATTGTCAAACTTTGCGTTGGAGTGGAATCCATCGAGCAGCTGGAGCGTTTCCAGACCAACCGCCGGGCCCGCGCCAAGGCGCGCAACGAACCGGCTGAAAACATCCACCGCACCCGCAACCGGCCCCGCCGCGATGGCGAGGTCCTGGACGGCGGTTCGCTCTATTGGATCATCAAGGGCTTCATCCGCGTGCGCCAGCCCATCGTCCGCCTGGACGAATTGTATGACGATGCGGAAGCCAAGCGCTGCGGCTTTGTCCTGGGCCCCGGCCTCGTCCGTACCGAGTTGCACGCCCGCCGCCCGCACCAGGGTTGGCGCTATCTGGAGGTCAAGGACGCCGCTCCCGATCTGCCCGATCACCTTCAATCCGGCCATTGGGACGCCGCCACCAACGACGGCCCGCCGCCCGAAATGGCGGCGGAATTGCGGGCCTTGGGGCTTATCTAAATCCCCGCAAGCCAGGCATCCATGGCTGCCCGCGAATTCAGCCGGGCC
>JAPYUH010000065.1:0-6510 GCA_029936195.1 Alphaproteobacteria bacterium
GTCATAGGCATTGGTGTGCAGGCTGTTGGTGTTGTCATAACTGGCGACCAGGGCCTGCAGCGTCGTGCGAATATCGTTGAAGGCAAACTCCTGGGCATGCAAGGACCGGCCCGAGGTTTGGGTGTGGTATTTCAGCTTCTGGCTGCGTTCGGCGGCACCGTAGCGGTCCCGCATGGTCACGGCCCAGATGCGCCGCGCCACGCGGCCCAGAACGGTATATTCCGGGTCCATGCCAGCGGAGAGAAAGAAGGAGAGATTGGGCGCGAAATCGTCCACCTGCATGCCTCGGGCCAGATAGCTTTCCACATAGGTGAAGCCATTGGCCAACGTAAAGGCCAACTGCGAGATTGGGTTGGCGCCGGCTTCGGCGATATGATAGCCGGAGATGGAGACGGAATAGAAATTACGCACTTGGTTCTGGACAAAATATTCCTGAATGTCGGCCATCACCTTGAGGCTGAATTCGGTGGAGAACAGGCAGGTGTTCTGGCCCTGATCTTCTTTCAGGATATCCGCTTGCACCGTTCCACGCACGTTTTCATGCACCCAGGCGCGCAGCTTCGCGGCCTCCTTCGTGGTCGGCTCGCGACCCTTGTCAACTTCGAATGCCGTGATCTGCTGATCGATGGCCGTGTTGATGAACATGGCCAGAATGGTCGGCGCGGGACCGTTGATGGTCATGGAGACGGAAGTCGTGGGCTGGCAAAGTTCAAAGCCGTCGTACAGAACCTTCATGTCGTCCAAGGTGGCGATGGAGACGCCCGAATTGCCAACCTTGCCGTAAATATCCGGGCGCACGTCGGGATCATTGCCATACAGGGTCACGGAATCAAAGGCCGTCGACAAACGCTTGGCCGGACTTTCCTTGGAGACGAATTTGAAGCGCTTGTTGGTACGGAACGGATCGCCCTCGCCGGCGAACATGCGCGTCGGGTCCTCGCCCTCGCGGCGGAACGGAAACACACCGGCCGTAAAGGGGAAGTGGCCGGGCAGATTTTCCAACATCATCCAACGCAGCAAATCGCCCTCGTCCTCGTAACGGGGCAGCGCCACCTTGGGGATCGCCGTGCCGCAAATGGTCGTGGTGGTGAGGCGGCTGCGGATTTCCTTGCCGCGTACCTTTGTGACGAATTCCTCCCGACCATAGGCCGCCTTGATCTTGGGCCAGGCCGCCAGCAGGGTCATGCCGTCCTTGCCGACCGCCTCGGCGCGGTCGTCGGCCAGCTTTTCCATGCGGCCAAGCTGCGCCTTCGGCGCCCCGCCCTGGGACAACATATCGCGCGAGGCCAGCAGTTGCTGCCGCTCCCGCGCGGCACCCGCCCGCTGCATCGTTTCGGAATGATAACCGCGCACCCCACGGGCTATGTCCGCGAGATACTGAATCCGGTCCGAAGGCACGATGAAGTCATGGCTGGAAGATGTGCGGGCCGGGTTTTCGGGCAGTTTCGAGGACCATTGCGCCAGACCACGTTCGGCCAGGGCATCCAAAATACCGTGGTACAGCGCCGTGACGCCATCATCGTTGAATTTAGAGGCGATGGTGCCGTACACGGGCATCTCCGCCACGGGCGTGGTGAAAAGCTCGTGATTGCGCTGATATTGTTTGCGCACGTCGCGGAAGGCGTCCCTGGCGCCCTTGCGGTCGAACTTGTTGATGGCGATCAGATCGGCGAAATCCAACATGTCGATCTTTTCCAACTGGCTGGCGGCGCCATATTCCGGCGTCATGGCATAAATTGTCAGATCAACGAACGGCACGATTGCCGCATCACCTTGGCCAATACCGGACGTTTCCACCAGGACCACGTCATAGCCAGCCGCCTTGCAGGCGGTGATGGCACCTGGCAGACAGGCGGCCAGTTCACTGCCCGACCCACGCGTGGCGAGAGAGCGGAGATAGACCGAGCCATTGCCGGCGAAATTGTCGATGGCGTTCATGCGGATACGGTCGCCCAGCAAGGCGCCGCCCGATTTCCGCCGCGAGGGATCGACCGCGATAATGGCGATCTTCATGTCCGGCTGGTCGGTGCGCAGGCGGCGCACCAATTCATCCGTCAACGATGACTTGCCGGCTCCACCCGTGCCGGTGATGCCCACGACGGGCACGGTACTTTTTTTCTTGGCCAGGGCAGTGAGATCCATTGCCATCGTCTTGGACAATGTACCGGCCTCAAGGCCGGTAATCAGGCGGGACAGGGTGCCTCGGTCGCCTTTCTTCAACTTTGCCAGGGACTTGGGCATTTTCTTCGACAGATCAAAATCGGCCCGCTTCACCAGATCCTCGATCATGCCGGGCAGACCCATGGCCTGACCGTCTTCGGGCGTATAGATGCGGCAGACGCCGTATTCATGCAGGGCCCGGACTTCTTCCGGTACGATGACGCCGCCGCCGCCGCCGAACACCTTGATATGGCCGGCGCCGCGTTGCTTCAGCAGATCGATCATGTATTCGAAAAATTCGATGTGACCGCCCTGGTAGGAAGAGATGGCGATGGCCTGGACGTCTTCATCAATGGCGGCGGAAATAATCTCCTCGACCGAACGATTATGGCCCAGATGAATAACTTCCGCCCCCGTGGCCTGGATCATTCTGCGCATCACGTTGATGGCCGCGTCGTGACCATCGAATAGTGACGTGGCCGTGACGAAGCGCAGGTGGTTTTTCAGCTGCCGGCCTTTTTTGGCGGATTTTCGTGACTTCCCGCCTGGCGCGCCACCCGCGCCGCCCACACCGCCCACACCGCCCTTTGTCTTCGCCACACCGCGCGCATCTACACTTATGCCGTCCACCGCATTGTCTCCGCTTCCATAAAGACCAGAATGTCTACATAACATGTCGCAGCGCACTATTGCACGCCTAGATCATTTACCAATGCCGAAGTAGACTAATAGAAACAAGCATTCACCATGAGGGCGCATTGATGGCAGAGATCGCCAAGGTTAATCCTGCAAACCAGCGGCGGGACGCCGCGGGGATTTCTTCCTGGGCCCACGGCCAGTACCCCCGGACCCGCATGCGCCGAAACCGCCGGGACGAGTGGAACCGCCGGCTGGTCTCGGAAAACGCCTTGAGTGTAAACGACCTGATCTGGCCCCTATTCGTGCACGACCATGACCAGGCCATGGCGGTCGAGGCCATGCCGGGTGTTTTTCGCCTAGGCATCAAGGGCGCCGTCGATGCCGCCAAGCAGGCGGACGATCTGAGCATTCCGGTGATCGCCGTATTCCCGGCGGTGGAGCCATCCCTGAAAGATGGCGAAGGCAGTGAAGCCAGCAATCCCAACAACATTGTTTGCCGCACGGTCCGCGCCATTGCCGATGCCGTACCCAATATTGGCATCATGTGCGATGCGGCGCTGGACCCCTACACCTCCCACGGCCATGACGGCCTGATCCGCAATGACTATGTGGTCAACGACGAGACGGTGGCAGTTTTGTGCCAACAGTCTCTGATCCAGGCCCAGGCCGGCTGCAACATCATCTCGCCTTCCGACATGATGGATGGACGCATAGGCGCCATCCGAGATTGTCTGGATGAGAACGGCTTCGACGACGTTCGGATCATGGCCTATTCCGCCAAATACGCCTCGGCCTTTTACGGCCCGTTCCGCGAGGCGGTGGGTTCGGGCACCTATTTGGGCAAGGCGGACAAAAAAACCTATCAGATGGATCCCGGTAATTCCGACGAAGCCTTGCGGGAAATCGCCCTGGATATCGCCGAAGGGGCGGACATGGTCATGGTCAAGCCGGGCATGCCTTACCTGGATATTGTCCGGCGCGTGAAAGATGAATTCGGCGTGCCGACGTTCGCCTATCAGGTCAGCGGCGAATATTCCATGCTGGTCGGCGCGGCGGAGCGGGGCTGGCTGGATGGAGAGCGGGTCATGATGGAAAGCCTGCTGGGCTTCAAACGGGCCGGCGCGAATGGCGTCCTGACCTATTTCGCCCCCAAGGCGGCCGCCATATTAGGCGGGGGATAGGCCATTGATTTAGCCATGAAATGCCTAATTTCATGTTATAATATTCTTAAGCATGGTTTGTTTTCATAAGCGAGAGTGTCGAATGGCGGCATTTAGGAGCGCCATTTACTAAATTGTCGGTTCATCTGACTGACGGCGAAGTATTCATGTTATCGAAATGTTGCAGCAACCTTTTCATTCCAGGGGTTTTGAGCCTTGGCGTTTTCGCTATTGGCGTGAGCCCGCTGGTCATGACAACGGCCCAGGCCGCCATGCCAAAGGTCGGCTTCGCGGCGGTGGTTAACCCCGCGACAACGGGCCGGCCGCAAGGTGGCCGCGACCGGGTAATCGTGGTGGGCGACAATATGCTGCACAACGAACGCATCGATACGTCGGACCAGGGCCGCACGCAATTATTGTTTATCGACGGCACGGCCTTGACGATCGGGCCGAATTCTTCCGTCGTGCTAGACGAATTCGTCTATGACCCAAATACCAAGGTGGGCAAATTGGCCTTCAGCGCCACCTAGGAATTGTTCCGTCTGGTAGGCGGCAAAATATCCAAGAAACGCCCGGGCGTCTTCAAAATCCCCACGGCGATCATCGGCATTCGCGGCGGTATCGGCATCATTTCAATACGGGAACGCAAACGCCAGGCGCGCCTGGACGGCGGCTTGACCGCGGGCGCCGGCGATAATCGCCCGTCATCCGCGGGCACTTTGCGTCTGGCCCAGGCCAGGCCGGCGGCCAACGTGGTGACGACGGCGCAATTGGCCTTTGGCCAGATGACCGTGAAATCCGGTGGCGTCACACGGGCCATCACGACGCCGGGTTTTCAGGTCGTGGCGGCCAGCCCCACGGCGCCACCCAGCCGGCCGGCCCCGGCCCCGCCGGAAGGCGGTCCGGGAGATAGCCTGTCAGGCCTGGAAGGCCCGGGCGGCAATAATACCGGCGGCGCGCCCGAGGCCCCGACCAACGAAGACGTGGCCGACACCCAGATCTCCGGGATGGGTTCCAACATCCAACCGCAAAGCATTGTCGTGGCGCCAAAATTCAACGATGCCCCGCCACCGCCACCGCCGGGCGGTGTTGTGCAGGTCGGCAAGAAGCTGACGCTGATCGGCAAGAAAACAGTCATCGCGCAGCAAAACAATACCTTGGACACGACCGCCGGCATTACGGACGGCGTGCGAAACACCGGCGTCGGCAATAACTTTGTCTATGGCGGACGGTTCCTGAGCCAGACGCCCTTCACCGGATACAATTTCAGTACGGGCAAGACCACGGTCGTCGCGAACCGCAACAGTCGCGGCAGCGGCGGCAAGATCGAGAACGGATTTCTTACCGCGCCGAATGGGTTCGCCAGAAAACCTTTAAATTGCCGGTCAATTCAGGCTTTTAAAGTATTGACGCAAATGACGCCTTCACCCGCTTTGGGCCGGTCAGCGGTAATGCTTTCGGTTCGCCGGACCAATCGTTCTATTATTTCAATTTGCGCGAGGCAAACGCCGCCAACAACCCGGCCAGTTTGTTCGGCGGGGTCGCCTATAGCGGTCCGTTTCCGACCTCCGGCATTGTCGTCCACGACCTCTTCCCCGGATTGCCGGGCAAATCCCTAATCCCCATGTTGCCCGTGAACTACGGCGGTAATTTCGGCGGCGCACCCAAAGCCTTATTGTACAGCGCCTATTCAGCCAACCTGACGACCTTCCCCAATGATGACAGGGCGGTCGCGCTTTATGCCGTTATTGCCATCGACGGAGTAGGCGCCGGCTAGAAATCGGCCATGAGCGCCTATACGGGCGTCTACATCGGTGATGCGGGCAGCAACCAAAATATCTACTTGACCGGCTACAGCCGCGGTTCGGTGCGCCTTTCCTCCAGCGGTACGCCAATCCGCGTCAGCGGCGGCGGCGCCACCTCCCGGGACGACCTTGGGCGTTCCATGTTCGGCCTTGGCGGCCCCAATCACTTCGTCATAAGTTCCGATTTTACGGAGAGTAGTGGAACCTTGTTCAACGCGGCCGGTTTTGTCCAGACCCTGGAAAACACCTCCGTGCCGGCACAAGTCTTTTTTCACGAAAGCTATAGCCGCCCCGCGCCCCTCCCCAGTGGTGTCGGAACGTCACGCACGTCGCAGACCCTGAAGGGCTATGGCGCCGGGATCGTGACCACCAAGGTTAGCGGTACGATTTCCATTTATGTCGCCACGACCTACAATGACACGCTGGAGAACTTCGCCATCACCACGAACCCGGCCAACAACCGGGCCACCGCCGTATTCAAGACACAAGACGCCCTCGGCTCACAGTCGGCCATGTTGGTCTATTTCGGCAATCCCTCCGGCAATTCTAGGGCGCGGCAGGCCTTCATCGACGACAATATCTTCGGCATTAGAGAATCAACCTCTCTGACGAACACAATTGGCGGGGCGGCAAGCAATGGCAGAATTGCGCTGGTCACTTCCGCCTTCACCAGCCTGTCGGGCGCCTTGACCTCTGGCGTCAGCTTCTGCACCTGCACCCACACAAAATGGGGTTTTATTTCCGGC
>JAPYUH010000065.1:6610-11346 GCA_029936195.1 Alphaproteobacteria bacterium
TGTGGCGGCAAATATCTTGAACGCCAGCGGTCAGCAATACGTGGCCTTTGGCAACTACGCACAGAGCTGGAGTTTCGGCGACCGTACCCGCACGGCGACAATTTCGAATTTGGATGGCGCCACCTACTCCGGCAGCATCCACGGTGTTTCGAACAGCGGCGGCGCGGAATTCCATGGCTCCATATCCGGCGCGGGACGCAGCGGCAGCCTTCAGGGCGCCTTCATGCGTGGGGCCAGCAACAATGCCGGCGAGGTCGGGGCCCAGTTCCATGTCACGGGCGGAGGCTATAAGGCAGCCGGCGTGGCCCTGGGCCGGACGCCCTGACGCTTACGGCTTGGGCCGCAATGAAACCATGCGGGCCAACAGGGCGGAGGTGTCCCAACGGGCCCCGCCCATGCCCTCGACCTCGGCATAGAACTGATCCACCAGGGCCGCCATGGGCAAGGAGATGCCCTGGTTCTTGGCTTCCTGCATACAGATGGATAGATCCTTGCGCATCCATTGCACGGCGAAGCCATGCTCGTATTCATCCGCCAGCATGGTCTGATAGCGGTTTTCCATCTGCCAGGATTGCGCCGCGCCCTTGGAAATGACATCGACCACCTGGGCCCCGTCCAAGCCCGCCTTGAGCGCAAGGTTCAAGCCCTCGGCCAGGCCCTGAACCACCCCGGCGATGCAGATCTGATTGACCATCTTGGTCAACTGCCCGGCCCCCGCCGGCCCCATCAGCTGACACATCTTGGCATAGCTGTCGATGGCGCCAGAGACCTTGTCGAAATCCCCCTGGTCGCCACCGCACATCACGGTCAGGGCGCCGTTCTCGGCCCCTGCCTGCCCGCCCGAGACCGGCCCGTCAATGAAACCCAGGCCCCGTTCCTTGGCCGCGGCATGCATCTCGCGGGCCACTTCGGCCGAGGCGGTGGTATGATCGACAAAGACCGTGCCCGGCGCCATGCCGGCAAAGATGCCGTCCGCGCCATAGGTCACCTCGCGCAAATCGTTGTCGGCCCCAACACAGGCGAAGACGATTGCGGCACCGCTCGCAGCCTCCCTCGGGCTCGCCGCACTGGCGCCGCCGTGTTCCGCCACCCAGGCCTCGGCCTTGGCGCTGTTGCGGTTGTACACCGTCACGCTGTAGCCCTTGGCGGCCAAATGCCCCGCCATGGGGTAGCCCATCACGCCCAAGCCGATAAATGCGACCGTCTCACTCATGCCCATCTCCCAAACCGATAACAATTTTCCGAAGCAGTTCTACACGCCTTCGCCACCAATCAAAAGCAGAACCCTGGCGGGCACGGGCGCAAGGAGCTAAGTTTAAGACCAATCGGAACATGGGAGGTGGATTATGGCTTATTCAGTCTTTGTCGGCGCGGGACAGTGGCAGGCGGCGGCGGGAGATGCCGCGACCCAAGGCTTCTTCGGCTACGACCCCGAACAGGGTGAATGGCAACCTTTGTCCCATGGACTGCCGGACCAGGTCGAGGTTCGTTGCATCACCCTGCACCCCGGCCAGCCGGGAACAATTTACGCCGGCACACAGACGGGCCCCTACCGTTCCCTCGACGGTGGAGAAAGCTGGCAGGCCCTGGCATTGCCGGACGGCACCTCGGCCGAGGACAGCGTGGTCTGGTCCTTGTGCCTAGATCCCACCGACCCGGCGACGATTTATGTTGGCACCCAGAACACCTCGGTGTTTCGCAGCCGCGACGGCGGTGCAACGTTCGAACGCCTGAACATTTCCCAGCCCGAGGGCGCGGTCTGCGCCAGCTTTGCCATGCGGGTGATCCGCATTTCCGTCGCGGCCCATGATCCCAATCATATCCTGGTCGCCTTCGAGATCGGCGGCTTGGTCGGCAGCCGGGACGGTGGCGCGACCTGGCAAAGCTGCAACAGCGACCTTCTTGCGCTGTCGGAACATGAGCATCTGCGGAGCGCCATCGTCTCCGACCAGCAGATCGAGGGCATGATGGACAGCCACGCCCTGACCCAAAGCCCCAACCATCCCGATACGGTTTGGCTGGCCAACCGCATGGGACTGTTCCGCAGCGAGGACGGCGGCGGCCATTGGGCCGAATTCGGCATCGGGCGGTTCTCGCCCCTCACCTACGCCCGGGATGTCCAGGTTTCCGGGCACCAGCCCGAACGCATCTATGCCGCCCTTTCGGTGGCGGCGGTGTGTGATGAAGGCAGTTTGTACCGCAGCGATGATTTCGGCCAAAGTTGGCGCCGCTTCGACCATGGGGTGGAGATCGACAGCACCCTGATGGCGGTGGCCGAGGGGGCCGCCTCCCCCGACCGGGTCTATTGCGCCGCCCGCCACGGCAAGATTTACGGTACCGAGGACGGGGGCAAGTCCTGGCAAAGCCACCAACTGCCCCATGGGGTACAAGGCGTCTATGCCATCGCCTGTGTTTAGGTTTGTTGTTGCCCTCCTGGTGCTAGGTTTCGGGCCCGCACGGGCCGATGCCGCCGCCGATGCCGCAAATACCAACGCGAATACCGTATTTATCGCCGAGATGACCTGGCCGGAGGTCCGCGATGCCCTGGCCCGGGGCATGCGCACGGTGATCGTGCCGACGGGCGGCATCGAACAAGGCGGCCCGCATCTGGTGATCGGCAAGCATAATCACATCGTTCGCCGGACCGCCAATGCCATCGCCATGGCCCTGGGTGACGCCCTGGTGGCACCGGTTGTGGTCTACGTGCCCCAAGGCGCCATCACGCCGCCCAGCGGCCATATGCGCTATCCCGGAACCGTCAGCATGCCCGAGCCGGTCTTCCGGGCGGTGCTGGAAAACATAGCCCGCAGCTTCAAGGCCCATGGCTTCAGGCAAATACTGTTGCTGGGCGACAGTGGCGGCAATCAAGAAAGCCAGCGAGTCGTGGCGGACAAATTGAACCGGGAATGGGCCGGCGCGAGGTCCCGGATCCTGCATGTCGCCGACTATTACGATCCGGAACGAAATGGTCAGTTTGCCTGGCTGCGGGCCAACGGCAAGGAACGCGCGGCGGGGCCGGGCCATGCCGATCTGCGGGATAGCGCGGAACTGATGGCGGTTAGTCCGAGCGGCGTGCGCCGGGACAAAATCGGCGCCATGGGTGAACAAGGTGTCATGGGCGACACCGGCGGCGCCACGGCGCAATTAGGACAGATCTTTTTGGCGTTGAAAATTCAGGCGGCCCTGGCGCAGATCAAACGCTGGCGAAAAGCATTCTAGTTCGGGACGGCGGAGGAAACGCAACAACATGCATGGCTCTCTTCTGCTCGCCGATCCGGGGGGCGTACTGATACTGGCGGCGATCACGGCGGCCGTCGCCGGGCTTATGCGCGGCTTTGCCGGTTTTGGTTCGGCTATTCTCATGGCGCCGGTCTTTGCCGTCCTACTGGGGCCGGTGCATATGGTTCCCATGGTCGCGGCGGTGGAGCTGCCCATGAGCATGATGCTGTTTCTGGGCGCCCGGCGGGATGTGGACTGGCGTTTTGTCGGCCCCCTTTCGGCCATCGCCATGATCGCCATGCCCCTCGGCGTCTGGCTATTGATCTCTCTGGACGCGGCCATGATCACCAGGGCCGTCTCCATCATTGTGTTGTTGTTCGTCGCCGTGCTGGCCACGGGCTGGCGTTACCAGGGGCCGCGCCCAAAGGCATTGACCTATGGCATCGGCGCCATTTCGGGGGCCATGATGGCGACGACGTCGGTCGGCGGGCCGCCTGTATTGCTCTACATGCTGGCGGCCAACATGCCGTCGGTCACCATCCGCGCGAATATCGTCACCTACTATCTGTTGACCGGATTCGTCCTCGTTGCCATGGTGGTCGGCGCCGCGCCCTCGGGCCTGGCCGCCGTGATCGACGCCGCCGTCCTGTCGCCGATCATTTTGGCGACGTCCTGGCTGGGCAGCCGTCTGGCCGGCAAGGCGGCCGAGCAAACCTATCGCTGGATCGCCTACCTGTTCCTGACCGCCGCCGGACTAATCGGTCTGCTGGCCTAGACCTCTCGCGGCGCCCGCAAACGGTCTAGGTGCAGATCATTAATCGTCACCGTGCCGGCCAGAAAATCATGCAGGCAGCGGCTGCGGGCATTGAAGAACGACAGGGCCAGGACCAACGGGGTTGCGATGGAGATGCTGCCAAAAAACAGCAATATCTGAAAGGCGGCCTGGGGGTAGCCAGGTCGGTGCCCGTTCCAGGCCACGACGCGCAGATCCATAATTCGCATCCCCACCGTGGCGTTCGATGCGCCGCCAAGCTGCAGGATGTGGTAGGCGAACGGCAGAACAAAGGCCGCCATGACCAGTACGGGAAACAACAGGCCCAAAGTGATAATCGCGAAAATGCTGCCGATCACCCAGACCGCAACCAACAGCAATGAAATGATAATGAAATCGATGCCGTAGGCGATCAACCGCTTGACGCGGATGCCATCGTAAAGCTCCGGCGCTTCCAGTGGGTCGGGCGCTTCATCGGCCCAAGCCCTGGCATGGCTGTGATAATCGCTATCTTTCGGTGATAAAACCGCGCGCACCGTTCAATCTCCCCAATTGCAGTGTCGATACTAGAACAAATTGTATCGATTGGGCAGCGCCGCCAGGCGGAGGATCGGCTGGGAAGTCCGGATGGTTTATACTTTGGTATCAGTTTGCCGGACCGGGCGGTGCGGACGGCACCAGCGCGGCTTCACGCAGCAGAACAATCGAGATGCGCCGGTTTGTGGGCAGGGTCGGGTCTTCCGGC
>JAPYUH010000065.1:11446-15993 GCA_029936195.1 Alphaproteobacteria bacterium
AATCCGTATGCCCCGAGATGGCGATCTGATTGGGCATGCGGTGGACGATATCGGCCACTTTTTCCAGAATTTTCTTCAGGTTGTCATTCATCGTGGCGCCGCCCGAAGGGAACATGGAGGCCTTTTCCTGATCCACCAACTGGATGCGCAAACCTTCGGGCGTATTGTCTATCACCAGATTTTGCGCCATGTCGGCCAGGCCCGGGGAATCCTGAATGGCGTCGCGCAGGGCTTGCTCGGCATTTTCGAACTCTTCCTGCTCGCGCTCGGCCATTTGCTGCAACAGCTCTTCTTCCGCCAATTGCTGGGCTTCACCTTCCCCCGCGGCTTGGCCTTCCTTGACCTCTTCGTCTTCTTCGGCCGGATTACGATGCCGGGGCGGTGCCAGTTCCATGACCACCGTGGGCGGCGAGGAGCTTGAAACCCGCGCGCCTTCCGTGGACATGGCCGTGCCACCCAGTATACCGCCCGAGCCGGAGGTGGATTTAGATGCCGCCGTGGGCGCGAAATAGTCCGCCACGCCATGTTTCTGCTCGTCGGTCGTCACGTTCAACAGCCAAAGCAAAAGAAAGAACGCCATCATGGCCGTCACGAATTCGGCATAGGCAACCTTCCACGCACCACCATGGTGGCCACCGCCACCCTTGATGATCTTCTTTATGACTATTGTGCCTTCGCCGTTCGCCATGATCTATGACCTAATCAATTCGCGCCCGTAACCTTGCCCGGCTAAGCGAGCGCCAGTTCCGACGTTGCATCCTCCAATTCCAAGAAGCTGGGCCGGTCGTGACCGGCCAAGGTCTTGCGCGCGAATTCCACGGAAATCACCGGTGCATAGCCTTGCACATGGGCCAAAATGCCCGACCGCATGCATTCGAGGTACTTGAATTCCGCTTCGCAATAGGCTGTCAGATAGGCACCCATGGGGCCCACGCCGTAGGAGATCAAAATACCAAAAAACGTCCCCACCAGCGCGCCGCCGATCAGGGCGCCCAGCACCTCCGGCGGCTCCGAAATACTGCCCATGGTGACAATCACGCCCAGCACCGCGGCAACGATGCCAAAGGCGGGCAAACCCTCGCCCAAGCCGGCCACCGCATGGGCAACCGAATGGGCCTCATGCTTCCAGGCTTCAATATCCTCGTCCATCATGGCTTCCAGTTCGTGGGGGTTTTCCGTAACCATGGTGATCAGGCGCAGGGTGTCACACAAAAAACCGATGCCGTCGTGGTTCTTCAAAAAGGCGGGATAGTTGGTGAGGATCGAGCTTTCCTCGGGATTTTCGATATGCGCTTCCAAGGCCAGGGCGCCCTTGCTCTTCGCCAGCTTGAACAGCGAGAATTGGAGGCATAACAGATCCACGTAATCCTGTTTGCTGTAGGGGGCGGACTTGAGCAGGCAGCCGAGATGTTTGCCCGTCGCCAATGTCACATCCTTGGGATTGGAGATGATGAAGCCGCCAAGGGCGGCGCCCAGGATGATCAAATATTCCAACGGCTGCCACAGCACGCGCAGATCGCCATGGGGGGCGTAACCGCCCGCGACGGAGCCAAACACGACGACCAATCCAATGATGAAAAACATATCTTGCCTATCAATCTTGCGCCCCAACGCGGGCATTACCGGCTTCGGTCCAGACGACCGTGTCCATGACAAGGGATGCTGCAGAGATAAGGTTAATATTACGTTAGACCAAATGTCCCCTGGGGCGCATTTAACCGCTGAAGTCGGCAATTTTTCGTGCCCTTTCGCCAACTATGTTCTAAATTCGGATTGTCGCTTGCGGCGCACGGATAGTGCGGCCCGCGCGGGGTGGTGTGTTGAGGTTGGGGAGACGTCGTTTTCATGAGTATCGACCAACGGGCTTTCCGAGACGCCATGGGTTGTTTTGCCTCCGCCGTAACGGTCATTACCACCACCACGGAAAATGGTCAGGCCGTTGGCGTGACGGTTAATTCCTTTAATTCCGTGTCGTTGGACCCGCCCCTGGTGCTGTTTTGCCTGGGCCGGGAGGCGACCAGTTTTGATCATTTCCTAGCATCGGGCCGCTTTACCGTGAATATCCTGCGCCAGGGTCAGGACGGCATATCCAACGGCTTTGCCGCCGACGGCGCCAATTTTTTCCAAGCCGTGGAAAATGGCCATTCCGCCCTGGGCAATCCCTTGATCCCCGATGCCTTGGCCATGTTCGATTGCCAGACGGAGGCGGTGCATGATGGCGGCGACCACGTCATCCTGATCGGCCGGGTCAACGAATTGCGCCACGACCCCGACGGCCACCCCTTGCTCTACTACCGCGGAAAATACGGTGAAGTTAGACTTTAGACCCCTGGCGGACGCCCTGTCCGCCCGAAGCTGCCCTAGCCCGCGTCCGGCGTGTCGATAAGTTCCCGCACCTTGTAACCGGCACCGCTGAGAGTGGCGGTGATTTCGTGGATATGGTAGCGGTCGCGGGTTTCCAGGACCAGATCCAGTTCCGCCAGTTTCGCCGGCACGCCGGGAAAATTGCGCTGGTGCTGCACTTCCAGAATATTGCCGCCCACATCGCCGACCAGTTGCGCCACCTTGGCCAGGGCGCCGGGCCGGTCGGTTATTTCCACCCGCATGCGGGTGACCTTGCCCTCCCGGATCAAACCGCGCATGAGGATCGAAGACAGCATGCGGGTGTCGATGTTGCCGCCGCACAGGATCAAACCGATAGTCCGGCCCTGAAAACGCGCCGGATGGGCCAACACGGCGGCCAGGCCGGCGGCGCCGGCGCCTTCGACCACGGTTTTTTCGATGGTGATGAGAAGGTCGATGGCGCGCTCGATATCTTCTTCCGAGACCAGCACGATGTCGCTGACCAATTCATCCATGATCGACAGATTGATATTGCCAGGCTGGGCCACGGCAATACCCTCGGCAATGGTTTGACCGCCGCAATCATTATCCTGACCATGACGGGCCTGATAGGCGGAGGGATAGAGCTGGCTTTCGACGCCGATGATTTGTATGTCCCGATTGATGGCGCGGGCGGCGATGGCGTTGCCACAGATCAGTCCGCCGCCGCCGATAGGGATCACCAGGGTATCGATATCAGGCGCGTCGGCCAACATTTCCAGGGCCACGGTGCCCTGCCCCGCGATAATATCGGGATCATCGTAGGGATGGATGAACGTCAGGTTTTTCTCGTCGCAAATGGCCCGCGCGGCGACGGCTGCTTGATCCACCGTGTCGCCGCTCAAGATGATCTCGGCGCCCAGGTCGCGGGTCTGGCTGACCTTCACGTTCGGCGTGCCCACGGGCATGACAATGGTCGCGGGAATGTCCAGGCGCTGGGCATGATAGGCCACGCCTTGGGCATGGTTGCCGGCGGAATTGGCGATCACGCCGCGGGCCCGTTGCACAGGGTCCAGCCGCAGCAGCTTGATATAGGCGCCCCGATCCTTGAAGGAACCGGTAAACTGCAAGTTCTCGAATTTCAGATAGACCTCCGCCCCGGTGATTTTCGACAGGGTCTGGGACTTGGCGCAGGGCGTCCGCACCACAACGCCGGCCATCAATGCCTGGGCCCGGCGGATATCGTCAATGGTGATGGGTTGCATCGGTCTCTCTCAATTTGGACATTTGTCCCATTGCCGGCCATGATAGCCCCATGATGGCCCTGGAACCCAGCTGGCAAATGTGGGCAACCTTCGCGCTGATCGCCGGCGCGATTGTTCTCTATGCCACGGAACGTTTTCCCCTAGAACAAACGTCCCTGGGGTTGCTGGCGGCGTTATTACTGTTGTTCCATTTTGCACCTCTTGAGATGCCTGGCAATGATGCAGTCCGGGAAACAGTCGGCGAAACAGGCCGGATGCTGGATGCCCGCGCCCTGTTGGCCGGCTTCGCCGATCCCGCCCTGATCGCCGTCCTGGCCCTGATGGTGGTGGGACAGGGTTTGATCCGTACCGGCGCCCTGGACGAAGGCATCCGCGTCATGACCCGGCGCTTTCAACGCAGCCCCGCCCTGGCCCTGGGCCTGACCCTGGCCGCGATTGCCGCGCTCAGCGCCTTTATCAACAACACGCCAATCGTGGTGATCTTTATTCCCGTCATGGCGACCATTGCCGAACGCCTGAACAAGGGCCCTTCGCGGCTGATGATGCCATTGAGCTTCGCCGCCATCCTGGGCGGCATGGTGACCTTGATTGGCTCCTCCACCAACTTGTTGGTGGCCGGCGCGGCCGTGGGCATGGGGCAGCCGGCGATAGGGTTTTTCGATTTTGCTGGTCTGGGCATCCTGTTGGCTATGATCGGCCTGGCCTATGTCATTTGGCTCTTGCCCCGGCTGTTGCCAGAGCGCGAGTCCATGGCCAGTCAGATTTCCGGCGACGGCAAACAATTCATCGCCCAGATCGAGGTCCGCCACGGCAGTCCCCTGGTGGGGCAGTCCGCCGATAGCGGCATGATCGCGCATCTTCAAGGCATGACCGTGCGACTGATCCAGCGTGGCGAGGAAAGCCATTTGCCGCCCTTCGAGGATGTGGTGCTGCGGCCGGGCGACGCGGTCGTGGTGGCCG
>JAPYUH010000065.1:16093-17419 GCA_029936195.1 Alphaproteobacteria bacterium
GCCGTTGCCGCCACCGGTTTCGTGCCCATCGCCGTGGCCGCCCTGGCCGGTGCCCTGGGCATGATAACCCTGGGCTGTCTGAACGTGCGCCAGGCGGCCCGCGCCGTTGACCGCCAGGTGGCCTTTCTCGTGGCCGCCGCCCTGGCCATGGTCAGCGCCTTGCAGGCCACGGGCGGCGCTGCCTTTTTGGCACAGCACATGGTCGAAGCCCTGGACGGGGCCAGCCCGGCCATCGTGCCGTCCGCCATGTTCGCCCTGGTGGCGGTGATGACCAATTTGCTGTCCAACAGCGCCACGGCGGTGCTGTTCACGCCCATCGCCATCAACACCGCCCTGGCCCTGGGCGTGGAGCCGACTGTTTTTATCCATGCCGTGATATTTGCCGCCAATTGCTCTTTCGCCACGCCCATGGGATACCAAACAAATTTGTTGGTAATGGGCCCGGGTCATTATAAATTCGTCGATTATCTGCGCGGCGGCGCGCCGTTGATCGTGTTGATTTGGCTTGCTTATTCCCTGCTCACGCCGTGGTATTACGGAATATAGTTTACGAAATATGAGGAAATTGGACCTAATCCTGTCTTATGAAACCGTTTTCACCGCAATCCCTGACCTATTTTTTCCTCTCCCGCGCCTCGGCCTGCCCTTATTTGCCGGACCGGGTGGAGCAGATGGTGTTCACGGATCTATCCTCGGCCGGCGAACCCCGGGAATTACACGACCAACTCTCCCGCGCCGGTTTCCGCCGCAGCCAGGGCGTGGCCTATAAACCCAGCTGCCCGGACTGCCAGGCCTGCCGCGCCGTCCGTGTGCCGGTGGCGGAATTCAAGCCCACGCGCAGCCTGCAACGTATTGCCCGCCGCAATGGCGGCGTGACGGCCAAGATCATGCCGGCCAAGGGCCGGGGCGAGCATTTTGCGCTGTTCCACCGCTATGTCCGTTCCCGCCACGGCGACGGCGGCATGGCGGGGATGAATTTCGATGACTACCTGGCCATGGTGCAGGATACCCCGGTACCCTCCGAATTGATCGAATTCCGCACGGAGAGCGGCGAATTGTATGGCGTCTGCCTGACCGACCCCCTGGATGACGGCCTGTCCCTGGTCTACAGCTTTTTTGACCCCGAGGTTGCCGGCGACAGCCCCGGCAAATACATCATCCTTTGGCACATCGAAGAGGCCAAGCGGCGCGGCCTGCCCCACGTCTACCTGGGCTACTGGATCGAGGAAAGCCGCAAAATGGCCTACAAGGCGCGCTTCCAACCTCTCGAGGCGCACGGGCCGAACGGCTGGGAACGGGTGCCGTTTGATCGCTAATGACCAGCGC
>JAPYUH010000345.1 GCA_029936195.1 Alphaproteobacteria bacterium
GCTAACTGGAATTCCGCCCGCCACCAACCGCTGACCCAGTCCCTTGACCATATCGGTCAGTTCGGCATTGGTCAGTGTTTGATCCAATATCCAATCGGAAATGGAATCAAACAGGGGCGAATATGGCTGCGAATAGGGTGTCGTTGAAGTATCGGTCATAATAATTTTACCGTCAGGCCAGTTCTGGCGGTCCTCGCTTTCAATAATTCGAAATATTCCCCATCGGCTCGGACCCTGATGTTATATGCTGTGACAGCATACCGATCCATCCCCTACAACGATTGCGCCACTCAATGAATGCCAACAACGCCGCGCGCGGTATTGCCTTTATGTGTCTGGCGGTGGGGATTTTCCCGTTCCTGAATGCCTCGGTAAAAATTCTGGGCGAAAGCTATTCGGTGCAGCAGGTGCTTTGGCTGCGCTATCTGGGGCATTTCGTCTTGATGCTGGTGATTTTTCTGCCCTTTTATGGCGGGAAAGTTTTCAGAACGAAACATCTGGGCGCGCAATTGGTGCGCTCCCTGCTGCTGCTGGGTTCGACAGCCTGCTATATTACCGCGCTCAACTATTTACCCCTGACCACGGCGGCCTCGATCAGTTTCACCTCGCCCTTTATCGTTACGGCGTTGTCCGTGCCGCTATTGGGTGAAAAAGTGGGGCCGCGTCGATGGACCGCCATTGGTATCGGTTTCATCGGTGCCCTGATCATCATACGGCCCGGCGGCGCCGCCTTTCATGGCGCCGAATTGTTCGTGGTGGCCAGCGCGACTTTTTATTCATTTTACCAGATCATGACCCGTCGTCTGGCCGGCCGGGACAGCACCGCCACAACCATTTTGTATACCTCCGTCTTCGGCGCCATATTGACCACCATGGTGGCACCGTTTTACTGGCAAATGCCTAGCGCCGAGGTTGACTGGCTGTTGTTTGCCGCCACTGGGGTGTTTGGCGGCCTGGGGCATCTGTTCGTGGTCAAGGCGTTCCAATGGGCCGAGGTCTCGGTAATCTCGCCCTTTGTTTACTTGCAATTGGTGGGCGCGGTGATCCTGGGCTTTTTTATATTTGGCGAATTCCCCGATTTGTGGACCTGGGTAGGCAGCGCCGTGATCGTCTCTTGCGGGGCCTATATTACCTATCGCGAAACTGTGCTTTCCCATCGCGCCGGGACCTGACAAAGTCGTGTCGGGTGCGCTATAAACCTTGCCAACAGATATTAACGAGAGTGTGTGACGTGGATATAGAATATACTATCGCGGAAGAAGCCTTTCGCGCCGAAGTAAAGGAATTCATCGCGGCGAACCATACAGAGGAGATTCGCGCCAGGTCGGCAAAATCCCTGACCGGATATATCAATAAGGAATCTCACGTGGCCTGGCAAAAGGCCCTGCATAAAAAGGGCTGGATCGCCCCGAATTGGCCCGTGGAATACGGCGGCCCCGGCTGGTCGGCGACGCAGAAATATATCTACGAGACCGAAATGCAAATGGCCGGCTGCCTGCGTCCCGTGGCCTTCGGTCTGAAGATGGTCGCCCCGGTCATCATGGAGTTCGGCACGCCGGAGCAAAAGGCGCAATTCCTGCCCGACATCCTGGAAACAAACGTGTGGTGGTGCCAGGGATATTCGGAACCGGGCTCGGGCTCGGACTTGGCCTCGTTGCAGACCCGCGCCATACCCGACGGCGACGATTATATCGTCAACGGCTCCAAAATCTGGACCACCATGGCGCAGCGGGCCGATTGGATTTTCTGCCTGGTCCGGACCTCGACCGAAGGCAAGCGCCAACAAGGCATCTCCTTCCTGCTGATCCCCATGACCACGCCGGGCATCACCGTGGAACCCATTGTCCTGCTGGATCAGACCACGGCCCCGGATCAGGAGGTCAATCAGGTCTTTTTCGAGGATGTGCGCGTGCCGCAAGCCAACCGCATCGGCGACGAGAACGCGGGCTGGACGGTGGCCAAATACCTCCTCGAGTTTGAGCGCGGCAATGCCTACGCCGGCGCCTTGCAAGGCGGCGTGGCCCGGATCAGGGAGATTGCCAAACAGGAACGCTACGATGGCGGCCGCCTGATTGACGATCCCGCCTTCGCCGCTAAATTGGCGCAATGTGAAGTCACGGTGGAGGCTATCCAGTACACCGAACTGCGCACCTTGAGCGCATTGAGCGCCGGGCAGCGGGTAGGCGCGGAAAGTTCCATCCTGAAATGCCAGGGTTCGTCCATGACCCAGGAGATCGGTGAGTTGTCGGTGGAGGCCAATGCCTATTACGCCTCACCCTTTGATCGCGGGGTGTTGGACGCGGGCGCCAACGTGGCGCCCATCGGCCCGGATTATTCCATTGCCGCCGCCGGGCGCTATTTCAACCAGCGCAAGGCGACCATCTACGGCGGCTCCAACGAAGTGCAGCACGAGATTGTCGCCAAACGCATCCTGGGCATGTAATCATCGATGGTCGTTCATCTGCACGCTTTGCCGAAACGTCGATTGGGGCCCAAGGCGCTTGCGGCGTGGGAAGATATCCGCAGCCCCATCGCCTCTGACTCCATGAACAAGGCCGGTACCCTGGATGCCGCCATACGGCCCCTCAAGGCCGGTTACCTGATGCTGGGCCAGGCCCTGACCGTGCGCGCAATGGCCGGCGATATCACGGCCCTGTTGCATGCATTGTCGGTGGCCAAGCCCGGTGATGTCCTGATGGTGGACGGACGCGGCCATGCCAATAACGCCATACTGGGCGGCAATATGACCAACGAGGCCGTGCGCCGGAAGATGGCCGGCCTGGTGATCGACGGCGCCATCCGCGATGCCGCTGAAATCAGGGAGCATTGCATCCCCTGCTTTACCCGCGCCGTAACGCCCGCCGGGCCGCACTTTGGCCATACGGGCGATGTGGGCGGCCCCATCAGCTGCGGCGGTGTCGTGGTTCATACCGGCGATCTGGTCATTGGCGATGACGACGGCATTACCGTTGTGCCCAAGGCCCGCCTGGCCACGATCCTGGCCGCCTGCCGGGAAACCCTGACGGCCGAGGAAGAATGGGAACGTCGCATCGAAAGCGGCGAGCCCTTTGCCGAAATCCTCGATCTGCCCCCCATGGAGCCCGCGCCCTAGATGTGAGTCCCTACCAGGTT
>JAPYUH010000346.1 GCA_029936195.1 Alphaproteobacteria bacterium
ATCGACGGCGCATGGTTGGTGAAGCCGGCGGTGAGCAAACGCAACAGGCCAGCCCTGGTCCGGGCCACGCTGTCGGCCGCTCGGTTATAGGCGGCCAGGTCCTGTTCGGCGGCCAGGGGCAACAGCGCCTGGGAGCGGGCGATCCCCGATAGGGGGGAGGCGAATGGGCCGATATCGGGCGCCGCATTGGCGAAGGGGTCCTGGGTACCCGGACCGGCCCCTGGATACCAACGTGGAATTCTACACCGCCCTGGCCCTCGAAGCCGTCGGTCTGCCGCGCGAATTGTTCACCTTGGCCTTCGCCATGGGCCGGGTATTGGGCTGGACGGCGCATATTTTCGAGCAGGAACAGTCCGGGCGCCTGATCCGCCCGGCCTCGCGCTACACCGGCCCCCTGCCCGACGGCCGCATGGCGACGGCCATAGCGGGTTGACGCGGCCGGTTAGAGCAATTGTGAGGCAGCTGTTTCTTGCAGGCGTTCGAGATTGTCGCCCAGATCGCCCCGGGCCAGGAGTCCCAATGGCGCCAGCAGGCGGTGGACGCCCATCTCCCGGTAGGTTTTCAGGCTGGCCATGCCGTCGGCGAAATCCCGCCACAGGGCGGTGATTTCAATTGTTGCCGGGTCGCGGCCGGCGGCGGCGGCCCTGTCGCGCAACTGGCCCAGCAGACCGGACAGTTCGTCATGGCTTTTGGGGAAGGCGAACCAGCCGTCGCCCGTGGCCACGGTGCGGCGCAGGGCGGCCGGGCTGTGGCCGCCAATGATGATGGGCGGGCCGGACGGCGCGTGGGGCAGCGGATAGCTCTTGAAGCCGGACCAGTTCAGATAGTCGCTTTGGTGTTCGACTTCCACGCCGGACCAGACCTTTTTCACCGCCCGCAGATAGTCGTCAAAGCGTCGGCCCCGGCCCGCGAACGGCACCCCCATGGCGGTGAACTCCTCCGCCAGCCAGCCGACGCCCAGGCCCAGCAAGACCCGGCCCTTTGACAAATGGTCCAGACTAGCCACCTGTTTGGCGAACAGCAGTGGATTGGATTGGGGCAACAGATTGATACCGGTGCCCAGGCGCAAAGTGGTGGTATGGGCCGCGACATGGGACAAGGCGATCAGAGGGTCGATGAAATGGGTCTCCGGCGGCACGCCGATCCGGCCGGAAGTGTTAAAGGGATAGGCGGAGGCATAGTCGCGGGGGATCATCACATGCTCCCCGGTCCAAACGGATTCGAAGCCCATTTCCTCGACCCGCTTCATTAAGGGCAGCAAGGTATCGGGCGCATCCACCTGGGCCATGTTGATGCCGAAAAGACCGATTTTCATCTCCCGCTCCTCAGTCCAGTAGTGCCTGGCAGGCCTTGGTGATCGAGGCCTCGCTCAGACCATAGTGCTCGCGCACCTTGGCCGTGGGGCCGACAATGGCGAATTCGTCCGGCAAGGCGACCAAGCGCATGGGCGTGGGCTGTTCCTGGGCCAACAACTCCGCCACGGCGCCGCCCAGGCCGCCGCTGGCACGATGTTCTTCCGCCGTTACGATGGCGCCGGTTTCCGCCGCCGCCCGGAGCACCGCATCCCGGTCCAGCGGCTTGATGGTGTGCATGTTCAACACCCGCACGCCAATGCCGCTCCCCGCCAAGGCAGCCGCCGTGGCCAGGGCCGGGGCCACCATACAGCCGGTCGCGATCACCGTGATATCGCCGCCCGGGCGCAGCTGTTCGGCCTTGCCGATCTGAAAATCCGCCGCAATTGCCGTCACGTTCGGTTCGGCGAACTTTCCGCCCAGGCGGATATAGCAGGGCCCGTCCAGTTGCGCCGTGGCCAGGGCCGCATGCCAGGTCTGCCGGGCATCCGCCGGCACGATCACGGTCATGTTCGGCATGGCGCGCATGATGGCCAGGTCCTCCACCGCATGATGGGTACCCCCGGCCATGGCCAGCACGATACCGCCGCAGGCCGCCCCGATCACCACGCGCTGATTGGCATAGGCCACATCGTTGCGCAATTGCTCCAACGAACGGGTGGTGATGAAGGGGGCATAGCCGCACAGGATCGGCCGCATGCCCGTGGTCGCAAGGCCCGAGGCCATGCCCATGGCGCTTTGTTCGGCAATGCCCGCCTCGATCAGCCGCTCCGGGTTGGCCTCGAGAAATCCACGCAGGCCGAACAGATCAATGGTATCGGCGGAAATCGCCACCACCGAAGCGTCGCGCCGGGCCAATTCGCCCACCGCCAGGCCAAAGGCCAGGCGCGATTGATCCTGGGCGAATTGTTCCCATTCGGGATTTTGTCCATGGTTCGTGTGCTCGTCGTTCATGCGCCCGTCTCCAACTCGGCCATGGCGCGGGCGTAGACCTCGTCATCGACAACGTTGTTGTGCCAAAGAAAACTGTCCTCGGCAAAGCTGACGCCCTTGCCCTTGATGGTATGGGCAATCAGCAATGACGGCTTGGCCGTTGCCAGGGGCAGGGCGTCCAGGGCCTCGACAACGGCGCCCATGTCATGGCCGTCGATCTCGCGTACGGCCCAGCCAAAAGCGGCCCATTTGTCGGCCAGGGGTTCCAGGCCCAGCATTTGGGCCACATGGCCGCTTTGCTGCACCTTGTTGTAGTCCAGGATCGCCGTCAGGTTGGCCAGCTTGAACTGCGCCGCCGCCATGGCCCCCTCCCAGTTGGAGCCTTCCTGCAATTCGCCATCCCCCAGCATGACAATGGTACGAAAATTCTTACTCTGCAGGCGCGCCCCCAACGCCATGCCGATGGCCACGGACAGGCCATGGCCCAGACCCCCGGTGGACATCTCGACGCCGGGCATCTTGATATCCGGATGCATGCCGAAGGACGATTGATAGCCGTAAAAGTCATCCAAAACACTGTCGTCGATAAACCCCGCCTGGGCCAGAACCGCGCCCAGGGCCGCATTGGCATGACCCTTGGAGAGCACGAACCGATCCCGGTCCGGCCAGTCCGGTTGCTCCCGCCGCACCCGCAGGTGTCCGAAATACAACGCCGCCAGCAGGTCGGCGGCCGAGCAAGACCCGCCCATATGCCCCGACCCCGCGCCATGCAGGGCCCGCCAGACATTGCGGCGGATTTGCAGGGCCTGGCGGCGCAGCTCTTCGATCTTGGCCTC
>JAPYUH010000347.1 GCA_029936195.1 Alphaproteobacteria bacterium
CGCCATTATCAACGTCGGTTCCCTTGCCGGACAGATGGCATTTGCCGCGCATTCGGTCTATGCCCAGACAAAATATGCCGTCGAGGCCCTGACGGAAATCCTGGCGCAGCAAATGCTGCCCTTCAACGTCAGGGTGGCGGTTATTGAATCGGGGGTTATCCCCACGTCGCTGATTGAGAATACTCAAAAGACCCAAGGCCCGCTCAACGCGGACAGCCCCTACGCGGTGCATGGCCGCCGCTCCAAGGCGCTATTCGATACCCAGTTGAACCATCGCACGCCCGCCTCGGCCGACGACGTGGCGCAAACCATCGGACATGCCATCGCCACCGACGATCCCAAGTTGCGCTATCTGGTCGGCCAGGACGCCGTCGATTTCGTGGCGGCGCGACGGCGGGTCAGCGACGAAGATTACATCATGTTCTCCGCTATCGAGGATGACGAAGACTATTTCGACGCCATGAAGGAATTGATCGGAAAGGAATATTTCAGGCCTTAGCCCGCACGATCGCAAGGGTCGTCAATGGCTCCTCATTTTTCTCTCCCCCAGCCCCAAGGATCTGGATGGAGCAATTCGTACCTCGCTTCACGGGATAAAATCTTTGTAGATCCGTAGTAGAAATCCATGAATGCCCATGTTGCCAAATTTAAAAGCACGGCGACCGTAACCAGTAGTGAGGCAACGCGCACCATATAGCCTAAATCATGCAGCAGCCCGCCTTTGATTGACTTTAGTTGTTTTTCTACCCTGCGGACGTCATCCTGTGACTGCGACCAGGTTATATAGGCCTGCAGGCGGGCTTTCCCGCCCGTGGGCGTGCCGCGGGGCGAAGCATCAGGAAACAGCAGGCCCTTCAAATATGCCAGGCCAATAACGGCAAAAAAGGACCCGCAGCCAATGGACAAAACGATATAGAAAATCGTGTTGGCCAACGGTCCGTGCTGGGGTACGGCCCACAGGGCCAGAGGAAAGATGAGAACGGCAATACCGAACAGGGTCATGGTGCCCTCGATCACACCGAGGGCTAATTGGTCGGCTATGGTTCGCGAGCCACGAGTACGTCTCATGTTGGAATCTCCGAATTTAGTCACATTTGTGCAATTGTGGGCAGTTACATCAAAACCCCGCCATCGACGGTATAGAGCTGCCCCGTGCAAAAGGCACTTTCGTCCGAGGCCAGGAATAGCACCAGATTGGCAACTTCCTGCGCCGTGCCCAGGCGGCCCATGGGTTGGCGGGCGATGAAGTCCTTGCGTTGTTGGACCGGGTCGTCCGCCGCGTTAATGCGGTCGCCCAAGGATGGGGTGTCGATGGTGCCGGGCGCGATGGCGTTGCAGCGGATGCCCACGCCTACATAATCGGCGGCGATGGATTTGGTCAGGCCGGTAACTGCGGCCTTCGAGGCGCTGTAGATACAGCGGCTGACAATGCCCTTGGCGGCCGAGGCGATGGAGGATGTGTTGACGATGCTGCCGCCGCCGTTCCCGATCATCGCCGGCAGGAAGGCCTTCGTCACCCGGTACATGGATTTGACGTTCAGGTCGAAGGCGAAATCCCATTCATCTTCGGAACTCTCCAATATCGTGCCGTTGTGCACGAAGCCGGCGCAGTTGAACAAAATATCCACGGCGCCGTGGCGTTGCGCGGCTTCTCCAATGGCGGCGCCGTCGCGGGCGTCCAGTTTCTCCACAATGACATCGCCCGACAACTGGCCAAGAATATCCGTGTTGATATCCGTGGCGATGACCTGGGCGCCCTCCGCCAGAAAAGTCTCGGCGGTGGCCCGGCCGATGCCTTGGGCGGCGGCGGTGATGAAGGCCCGTTTTCCGGTCAGTCGTCCACTCATGTTCTGTTCCTCAATCCGTTGCTTTAATCCAGCTCGTCTTCAATATAGGCGGCGATGACATCGTCGATATTGCTATCGGCGGGGAAGCCCAGTGCGGCCGCCTTGTCCGATTGGGTGGTCTTGGGCCAGGCATCGACGATGGCCTGGGTGGCGGGATCAATATCGAAGGTGATCTCGCCCTTGGCCCGGTTGGTTTGCACTTCCCGCACCGCCTTGGCCGCGGCGCCCATGGCGACGGAGAAACCCGACAGCAAAAGCGCGCGGGAGGCGCCCAGCCGGTCGGCGTCCAACTCGTGCATATGCACGAAACATTGCACCACCGTGCGCGGCGACATGATCGCCATGCGGCTTTCGGGCGTCACCGGACAGGCCATGTCGACGCCGTTCAGGGGCTCGCGAATAATGCCGGAGGCAAAGCCAGAGGCCGCCTTGTTGGGTTCGCCCGGCCGCACCACGATGGTCGGCAGGCGCATGGCCCGGCCGTCGAGGAAGCCCTTGCGGCTGTAATCGGTGATCAGATATTCGCCGATTACCTTTTGCGCGCCGTATGATGTCTCCGGCGTGATCGGCGTGCCGTCCAGCACCGTTTCGGGCACATCGCCACCGTATGCGGCCAAGGATGACGCGAAGACCAGGCGCGGTGTGCCAATTGCGGCTCGGGCCGCCTCCAATACATTGCGGGTGCCGTCCAGGTTGACCCGGTAGCCCAGATCGAAATCTGCCTCGGCGCCGGCGCTGACCACGGCGGCGAGATGAAAGATGCTGTTGGTGTCGCCATCAATGACGGAGGCGACCAATTCGCCGTTCGTGATGTCGCCCGTCACCACGGTGACGCGGTCGTCGTCGAATTCACCCTCGGGCGGGGCCACGGCGTCGAACAGCACCAGTTCGGTAACGGCTTCCCGGCCGCCCGACGGACCGGCTAGCTCGCCCCTGGCCAATATCCGCTTGGCCAACTGGCGGCCGATGAAGCCGCCGCCGCCCGTGATAACAACTTTCATGATGGTCTCTCCCAACGTTCGACTTTGGCGCTCAAATTTGGCGCCAAATTTCGGTGCTCAACTAAAAAAGGGTTCGATACGATCCATGGCATCGTCCAGGCGGGCAAGGGTGGAGGCGAAACAGAGCCTGATGAAGCCTTCGCCCCTTTCGCCAAATGCCGTGCCCGACGCCGTGACCGCCACCCGCTCCGTATCGATGTGGCGGCCGTACAGATTGCTCATGTAGGCACTCAGGGTCTGGCGCAATTCGTCGATGCCGAAGTTTTCCGTA
>JAPYUH010000066.1 GCA_029936195.1 Alphaproteobacteria bacterium
GTCATGGATCGTACATCCAATTACTTAATGCGCCGTTTCCAGTCCGGCCTTTAATGCCAGCGCCAGCCGGGCAGCCAGGGCGGCGTTGGCGATGGCCAGGGCGCCGTTCAAATGCAATGTACGGTCCTGGGATGCGGTACGCATATGGGCCAGGACGAACGGCGTCAGGGCGGCACCCGTGATCCCGGCCGCCCCGGCCGCCTTGTTGGCGCCTTGGACCAAGACCTCTACCTCGTCTCCAGTCATGGCAAGTTTGGCGGGCGGCGGATTGCAAACCAAGGCACCGCCTGAATGAGGCAGGACCCAATGGTGGGTCAGGGCGGCCGCCAATTGCCCCAGGTCATCAAAACGGTGGCTGACCGGCAAGGCGCTTTCCGCCGAATAAAAAGCCGGAAACTGGTCGCAGGCAAAACCCAGAACCGGCACGCCCAGGGCCTCCAGCATTTCCAATGTGGTGGGCAGGTCCAGAAGTGATTTCGCGCCGCTGCTGACCACGGCGACGGGGGCCCGGGACATTGCCAGCAAATCGGCGGAAATATCGGCACGGGCCGGGCCCCCCGCGCCATCCGGCTGACGGTGCACGCCGCCGATGCCGCCCGTCCCGAACACCGCGATACCGGCGGCGGCGGCGATCGCGACAGTGGCCGATACCGTGGTGGCGCCCGGCAGACCCAGGGCCAGGACGGCACCAAGATCCCGGCCACCGCATTTGCGGCCATCCGGCGCGTTCGCCAGACGGGCCATGTCGTCGTCGCTCAACCCGACCCGCAGCCGGCCGCCCAGCACCGCCGTCATGGCCGGCACCGCGCCCTGGTCACGAACCGCATCCTGCATGGCCCGCCCGACGATCAGGTTGTCGGGTTCGGGCAGGCCCTGGGCCACGATACTGCTTTCAAGGGCGACCACTGGCCGGTTGTCCGACAGGGCATCGGCGACTTCCGGGGTCAATAATAGCCGGTCATTCATGTCATCAACCTTTTTAAGATCTGGCGTGGCGGAATGGAGAATTGCGCCCGGCGCCATGATGGCCTAGTCATGACGCCGTGGCGGCCATCGAGACAGAGCATAACAACGTAGAACCGGCGGAACCGGTGGCGAGCATGGCACGGGCCATGCTGCTTGTCTTCATGCCGTTCGCCTGCGGCTATTTTTTCTCGTATTTTTTCCGCAGCGTCAATGCGGTGGTCGCGCCCTATCTGCGCCAGGATATCGATCTCGGCCCGGCCGATCTGGGATTGATGAGCGCGGCCTATTTTCTCACTTTCGCGGCCTTCCAAATTCCCCTTGGCCTGTTGCTGGACCGCTATGGGCCGCGCCGTGTCCAGGGCAGCCTGTATTGCGTTGCCGCCCTGGGCGCCCTGTTGTTCTCACTGGCCGACGATGTCACCACCCTGATCCTGGCCCGGGCCCTGATCGGGTTCGGTGTTTCGGGCGGCCTGATGGCGGCCCTGAAGGCGATTGTGATGTGGTTTCCCCTGAAACGGGTTGCCTTGGTCAACGGCTGGTATCTGGCATGCGGCGGCCTTGGCGTGCTTGCCGCCACGGGGCCAGTGGAATGGGCCATGGGGGCCATGGACTGGCGGCAGATGTTCATGGCCCTGGCCGCCGTCACCCTGGTCGCCGGGGTATTGATCCTGCTGGTGGTGCCCGAACGGCCCAATAGTGCGGCGGCGGGCAGTCTGGGACAGCAAATCCGCGAGGTCGGCCAGATCTACCGTGATCCATACTTCTGGCGCATTGTGCCCCTGATCTTCACTTGCTCGGGCTCGTACCTGGCCATTCAGGGTCTTTGGGCCGGGCCTTGGCTGTCGGACGTGGATGGTTTCAGCCAGGGGGAGGTTGCCAGCCATCTCACCGTCATGGCCGTGGGGATGGTGGTCGGCCTCTTGGGCAGCGGGCTGTTTGCCGCCGTCATTCTGCGCCTGGGTTATGACATGAGCGGGGTTTGCGGATTTTCCGCCGCCTTTTCAATTTTTGGCATGCTGGTGCTGATCACCGGTATCCTGCCGTCGAGTTTCATGACCTGGGCCTACATTGGCCTGGTGGTGGTGCTGACATCCCTGGTCTTCGCCGCCCTGTCCCATCATTTCCCCATGGAACAGGCGGCCCGGGCCAACACGGCGGCCAATGTCCTGGTCTTTGGCATGGCGTTTTTTTATCAATGGGGCATGGGCTGGATGATCGAACAATGGCCCGTGGCGGTCGACGGCGGCTATCCGAGGGTCGCCTACCTGTGGGCCTTCATCGCCGCAACTGCGACCCAGGTTCTGGCCTTCATCTGGTATGCCTGGTCAAGGGCTCGGCCATAAATCTCGGAAAAATCTTCTTTACGGCAATGGCTTGGTAAACACCCAAGCGTTTGTAACAAGACATTAATCCCAGCCCGGCGGATGCAGGTCGTGCCATTCGGTGGCGCCCTCGAAGGCGGCGCCGGCCTGCACCAACAGTGGTTCGGCCAGGGCATGGCCAACCAGTTGCAACGACAGGGGCAGCCCCCCCTCCGATAAACCGCAGGGCAGGGAAATGGTCGGCAGGCCGGCGAAGTCCATGGGTACGGTAAAGCGGGTTAGCCAGGGGTCGCGCTCGGGTATGGGGCCATAGGAGATTTCCGCCGTAACCGCATGGGCCGCGTTCGCGGTCGAGGGGCAGGCGAGCAGGTCGATGTCCACCATGGTGCGGCGCAAGGCGCCGTTGCAGGCGGCGCGCAGGTTGTTGGCCTGGGCATAATCCATCGCCGTGAAGGCCCGGCCCCGGGCCAGCCATTCCCCGAACCAGTGGCCATATTCCCCGCCCCGGGATGGATAGGTGTCCCGGTGGGCATGGGCTGCCTCCGCCGTGCACAGAACGCTCCAGGCCGGCAAATATTCGGCCAACCGGTCCGGCATGGAAACGGGAATAATCTCCGCCCCCAGCCCGGCCAAAACCTCGACCCCCGCTGCCATGGCCGCGGCGTGATCGGCGGCCAAGCCGTCCGTGGCATAGCGGAGGTCCCAACCGATTCGCAGGCCTTGCACACCCGCCTCCAACCCGGCCAGCATGTCAGGCACCGGGTCCAGCAAGGTGGTGGGGTCGTCCCCATCCGCCCCGGCCATGGCGGCGAGAACGATGCCCGCATCGGCGCTGCAGCGGGTCAGAGGCCCCACATGATCGAGGGATTGCGCCAGATCCAACACCCCATGGCGGCTGACCCGGCCCCAGGTCGGCTTCAACCCAACCGTGCCGCAGGCCGCAGCCGGGTGCCGGATGGACCCCCCCGTATCGCTGCCCAGGGTGGCGAATGCCAGCCCGGCCGCCGTCGCCGCGCCGGACCCCGACGACGAGGCGCCCGCCCAATGGCTTTCCTTCCAGGGATTTTCCGGTACGTCGAATTTCGGATTATAGCCCGCCATGGCCCCTTCGGTCAGGTTCAGCTTGCCCAGCAACACCGCGCCCGCCGCCCGCAACCGCACCACCACGGTGGCGTCAAAATCCGGCACATGATCGGCCAGCACCGCCAGGCCACCCATGGTTCGCACACCCTTGGTGAAGCACAGATCCTTCACGGCGATGGGAATACCATGCAGGGGACCGCGATATTTGCCGTCGGCGATTTCCGCCGCCGCCGCCCGCGCCTCGGCCAGCGCGGATTCCGCCATGACGGTGGCATAAGATTTCAGGCGGCCGTCATGGGCCTCGATCCGTGCCAGCATACGCTCGGCCAGCGCCACGGGTGACAGCCGGCCCGACTGTATCTGGCGGGCAAGACCCTGAATTGTCTCAAAATGAATGGCATTTTCTACGTCGTTTTCCATGCTCTTGGCGCCCGCATTGTTTGCATTGTCGTGCGCCATCATAGCAGACCGCCGCATCAGACCACGGCAAATTGCCGGTAGACAACGGCAAGCCCGCCGGTTTGCCGGGCATTGCCTTTGTACCCGGTATTATTAGTTTCGCCGGCGGCGTTCCGATCTTCACCGGCGGCGGTCAGCAGATCGGCGCAATAGGCGTATCGGGTGCATCCGCCGACGAATATGAAATGTGCGCCAAGGCTGGCATCGCGGCAATCGCCGACATGTTGAAGTAGGCGCAGCGTGCAACGTTATGTGGCGACGGCGGTGCAGGCGGTGGTCCGAGATGATGGCAGCTTGCGTATCGCCAGGGAATTGACCCAAGGGCGCTGTTTCCTATCACTATGACAAATTCCCTCCAGAAATCCTGGATTACGGGAGGCTAATGCAGCCGTTGGCATCCGCATCTGAAGCGTTGGCCAGATACGATCAGATGTTAACAGGCATGCACAACAGTGAACTCCTACTAGCACCAATGCGTCGTCAAGAAGCCGTAATATCATCAAGAATTCAAGGAACGGTCAGCACCTTGGACGAAGTATTAAGGAAGCAGACCAAGGAGAAGGTGGGGCGGGCGGTGCTTTCAGAACCGAAGCCATGGAAGTTTACTTGTATCACGATGCCATGCGACAAGTTCAATCCGCCATTGAGGACGGAACCCCAATTTCAGATTGGCTCATTCGCTCAGCGCATAAAATCCTCCTCGGATATGGCCGCGGCGCCAATCAATCGCCAGGACAGTACAAAGATGAACAAAATTATCTGGTAGACCGTGCCCAGCGTCAGATCCTCTTCATACCCATTAGCCCGGAACATCTGCCAGTCGGCATGGAAAAACTATTTTCCTTCATGGAGAACGAAAAATACGAGGCACTTATCCGGACGGCGATGACCCATATAGAATTTGAGGCGCTGCATCCATTTAAGGATGGCAATGGTAGAATTGGCCGAATGCTCATTACACTCATGCTTTGGAAATTGGGCAAAATTTCGGCGCCTCACATATACATTAGCGGGTATCTTGAGCAACGGCGAGACGAATATGTTGAACGTATGCGTGAGGTTTTAAAATCTGGTGAATGGACTGAATGGATTGTGTTCTTCCTTGACGCCCTCGAAAAACAGGCGCAGCACAATCTGCAAATTGCTGAAGATATCGCAAAATTATACGACCAAATGAAGGAAGAGTTCCGAAATGTGCTTTCGTCGAAATGGAGCACCGTTGCGTTGGACTTTATTTTTGGCCAGCCAATTTTTTGGAATAATCAATTCACATCCAAAAGCGGTATTCCCAAGCCAACGGCAATCAAGATTGCCAAGGCGCTCGCCGAAAACGATTTGTTGACCAACATTCAACCCGCATCAGGTCGCCGGGCCGCCCTTTATGTATTCGAACCCCTTATGGAAATTGTAAGAGCCTAATAACGGAAAAAAAGTCATTCCTCCAGCGTCGGAGCCACGCCGCGCACGCGCGTTTGCCGCATATGGCGGCGGTATTTGTCGGCGTCGTAGCCGGAGCCACGGTGCAGGAGGCAGCGGTTGTCCCAGATTACCAGGTCGCCCGGTTGCCAGGCATGGCTGTACCTATGTTCCGGCCGGGTGGCGCGGTCTTGGAGGTCATCCAACAGGGCGCGGGCGTCTTTGTCATTCCAGCCCCGGATGGTCTTGGCGTGGGAGCCCAGGTAGTAATTGCGCGCACCGTTGCCGGGATTTGAGCGCACCAGTTTTTGCGGCACGGGCGGCAGGGAGGCGGCGAGCGACGGACTGACCGCGTCGGGCGCCACCTTGCTCCGCGAGAAGACATAGTCGTGGATCGCCACCAGGGGGTCGATCCGTTCCTGGGTCTCTTCATCCAGGCGGCCATGGGCGGCGCGCAGGGAGACGAATTCGGTTTCGCCGCCCTCGCCAGGCACTTCATAGGCGCACATGATCGAAACCCGCGCCGGCACTGGGCGGAACGAGCTGTCGGAATGCCACAAATTGTTGCCGGTCAGGAATTTGGTCTTGCGATGGTCGTTGCCCAGGGTGCCGCCGTCGGGCTGCACATTGCCGATGGTACCGAAATAAACCACCTTGCCGCTTTCCCCCAGGGCAACGTGGCCTTCTTCCGGATCGCCCAATTGAGCGGTGAAGGCCAGGTGCCTCTCGTCATTCATGTCCTGGTTTGGGAAACACAGGAAGGAATAGTCGTCGATGGCGGTTTGCAACGCTGCCAAATCATCGCCGGAAAGCGGCTTGCCCGCATCAAGGCCCGTGATACGGGCGCCAAGATCGTCGTGCAGGGGTTCGATGTTTAGCCTAGCCATGTTGCCACTCCTGAATTTCGCCTCAATCCTTGACACCATCATAGGACGTCTTGATTGCCCCCACCAAGCGGGAGCATTACCATGCGGCCAAATATTGTTGTCTGGGGAGCGCCATGGCCGATCCAAAATACCTGAACTTCGATACCCTGAGCCTGCATGCCGGGCAAAAGCCCGATGCTACCTATGGCGCCCGCGCCGTGCCGATTTATCAATCCACCTCCTTCGTCTTTCAGGATACGGACCACGCCGCCGCGCTGTTTAACCTCGAACGCGCCGGGCATATCTATTCCCGCATTTCCAACCCCACCGTGGCGGTGCTAGAGGAACGTATCGCCGCCCTGGAAGGCGGCGTCGGCGCCGTCGCGACCGCGTCCGGGCAGGCGGCCCTGCATCTGGGCATCGCAACCTTGATGGGGGCCGGCAGCCATATCGTCTCTTCCGCCTCCATCTATGGCGGCAGCCACAATATGTTCGCCCATACCCTGCCTCGCTTCGGCATCGAGGCGACCTTCGTGGATCCCCGCGACCCGGAAGCCTATGCCGCCGCCATTCAGCCCAATACGCGGCTGCTGTTTGGCGAGACCCTGGGCAATCCCGGCCTGGAAGTGTTGAATGTTGAAGCGATTGCAAAGGTCGCCCATGACCACGGCATCCCCCTGATGATCGACAACACCTTCGCCACGCCCTATTTGTTCCGGCCTTTCGAGCATGGCTGCGACATCGTCATGCATTCGGCGACCAAATTCCTGGGCGGCCACGGGGTGGCGGTGGCCGGGGTTTTGGTGGACAGCGGCCAGTTCGACTGGGAGGGATCGGGCAAGTTCCCCACACTGACCGAACCCTACGACGGCTATCACGGCCTGGATTTCGCGGAAGAATTCGGCCCCGGCGCCTTCATCATGCGGGCCCGGGCCGAAGGTTTGCGCGATTTCGGCGCCGCCATGAGCCCCCAGACCGCGTTTTATATCTTGCAGGGCGTGGAAACCCTGCCCGTGCGCATGCAGCGTCATGTGGAAAATACTCGGGAGATCGTCAAGTATCTCTCGGGCCAGGACGCCGTGGCCTGGGTAATCTATCCCGAACTGCCCGATCACGCCGACCACGACCTGGCCAAGGCGCTGATGCCGAAAGGCGTGGGCGCGATCTTCAGCTTCGGCATCAAGGGCGGCCGGGACGCGGGTGCCAAGTTCATTGAAAGCCTGGAGATCTATTCCCATCTGGCCAACGTGGGCGATGCCAAGTCACTGATTATCCATCCCGCCTCCACCACCCATCAGCAGATGGACGCCGCGTCGCTGAAGGCGGCGGGGGTCGGCGAAGACATGGTGCGCATGTCCGTGGGTTTGGAGGATGTGCGCGACTTGATCGATGATCTTGGCGGCGCCCTGCGGCGTTCGCAACGATAGGAGGGCGGGGGAATGGAACTCAACATCGGGGGGCGGAGGACCTTCGCCGCCACCGGGGGCAAGGCGTTCGATGCCGGCCTGCCGGCGATCATTTTTGTCCATGGCGCGGGCGCCGATCATACAGTGTGGAAACTGCAAACCCGTTATTTCGCCTGGCATGGCCATGGTGTTCTGGCCATCGACATGCCGGGCCACGGCCGCACGGACGGACCGCCCATCCCGACCATCGAGGGTCTGGCGGACTGGCTGATCGCGGTTCTGGATGCCGCCGACCTGGAACAGGCGGCCCTGGTGGGACATAGCGTCGGCTCATTGGCAACCCTGGAGGCGGCGGCCCGCTATCCCGACCGCGTCAACGCCCTTGCCCTGCTGGGCTGTGCGTACCCGATGCGGGTCAACGATGTGTTGTTGGACGCCGCCCGCGCCAACGATCATCTGGCTAACGAACTGATCAATGCCTGGGGATATGGGCGGGCGGCACAGCGCGGCCGGCATGCCATGCCCGGCACCTGGATGATGAAGGGCGGCATGCGCCTGTTGGAGGCGGCGGGAGACAGCGTTTTGTATAACGACATGCACGCCTGCCATGTTTACGAAGGCGGCGACGCGGCGGCGCAAAACCTGAAATGCCCCACCCTGTCAATCATGGGAGAGACGGACATGATGACGCCCCTGAAGGCGGCCCGCGGAACGGCCGCACTTATTCCCGGCGTGCGGGAAGTGGTGATCCGGGGCGCGGGCCACATCATGCTGGACGAGGCGCCGGACGAAACCCTGGACGCCCTACGCAATTTCCTGCCCAAGTCAGGCTTGCAAGGCGCCAAGACTTGACCCCGCCGGGGTAAAGTGGTGTTGTCCCGCCGCATTTTTCAGGTTGGGAGTTCGTTGTCATGTCAGGCGTTCTTATTGTCACCGGGGCAAGCCGGGGCATTGGCGCGGCCTGCGCAGTTTTGGGCGCGGCCCGGGGTTTCAAGGTTTGCGTCAATTATCACCGCAGCGCGGATCGCGCCGAGGCCGTCGTCGCGGAGATCGAGGCGGCCGGCGGCCAGGCCATTGCCCTGGGCGGTGACATGGCGGAAGAAGCCGACATCGTGAGACTGTTCGCGGCGGTCGATGGCGCCCTTGGCCCCGTCACCGCGCTGATCAACAATGCGGGCATGACCGGCGAGGTGGGGCGGCTGGAGGATATGAGCGTCGCCGACATGTCGGATGTCTTCCGCCTCAACCTGATTGGGCCCTTCATTTGCGCCCGCGAAGCGGTCAAGCGCATGTCGAACAAACGTCATGGGGCGGGCGGGGTGATCGTCAATATATCCTCGGCCGCGGCGCGCCTTGGCGGCGCCAACCAATATCTGCATTATGCCGCCTCCAAGGGCGGGTTGGAGACCTTCACAAAGGGTTTGGCACTGGAAGTGGCGGGGAATGGTATCCGCGTCGCCGGCGTTCAGCCCGGCGTCATCGACACCGAAATTCACGCCCGCATGGGGATGCCGGACCGGGCCGCCGAATTGGCCCCCAGCATACCCCTGCAACGGGCCGGCAGGGCGGAGGAAATCGCCCAGACCGCCCTGTGGCTGATCAGTGACAGCGCCTCCTACATCACCGGTACAACCATTGAAGCAACGGGTGGACGATAAGCATGACGGATCGGGAATTGGCCAGCGCCATCGAAGCCATCGCCCGCGAGGCCGGCGCCGCCATTATGGAGATTTACGCCCTTGATTTCGCCGTCGAAACGAAATCCGATGACAGCCCCGTCACCGAAGCCGACCAGGCGGCGGAAGCAATTATCGTCACCGCCCTGCGCGCCCTGACGCCGGATATTCCCGTGGTGGCGGAGGAAGAGGTTGCCGCCGGCAAACGGACAGAGGTGGGCGGCGGGCCGTTCTGGCTGGTCGACCCTTTGGATGGCACCCGTGAATTCATCTCCCGCAATGGCGATTTCACCGTCAACATTGCCCTGATTCGCAATGGCGAACCCGCATTGGGCTGCGTTCACGTCCCAGCAAAAGAGGAAACCTATACCGCCGCCGGGCCCGGCCGGGTGACGCGGCGGCGGGGTGGCGGCACGGCAGAAGTGATTGCTGCCCGGCAGCCGGACCAGGACGGCTTAGTCGCCATGGTCAGCCGTTCCCACGCTTCACCTGAAACCGATGATTTTTTGGCGGAATTGTCCATCAAGCAGCGGGTCGATGCCGGCAGCAGCCTGAAATTCTGCCGATTGGCGGAAGGCGCGGCGGATCTGTATCCGCGTTTGGGGCGAACAATGGAATGGGACACAGCCGCCGGTCATGCAGTTCTGGCCTGCGCGGGAGGCAGTGTCAGCCGCCTTGACGGCGAACCCCTGCTTTATGGCAAGGATGGCTTTGAAAACCCGCACTTCGTTGCCCGGGGACGGCAAGATTAAAGCCACGCGAGCCCATTTTCACGTTCCCGTGGGAAACAACGCCCTATAATCGGTGTCCTAGACCTTTTTCACTATTCATCGATTCAGGTCTAGCTTTTTTCGCTCACGCTCGTGCGCAAGAGCGTATCGCTCCGCGCGGGCGGCGCATAAGCGCCGGGCCGCCGTCGCGACCGTGATCGACCATTTCAATCTCGAATTTGGGCTAAAGCTGAATAATTTCTTCATCTGGGGTCCCGGCATACAGGCGCTCGACGTCGCCGGACCGGTTTTCCAGAACCGCGCGTTGGTTGATATAGCCCTTGTCGGTGATTTCGTTGGCATCAACCGATGGCGGCGCCGATAACAGCAACAGCCTGGCGATGCGGGTGGAGGAGCCGGGGTTGGCCCGGTTATGGGCCGACAGGCTGTCCTTGATATGCCGGCGCAGGCCGCCGCCCTCCACATTATCGTCCAGAAAAGCGCGGCAGCCCGCCAAATTCGGCCACGCCAGCAGGCTGACGAAGTCCCGGTCATGGCCGGCCACCACCACATCCTGCAAGACCGGCGAGGTTGCCGTCAGCGCGGCGAGGCGCAGGCCGCCGCAATTGACCCAGGTCCCCGTTGTCAGCTTGAAATCCTCGGCCACCCGGCCGTCGAATACCAGGCCCTTGACCGGCGCGCCCTCGTCGGCGAAGCGGCCGGCATCACCAATACGGTAGAAGCCTTCTGCATCAAAGGCCTCGGCGGTGAGGTCGGGGCGTTTCAAATAGCCCGGCGTGATATTGGGGCCGCGCACCCGCAATTCCATTTTGCCGCCGTTGGGCACCATCTTAACCTCCGTGCCGGGCACCGGCAGACCGATCACCCCGGCCCGGTCGATATGCCAATGCACCGCCGTCGCCATGGGCGCGGTTTCCGTCGAACCCCAGGCCGAGACCATGGCCACCTTTTGCCCGGTGGTGGCCTGGGAGACAGCCTCCAGACGCCGCCACAGATCCTGGGGCAGGGCGGCGCCGGCATAAAAGATCAGGCCCAACCGGCGAAAAAAGCTCTCGGCCAGCGCCCCATCGTCTTCCAGGAACGGCAACAGGGCGGCGAACCCGGCGGGGACGTTGTAGTACAGGCTGGGCGAGGCGTGCCGGATGTTGTCCACGGTGATGTCAATCAGGCCCGGTGCCGGCTTGCCGCTATCTATGTGCAGGGTACCGCCGTTGGCGAGGGCGTTGTTGATCACGATGTTGCCGCCAAAGGTATGGTTCCAGGGCAGCCAGTCCAGCAGGACCGGCGGGCGTTCGGTTAGAAACGGCCAGATCTGTTGTAATTGCGCCATGTTGGCGCACAGCATGCCCTGGGTATTGATGACCCCCTTGGGCAGGCCGGTGGACCCGGAGGTGAAGAGATACTTCGCCACGCTGTCCGGACCGACCCGGGCATAGGCCGCCGCCACCGCCGCGCCCGGTGTTGTCGCCACCAATGCATCGAAGCCGGCGGCATCGAGCACTTCGACCGCATTCAGATCAAGACTGTTCAGGTCCAGATTGTCCAGCGCCGCCGCGAAGGGCGCCCGATCCTCGACGAAGATCATTGCCGGCGCCACCAGATCAAATATATGGCGCAATTTGGCGAAATCCCGGCTCATCAGGCAATATGCCGGCGAGACCGGCGCCACCGGTATGCCGACCTGCATGGCGCCATAAGTCAGGGCGCCATGGCGAAGGGAGTTTGGCGACAGGATCATCAGCGGCCGTTCCGGGCCAAGGCCCCGGTCCAGCAGCGCCTGGGAGATGGCATCAGCCTGTTGCCGGGCCGTGGCGAAGGTCAGGTGCCGCCAGCCATCACCGTCGCTACCGTCGTCGCCATCCCTCGTCCGTTGCGCCAGAAAAGGCTGGTCCGGGGTCTTGTTGGCCCAATGGCGCATGTAGTGGCCCAATTGCGGCACGGCTTTTGCCATGGCGTGGGGCGAGGAGAGAATAATGCTGCCGTCGGCGCGGCGCTCCACCTCAACCCTGGGCTCCAAAAAGTTCAACGACATTGACCGCTCCCGAAACGTCCCTCGCAATAGTTTGACATCCCGTTAACCGGGAATGGGGCATAATAGAGCCATGAGAAACATTTTGTTGGTTTTGCTGTGCCGCCTGATCGCGGCCATGACCGCAACCATGACGGCGACGATGATCTCGACTGGGGCGGCGGCGGAAACCCTATCCGGGCCGGTCAAGGTGATTGATGCCACCAACATGGGTGTTAGCAAGCAGTTGGTGCGCCTGTACGGAATTGCCGCGCCCAAGGCCTCCGATCGCTGCCCCTTGCGCAGCGTCACTATCAAGTGCGGCCGCATTGCAACCACCGCCCTGATGGACTTGACGGCGGGCGCATTCGTGGAATGCGAGACCCATGGCAAGCCAGACGCCAAGGGCATCTATCTGGCGACCTGCAAGGCCGTGGGCTATGACCTGTCCGAGGGCATGATCCATACCGGTTGGGCCCGCCCCGTCAAGGGCGCCCCGGCGCACTACCGCGCGGTTGAGGCGGGCGCCAGGAAACGCGGCCGGGGTCTGTGGCGGGGTGAATTTCCCGATGCGGTGAACAAGGCCGCTAGGCGCTGACCTGAACCACTACCTTGCCCAAGGCCTGGCCTGATTCCAATCTGGCATGGGCGGCCGCCACATCCGACAGGGGGAATGGATCGCCATCCATCAGGGGGCGAAGCTGCCCGGCTTCCACCAGGGCCGTGATCTCGCCCATGATATGGCCATGCCGCGCCCCGCCCGTGCCCAGCATAAGAGGCAGCAGCATCAGCACGCCGATATGGTGCAGGCCCTTGAGGTGCACGGGGGTCAGATCCTGGGTCGAATTGCTCTGGCAGCTAATCACCGTGCCGCGCGGTTTCGCGGCCTGCCAGGACTTCGGGATATTTTCGCCGCCCACGGTGTCATAGACGATGTCAAAGCCGGCCCCGCCGGTGTGCGCCGCCACATATTCGTCCACCTCCATGTCCCGGTAAATGATGGGGACGGCGCCATAGTCGGTGACAATTTTGGCTTTTTCCGGACCCGAAACCGTGGCAAAAACCTTAGCGCCCCGGGCGATGGCGATCTGGATCGCCATATGGCCCACGCCGCCCGCGCCCGCATGCACCAAAACCGTCTGGCCCCAGCCCACGTTGGCGCCATCCACCAGCCCTTCCCAGGCCGTCAGGCAGACCAGGGGGAGAGCGGCGGCCTCCGCCATTGTTAGATTGCCGGGTTTTGGGGCGAGGAATTCCCCATCACAGGCCATGAATTCCGCCAAGGCCCCGCCCCGGTCCCCATCTGGGCCTTTAAGCCCGCCGGCACAGCCGTAAACTTCGTCGCCGAGGCTGAAAGTGGTGATCTCCGCACCAACGGCTTCGACCACGCCGGCCACATCGCCGTGCAGGACACCGGGATAGTCGGGACCAAAGGGCAGGCCCAGCTTGCGGATTTTCCAGTCCACCGGGTTGACGGAGGTGGCGGCAACCTTGACCAGCACCTGTTTCGGGCCGATTTCAGGGATGGGCAGCTCGGCGGGCTCGAACACCTCGGGCGCGCCGGCTTGGCGTATGATCATGGCTTTCATGGGGGCGTGTCTACATGCCCAATTGCGCCTTGGCCAGGATGTTATGCTGGATTTCGTTGGAGCCTGAATAGATCGTCACCTTGCGGAAATGCAGATAGCTGGGTGTGCAGGCGTTGGCGTATTCGGCACCGATGGCGGGCTCGTTCCAGCCATCTTTCAGGGCGGCCAGTTGATACGGCATGGCGTAATAGCCAATGGCCTCGACCTTCAACTCGTATAGTCGTTGCAGGATTTCCGAGTTGCGGATCTTGAAGATATTCGCCTCTGCGCCCAGGGCCTTGCCGCCCAGTTCGCCATGTTGCGAGAATTTGTCGATGGCCCGCATGTTGAAGGCCTCCAGGCTGCGCAGCTCCATCTCAATTGCCGCGACATGGCGGGCGAAATCCGGTTGCGCGGCCAGGGGCCGGCCGCCGCTTTTTTCGTCCCCAGCCGCGATCTCCTTCAACTGCCGCAACACCGTCTTGTGTTGGCCGAGAGAGCCCCCCGACATGCGTTCATGGGCCAGCAGATACTTGCCGATGGACCAGCCCTTGTGGATCTCCCCCACCGTATTGGCCACGGGCACGCGCACGTCGTTGTAGAACACCATGTTGGTCTCGTGCAGGCCGTCCATCAGATAGATCGGCCGGATTTCGATGCCCGGCGTCTTCAGATCCACCAGAATGAAACTGATGCCTTCCTGTTTTCTGCCCTCGGAATGGGTGCGCGCCAGCAGGAAACACCAATCCGACCAGTGCGCCTTGGTGGTCCAGGTCTTGGCGCCGTTGATCACCCATTCGTCGCCATCCCGAACAGCAGTGGTCCGCAACGAGGCCAGGTCCGAGCCCGCCTCCGGCTCCGAATAACCCTGGCACCAGATATGCTCGCCGGACAGCATGGGCGGCAGGAAACGCCGTTTCTGCGCTTTCGTGCCAAAGCCGATCAGCACCGGGCCGCACATGTTGACGCCGAATGTGATCAGACGCGGCGCCCCGGCCAGGCCCAGTTCCTCGTCGAAGATATACTTCTGGGTCAGGCTCCAGCCCGGGCCGCCGTGTTCTTTTGGCCAATTCGGCGCGACCCAGCCCTTGCGGTAGAGGGTCTTGTGCCAGCCGACCACGTCGTCGCGCTGCATCTCGATGCCGTTTTCGACTTTATATTTTAACTCGGGCGGCGTTGCCTCCGCCAGATAGGCCCGCACCTCGGCCCGGAAGGCCCCGTCCTCGGGACTGAATGTCAAATCCATCGGCCCGCTCCAAATAGTCCATTCAGATTGCCAGGCCGCCCGCTCCCCCACCCGGCCGCCCATTGATCATCATTCCGCGGGTGGCCGGGTGGGGGAGCGGGCGGCTTGGCGCTTTCGCTTCATGTGGAAGGACTCTAGAACACAATGACCGTGGGGTGGAAGGTGTTATAGACTGGCGGATAGATTCAGGATTGAGGGAGCCGCTTATGGCTGACGGCATTTTGGGCCAATCCATACCGCGTAGGGAAGACGAGAGATTTCTCACCGGGGCGGCGAAATACACCGCTGATTTCAAGCGGGAGGGCCAGTTGCACTGCGCCGTCCTGCGCTCTCCCCATGCCCATGCCGCCCTTGGCGCCATCGATACCAGCGCGGCGGCGGAATTGCCCGGCGTTGTCGGGGTCTACACGGCAACTGATTTGATCGACGACGGCATCGGCCCCCTGCCCTGCGCCGCCTCGACCGTCGTGCAAACCGTGGCGCCCATGAACGTGCCGCCGCGCCATGCCCTCGCCGTTGGGCGGGTGCGGCACGTGGGCGATCCCGTGGCCTTTGTTGTTGCCATGGAACACAACACGGCATTGGATGCCCTGGACCTGATCGAGGTCGATTACCAGGACCTGGCCGCCGTCGCCAACGGCCGGGCGGCCTTGGCGCCCGGGGCGCCGGAACTTTGGGCCGAGGCCCCCGGCAACCGTGCCTTCCGTTTTGAGAAAGGCGACAGCGCCGCCGTCGAGGCGGCCCTGGCGGGCTCGGCCCATGTGGTCACGCTGGAGATTGCCAACAATCGCGTCTCGCCGGCCCCGACGGAGCCGCGCGCGGCCATCGCCAGTTATGACGAGGCCTCCGACAGCCTGCATCTGTTCCTGACCGGCCAGGGGGTGCATGGCATTCGCGGCCAGCTGGCCAGCGCCATTTTCAAGGTCGACACGGACAAGCTGCGGGTCTCCGCCCCCGACGTGGGGGGTGGGTTCGGCTTGAAGAATTTCGTTTATCCCGAATGGGTCATGTTGTTGTGGGCGGCGCGCAAACTGCGCCAACCGGTCGGTTGGGTGGCGACCCGCAACGAAGATTTCATGAGCAGCATTCAAGGCCGGGATGTCCAGGCCACGGCCCGCCTGGGCCTGGACGGCGATGGCCGCATCCTGGCGCTGGGGGCAGAGCTGACCGCCAACATGGGGGCCTATCTGTCATCCTTCGGTCCCGGCATTTCCACCAATTCCGCCGCCACGGCGATCAGCGGAATTTACAACATCCCCCACATATTCATGGGTTCCACCGGCGTCTTCACCAACACCGTGCCCATCGATGCCTATCGCGGCGCCGGCAAGCCGGAGGCGAACTATATCGTCGAACGCCTGATCGAGGCGGCGGCGCAACAGACCGGCCGGGACCCGGTGGAACTGCGCCTTTTGAACGCCATTTCCAACTTTCCCCATACCACCCCCCTGGGCATCGAGATCGATACGGGTGATTTTAAGGGCAATATTGAACAGGCCGTCACCGCCGCCGACCGGGCCGGGTTTGAGGGCCGGCGCGTAGCGTCGGCCAAGGCGGGACGGTTGCGGGGGATGGGCGTCGCCTGTTTCCTGGAAACTGCGCGCGGCGCCAATGCCGAGGGCGCGGAGGTCAACTTCCGGGCGGACGGCGGCATTGATCTGCGATTGGGCACGGAATCCAACGGCCAGGGCCACGAAACCGCGTTTAGTCAGATCGCCGCCGAGACCTTCGGTCTACCCCTGGAAACCTTCCGCTATATCCAGGCCGATACCCAGCTAACCCGCGCCGGCAACGGCCACGGCGGGGCCCGCTCCATGCACATGGGGGGCAGCGCTCTGGTCGCGGCCATGGCGGCGGCCCTGGCCAAGGCCCGGCCGGTGGCGGCGCAAATGCTGCAGGCCAATGAAGCTGATCTGGAATTTTCCAAGGGCGAATTCCGTGCCACGTCCATTGGCGGCACCGCCCAGTCGGTGCCGTTGCTGGACGTGGCGGCCGCGGCCCGTGACCCCAACGGGCTGGGCGGGGCGGGCCTGGACAGTTACGAGCGGCGGGAAGATGCGCCCATAACATTTCCCAGCGGCTGTCATGTGGCGGAGGTGGAGATCGACCGGGAGACTGGGGCCGCGGCCCTGGTCAGCTACCTCATGGTGGATGATTACGGCCGCCGTATTAACCCCCGCCTGATCGAGGGCCAGGTCCACGGCGGCATCGCCCAGGGCATCGGCCAGGCCTTGCTGGAGAACGTGACCTATGATCCGGACACGGCGCAGTTGCTCTCCGGCACCTGGCTCGATTACACCATGCCACATGCCGCCCAACTGCCATCGTTCGATCTGTATTTCCGGGAAACCCCCACGGCGGCCAATCCCCTGGGCGTCAAGGGCTCCGGCCAGGCCGGCTGCATGGCGGCGCCGCAAACCATCATGGCGGCCGTGCTCGATGCCCTCAAGCCGTTGGGCATCACCGACATGGACATGCCGGCCACGCCGGAACGCCTGTGGCGGGCGATCAAGGCGGCGTCCCCTTGATCCATCATGACGCT
>JAPYUH010000348.1 GCA_029936195.1 Alphaproteobacteria bacterium
AACCTATCGGACAATCCGTCTCAATGCCACAGGATCTTACCCGCCCAGCACCCATGTCCCGCCTGCTAACGATCATGGCGCAACTGCGAGACCCGGTACGGGGTTGTCCATGGGACCAAAAACAAAACTTTGCCTCGATCGCGCCCTATGCCATCGAAGAGGCCTACGAAGTTGCCGACGCGATCGCCAAGGGCGATATGACGAGCCTGCGCGACGAGCTCGGCGATCTGTTGCTGCAAGTGGTTTTCCACGCCCAGATGGCCGCGGAGATCGGCGAATTTGACTTTGAAGATGTCGCCGGTGCCATTTCGGACAAAATGATTAAGCGCCATCCGCACGTCTTCGGGGCGGACGATATCACGGACGCAGCGGCGCAAACCCTGGCATGGGAGGCGCAGAAGGCCACGGAACGGGCCCAATTGGCCGCGGAGGAAGGCCGGCGCCCATCCGCCCTGGACGGCGTGGCGAATGCCCTGCCCGCCTTGACCCGGGCTCTCAAATTACAGAACCGGGCCGCCCGGGTCGGCTTCGATTGGCCCGAGGCGGCGCCGGTAATAGCTAAAATCGCCGAGGAAACGGCGGAATTGCAGGCGGAAATGACGGCGGGGGATAGCGCTGCCATGGCCGAGGAGATGGGCGACCTGCTGTTCAGCGTGGTAAATCTTGCGCGCCACTTGAAGCTTGACCCGGAAGCCGCGCTGAGAGCTGGAAACGATAAGTTCGAGCGGCGTTTTCGAAAGCTGGAGGAGCTGCTGGACGAACAAGGTCTCAAACCAGACGAGCTGGGTATCGAAGACCTGGAAAACGCTTGGAGCGAGGTAAAACTTCGTGAAAATACAGATACTTAAGGGTAATTGCCGGCCTCATTCTTGCAGCCCGAATAGTCCCTCGCGCAATTGACGCCACGGCTCCCGCCCCGCCGCCGCCAATAAGGGCCAGGGGTGTCTGACCACATTGACGTCATAGGGGCTGCCATCAAGGCGGGCGGCATGGCCACCGGCCTCTTCGAGAATAAACAGACCCGGCGCGTGGTCCCAGGGGTTGGTCCAGACATAGAGGGCGTAATGCATGCGCCCGCGCAGGATCATTTGATATTCCAATCCGGCACAATGCAGCACCATCAAGGGCCCCACAGCGCCAAAATTACGCGCCGCCGTGGCCGCCAGTTCCCGGTCGTACCCCGACAGATGCAAACAGCCTGAATATCGTTCCATGTCGGGCGGGTCCGGAAGTACCGTCCGCTGGCCGTCCAGATAGGCGCCGGAGCCCTTTTCCGCCATGGCCATGACGTCATGCATCGGATCATAAACCCATCCCCCGACCGTCTCGCCGCCGATCACCAAGGCCACCATGGTGGCGAACAGAGGCACGCCATTGGCGTAGTTTATGGTGCCGTCGATGGGGTCGATCAGCCAACAGGCCCCCTCGCCCTTCAAGGCCTCCAAAAGTGCTGGATTTTCGCTCACCGCCTCCTCGCCCACCATGGTGCTGCCGGGCATCAGGGCGGAGAGGGCCTTGTTCAAGGCCCGCTCGGTTTCCACATCGGCGATCGTGACCAAATCACCCGGGGATTTTTCCTTAATTTCATGGGCCGCGAGGCTTTGAAAACGAGGCACGGCCTCCGTCTGGGCGGCCTCGCGAATGAGGGAGGCAACGGCATCAGTATCGGGCAAATTCGTCATCGCGAACCTAACAAACAAGAAGAATGGGCATTCAACAAGAAAGGGGCCGCCCAGCGGCGACCCCTTCCCTACACATTGTTATGCAAATGTTTGTTTTGCAACAAGAGTTTACATCATGCCGCCCATGTCGGGCATGGCCGGACCACCGGCATCTTCGTCGGCTGCGTCCGCGACCATCACTTCCGTGGTGATCAACAGCCCGGCAACGGATGCGGCATCCTGAAGCGCGGCGCGGACAACCTTGGTCGGATCAACGATACCGGCCTTGAACATGTCCACATATGCCTCGTTCTGGGCATCAAAGCCAATATTGGCGTCCTTGTTCTCCTGCAGCTTGCCGGCAACCACGGCGCCGTCGACGCCCGCGTTCTCAGCAATTTGCCGTACGGGCGCCTGCAGGGCCCGGCGCACGATATCAATGCCGACCTGCTGGTCGCTATTGGCCGTCTTGACCGTCTTCAAGGCGACGATGGCGTTCAGCAGGGCACAGCCACCGCCAATCACGACACCTTCCTCGACCGCGGCCCGGGTGGCGTTCAGGGCGTCATCGACGCGGTCCTTACGCTCCTTGACCTCGACTTCCGTGGCGCCACCAACCTTGACCACGGCAACACCACCGGCCAGCTTGGCTAGGCGTTCTTGCAGCTTCTCACGGTCATATTCCGAGCTGGTTTCCTCAACCTGAGCCCGAATTTGGGTGCAGCGCCCGGCCACATCGGCTTTTTTGCCGTTGCCGTCGATGATGGTGGTCTCTTCCTTGGTGATGGAGATGCGCTTTGCGCGGCCCAGCATGTCCGGGGTCACGCTTTCTAGCTTGATGCCCAGATCCTCGGAAATGACCTGACCGCCGGTCAGGATGGCTATGTCTTCCAGCATCGCCTTGCGACGATCACCAAAACCAGGCGCCTTGACGGCCGCCACTTTCAGGCCGCCGCGCAACTTATTGACCACCAGGGTGGCCAGGGCCTCGCCTTCGACGTCCTCGGCGATGATCATCAGGGGACGGCCGGACTGGGCCACCGTCTCGAGCACCGGCAGCATGGCTTGCAACGAAGACAGCTTGGTCTCGTGCAACAAGATGTAGGGATCTTCCAGTTCGGTGATCATCTTGTCGGCGTTGGTGATGAAATACGGGGACAGATAGCCGCGATCAAACTGCATGCCCTCGACCACGTCCAGTTCGGTTTCCAGGCCCTTGGCCTCTTCAACCGTAATGACGCCTTCCTTGCCGACCTTCTGCATGGCCTTGGCGATCATGTCGCCAATTTCCCGCTCGCCGTTGGAGGAAATGGTACCAACCTGGCGCACTTCGGCTTCTGTCGAGATGGCCTTGGACTGTTTGGCCAGATTGGCAACCACGGCGGCCACGGCAATGTCGATGCCCCGGCGCAGATCCATGGGGTTCATGCCGGCGGCAACGGACTTGCAGCCCTCGC
>JAPYUH010000349.1 GCA_029936195.1 Alphaproteobacteria bacterium
CCGCGCCTAAGCGGGGATATTAGTGAACCGTTCATTAACATTGTTAGCCTAAGGTATTAACGGCACATGGGTTGGAGACCACCAAGAATGCGGCTACTGGACGACATACATAGCGAGGCCTGTCATGATTTCGCCCTGGCGTGGCAAAACTGGCGCGGCAGCGCCATCGCGCCCCGTCGCGCTTCGGTACGAATTGACGATATTCAAAAAGAACTACCCCATGTCTCGGTCGTGGAGGTCATTTCCGCGGATTTGTGCAAATTCTGCGTTGCCGGCACTGCTCTGTGCGAAGCCGTGGGGATGGAGTTGACCGGGGAAAATTATTACGATTTCACCACGCCGGAAGCACGCCCTTTACGGGTGGCGCGAACGAGCCACATGGCCGGCATGCCCTGCGGCTGCCATTTTGTCTTCCCCATCCTCTACCGATCAGGCAAGGTCGTCCCGACCGAGGTATTGTCGCTGCCCGTGCTGCCCAATGATTTGTCGGCGCCGAGGCAGATTTTCACCATTGCCATTCCCATGGAGCAGACACGTCTCATGGGCCCGCACGATAACCCCTTGCAATTTCCCGAGGCTGAGGGATTCCGCTTCATCGACGTCGGCGCCGGTGTTCCAGATGACCACCTCAACCTCTCCGAACGCGCGGCGGCAACCCTGCCGATCTACGCGACATGCTCTAGGACGGGTTAGAAAAACTTACCCACGCCGTTTGCGAAACTTGGTTGCCCGCGTCCCGGCGCGGCCGCCCGCGGAGCGTCCCTTGGGGCCGCGGGCCGCGTCCAGCATGTCGGGGGTGATTTCAGTGGCGACGGGTTTCGGGACATAGCCTTCGCCGCGTTTGCGCCGCGCCGCCTTGATACCGGGAGCGGCGCCATCCCTTGACCGGCCACCGCCGCCGCTGGAACCGGGCTCAAACGTCTTGCCGCCCTCGCCCGTCAGGCCCTCCAGCTCCATCTGTTCCAGACGGCGCAGCTCGTCGCGCAGGCGGGCGGCTTCTTCGAATTCCAGGTCAGCGGCGGCGGCGCGCATGCGCTTTTCCAGATCTTCAAGATAGCTCTTCAGATTATGGCCGATCAGATTATTTCGTTCTTCGTCTCCTGTATCCACGGTGACGCGGTCGCCCTCGTAAACCGAGGCCAGGATATCGGCGATGTTTTTCTTGATGGATTCCGGCGTGATGCCATGGGCCTCGTTATAAACCTTTTGCTTCTCGCGCCGCCGTTCGGTCTCGCCCAGGGCCTGTTTCAGGCTGTCGGTCATTTTATCGGCATACAGAATAACCCGCCCGTCCACATTGCGGGCGGCCCGGCCGATGGTCTGCACCAACGACGTGGTGGAACGTAGAAAGCCCTCCTTGTCCGCGTCCAATATGGCCACCAGGGAGCATTCGGGGATATCCAGACCCTCGCGCAGCAAATTAATGCCGACCAGAATATCGAACACGCCCAGACGCAGGTCGCGGATAATCTCGATCCGTTCCAGGGTATCGATGTCGGAATGCATATAGCGCACCTTCAGGCCCGCCTCGTGCATATATTCGGTCAGATCCTCGGCCATGCGCTTGGTCAGCGTGGTGACCAGAATGCGGCCCTGAAGGGAGGTAACATCGCGGCACTCGGCGATCAGATCATCCACCTGGTGTTCGACGGGACGGATGATGCAGGTGGGATCAATCAGGCCCGTGGGGCGGATCACCTGCTCGGTGAAGACGCCGTCGGTACGCGCCATCTCCCACTTGCCCGGCGTGGCGGAGACAAAGACGCTTTGCGGCCGCATCACCTCCCATTCGGAAAACTTCAGGGGCCGGTTATCGACACAGGACGGCAGACGGAAGCCAAATTCCGACAGGGTCCATTTACGCCGAAAATCGCCCCTGAACATGCCGCCCAGCTGCGGCACGGTGACGTGACTTTCATCCAGAATGACCAGGGCGTCCTCGGGCAGATATTCGAACAGGGTGGGGGGCGGCTCGCCCGGATTGCGGCCCGTCAGGTAGCGGGAGTAGTTCTCGATACCGGGACAGAATCCGGCGGCGTCCATCATTTCCAGGTCCAGGCTGATGCGCTGTTCCAGACGCTCCGCCTCCAACAGCATGCCGGTCTGGCGCAGGAATTCCAGCCGCGCGATCAATTCCGCCTTGATGCCCTTCATGGCCTGCTGCAGGGTCGGCCGCGGCGTGACGTAATGGCTGTTGGGGTAAATGCGGGTTTTTTTCAGACTGTCGCTGCGCTGTCCGGTCAGGGGGTCGAACTCGACAATCTCCTCCAACTCGTCGCCGAACAGGGAGAAGCGCCAGGCCCGGTCCTCCAGATGCGCCGGCCATAGCTCCACCACGTCGCCGCGCACCCGGAAGGTGCCCCGGCCGAAGAAATTGTCGTTGCGGCGGTACTGCAAATCCACCAGACCCTTGAGCAGGGCGTTGCGGTCCACCGCCGCCCCCACTTTCAAATCCAGGGTCATCCTGGAATAGGTCTCGACCGAACCGATACCGTAAATGCAGGAGACGGAGGCGACAATGATCACATCATCCCGCTCCAGCAACGAGCGGGTCGCGGAATGGCGCATGCGGTCGATCTGCTGGTTGATGTGCGCTTCTTTCTCGATATAGGTATCGGTGCGGGGCACATAGGCTTCCGGCTGATAGTAGTCATAGTAAGAGACGAAATATTCCACCGCGTTGTTGGGGAAAAAGCCCTTCATCTCGCCATACAGCTGGGCGGCGAGGGTCTTGTTCGGGGCCAGCACCAGGGCCGGTTTCTGGGTCCGTTGAATGACCTGGGCAATGGTGTAGGTCTTGCCAGAGCCAGTGACCCCCAACAACACCTGGTCGCGCTCTCCCGCCATCACGCCGGCGGTCAGTTCGGCTATGGCTTCCGGCTGGTCGCCGGCCGGTTCATATTCCGACACCAGTTCAAAGGCCCGCCCGCCCTCGCCCTTCTCGGGCCGGGCGATGGGCGCCGGCACCCAGGTCGCCTGTTCCGCCTCCGCCAGGGACTGCTCGAAACTGCCCCGAATCTGTTTCATTGATGTATGTGCCATGGCGCCAGTATAACCTATTGATACCAAGTAACAGTGATAAAGACCCCTATAGACGCTTTACGAAGGCTTT
>JAPYUH010000350.1:0-1607 GCA_029936195.1 Alphaproteobacteria bacterium
GCGAAAGAAGAATTGGATGGCATCACCTATCAGTGTGTCCCTCAACCCAGCCATAGCCGGGGAGGAACCCGTACCGCCGCCGAATATGGCTACAAGGATGGTGTTATCTTGGGTAGTTCCGGCCATATCCGCGTTACCGTCTCGCCCGATTCCGCAAAGGTGGATTACGTGAAAAGCATTCTGCCCGGTGCTGAAAGCAATGGGCGAAAAAATGGCATGACCGCTCACTCTTACAACATCAACAGCAACTCAAAACAATAATAAAACAGGATTCCTGCTTATGAAAAAAAGACACTTTCTAATTCTGGTGACAATTGTCGGCCCATTGGTTGCCGGATTGTATTATCTGTCTCCTTCCAATGACTTGGTGCCTTCCCTGAGTGCCCAGGAAAGGCCCGGGCAAAAACAAGGCGGCGGGAATCAAGGCCGTGGTGGAGGTCGCGGAGGTGGTGGTGGCAATCCCATTATCCGCACCTTGGACGCCAATGGCGATGGCATCATTTCCAAGCAAGAAATCGATAATAGCACGGCCTTGCTCAAAAAGCTGGATCGCAATGGTGATGGCAAGATAAGCCGTGATGAAATGCGTCCGCCTCGGGATGCTGGTGGCAACAATCCTCCTCCGGCACCAAGGCCTTCCACACCTTCCTCCCCTCCCAAGAACAGCTTAGGCCCCAAACCCGCCCAAGCCGCCGCCTTCAACGCCTTTGCCCCCAAGGTAAAGACCACCTGGGACAAACAATATCTCTATGTGGAATCCGACAGCATCCCCGACCATCAGATGATGGTGGGCATCACTGCGTGGCAACAGCAGGTTCCAATAACTCAACCCTACGCAGGCAACAATGCTTGGCGTATTCCTCTCCAGCCGGTACCGGCCAGAACGCCAATGTCGGCCAAAAACAATTTCTTCCGGGGTGCCATTGCCTTGGCGGCCAATGGAATACCCATCTTTAACCCCATTAAGAATGACGGCCGCACCGATACTTTCCTAGCAGGCGAACTGGACCGATTCGGCGGCCACTGTGGTCGGGCCGATGATTACCATTACCACATTGCCCCGCTCCATCTACAGAAAACCGTTGGTGCGGGCAACCCGGTCGCCTATGCCCTGGATGGTTATCCTCTCCTTGGATTAACCGAGCCTGATGGCACAGCACCCCGAAACCTTGACTCCTTCAACGGACACTCGCACGGAACGCTCGGATACCATTATCACTCCACCCGGACTTATCCCTACATCAACGGAGGGTTCCACGGCCAGGTAACGGAGGCCGGTGGGCAAGTGGATCCTCAACCCCGTGCCCAAGGTGTCCGGCCCGCATTACCTGGATTAAGGGGCGCTAAAATTACCGGCTTTCATAAGGACGAACAGGGTTGGAATAGTTTGGTTTACCAGATCAATAATCGACTGGGTTCCGTGCGGTTCTTGGAATTGAAAAACAAGTCGTATCAATTTGAGTTTAAGGACACCAACGGCAACACCCGAAACGAAACCTACCAACGGCGGCAGGTGGGGGCGGGCCGGGGTGGACGCAACGGACAGTCGCCGTCACGACGTCCGCGATGATTTCCCGCATGCACAGGTTGTGTTGCGGGAAGGGCGG
>JAPYUH010000350.1:1707-3104 GCA_029936195.1 Alphaproteobacteria bacterium
CGACGTCCGCGATGATTTCCCGCATGCACAGGTTGTGTTGCGGGAAGGGCGGGGGAGAATGCCGGTTATGTGAATCCTTCCGGCAGCTTGTTCTCCAGTTTGTTTGTAACTGGTTGAGATATAGCAACCCTCTCCCCGCCTGACAATTAGAAAGAATAAAAAAATGAAAATCATGACAACAAAAACACTCATTTCAGGCCTGGCAGTATCCATTGGAATGGTTTTGGCATCTCCTCACTTATACGCCCAGCCAAATGGCGGCCTTCGCAAGCCAACCATTGGCGACACGGTTAAGGCCAACGTTTATGCCGACAACACCTTTGAGATGTACATCAACGGCAAACTGGTCGCTGTCGATTCCATTACTTTTATCCCACACAACGTCATCTCCGTGGACATGCTGCCCACCTACCCAATGACGATCGCCGTGCTGGCGCGAGACAATGCCGACCCAAAAACCGGAATGGAATATGCCAACACCAATATCGGGGATGGTGGGTTCATCCTGAAACTCGGTGACGGTACGGTCACCAGCAGCAAATGGAAGGCCAAGCGGTTTTTCTGGGGGCCGCTCAATGGCGATGCGAAAAACCCGAAGGTCATGCGAGTTGCCCTGCCGCAAAAATGGAATGCCGTCGACTTCGATGACAGCTCGTGGGGCTATGCGAAAGAGTACACCGAGGAGGAAGTGGGCCCGAAGGCGCCGTTTTTTGAACACGACTTCAAGGGCGCAAAGTTCATTTGGAGCAATGACATCAAGCTCGATAACACCGTCATCTTCCGGTACACGGTGAAAAGCCCTCCCGACGGCAAGGCACGCTTGGATTTTACCAATATCAACAACGTGGTGCCTGTTCGTTCCAAGCGACCTGGAGGCGGAGACCGGGGTGGCCAACGCGGAAACGCCGGACAACCCAAGCCGCAAGGTGGTAACGCCCAACGCCCGCCCGCCACCAATCCCGGCAACATTCGGATCGATCCCGCTACAGGATTGCCGATGCCTGACTCCAATGCCGGCAGCGGCAGGCAACAAAGACCACGCGGCCAAGATGGTGGGGGTCAACGCGCTCAAGGAGGAGGGCAACAGCCGCGCGGCCAGGGAGGAGGCCAAGGACGTTCCCGTAATCCGATTATTATGGCATTGGACACTGATGGAGACGGCGAACTCTCCGTTGTTGAATTACAGAACGCACCTGCGGCTCTGCGCCGGCTCGATCGCAACAAAGACGGACAGCTGTCACGTGAGGAAACCCGTCCTGCCGATGGCCAACGCGGTGGGCAAGGTGGTCAACGAGGCGGCGGCCGTGGTCAAGGTGGTCAACAAGGTCGACCACAGGAACCCAGAGGCCCTGGATCGAAAGGTCCGGGCCCCAAGGGCCAAGCCCAAGGTGGGGAAG
>JAPYUH010000351.1 GCA_029936195.1 Alphaproteobacteria bacterium
GTAGTGGCCCTTGGGGTCCACCGTCGCGCCGTTGATGCGGTGTTCGCGGGGGCGACCGGTCTGGCCGCCCATGAGGCCGAGGGGCGGGAAATCCGTGCGGTTGGCCATACAGAAGACGCCCATGATGTGGGTGCTGTCGTTGCGGATCACCACTTCCTGGCCCAGGCCGCCGCGCGCAGCACCCGCGCCGCCTGAATCCGGCAGCAGTTGCTTGCGTTCCACCGTGGTGGAGGTCAGCGTCTCCCAGACTTCCACGGGCACCACGGCCATGTTGGAAGGGCCGGGCGTGGTCTCCGCCCCATCGCGGCCCGACAGGGCGCCGAAGCCGCCGGAGGCGAAATAGATGGTTGAGACATCGTGGCCGTCCCGGTGGGTGCCCTGGAAGGTCATCAAATCCAGCATGCCGCAATCGGCCTGGATCCGCCCGGGCACGGCGTCCGCCAGGGCGCCAAAAACCAGCGGCGAGACGAAATGCCCGATCATGTGCCGCGCGCCCACGGGAGACGGCGGCAGGGCGTTCAGCAGGCAGCCTTCGGGCGCCGTGACGGTCACGGGCACGACGCTGCCGCCATTGTTGGGCAATTCCGGCACGGTCAGGCATTTGATGGAATACAGCACCATGGCCCGGGTATAACAAAACGGCACGTTGATGCCCTGGCGCACGGCACCCGCGGTGCCGGTAAAATCAGCCACCATGGCATCGCCCGCCACCTCGATCCGGCAGGCCAGGGTCAGGGGGCCGTCCACGCCCTCGATCTGGATGCTGTTTTGGTAGGTGCCGTCGGCCATGGCGGCAATGCGGGCGCGGGTGGCGGCCTCGGAGCGGCGGCGGATCTCGCCCGAAAGTGCGGCGAAATCATCCAGGCCGTATTCGGCCAGAAAGGCCCCCAGCATGCCCTCCCCCGCCCTGGTCGCCGTGACGTTGGCCATGATGTCGCCGATCACCTGGTCGGGCGCCCGCACATTGGTCTCTACCAGTTCGATGATGAAATCGTTCCGCACCCCTGCCGAGAACAATTTACAGACCGGCAGGCGCAGGCCTTCATGATAGATCTCCCGCGCCGCCGCGCCAAAGCCCAGGCCGCCCACGTCGGGCAAATGGGTGATGGAAATGACATAGGCGACGATGCGTCCGCCCAGGAACACCGGCCGCATGACGTTGATGTCAAAGGTGTGGCCGGTGCCCAGCCAGGGGTCGTTGGTGACCACCACGTCGCCGGGCTGCAACGTATCGGCGGGGAATTTGTCCAGCATGTGTTGCAATGTCGCTGGCGCGGTGCCCATGAACACGGGCACGCTGTAGGTGCCCTGGGCCATCAACTGGCCATCCCCATCCAACAGGGCCACGGTCAGGTCATAGCTTTCAGAGACGATGGTGGAAAAAGACGTCCGCACCAACGTGGTGACGATCTCGTCCGAAATGGCCACCAGACGGTCCCACAGGATGCCCACGCTGACCGCATCCAGGCTCATGCCCCACCTCCGATCCCGGCCACCAGGTTGCCGTGCCCATCCACCTGGACCTGGTCGCCGGGGCCAATCACCACGGTGGATTCCCGCTCCTCGATCAGGGCCGGGCCGGGGACGATGGCGCCGATGCTCAAGCTTTGGCGGTCATAGACGGGCGTGGGATGGTAGGCGCCGTCGAAATAGGCTTGGCGGCTGCCCTTTGCCCGCGCCGAGCCCTGGCCCGTGGGCGGCGGGGCATTAAATTCCGGCGGCGGGGCGGAGGCTTCGACCTTCCACGTAGTGATTACCAGAGGCGCATCCAAAGTTTCGATTTGGGCCTCGCCATGAATGTCCTCGTAGGCCTGAACAAACAAAGCCGCCAAGGCCCCGACCCCGACGCCCGGCGGCAGGGTTACTTCGATCTCGTGGCCCTGACCGTGATAGCGCATGTCAATACGGCGGGTGATGGCGGTATCGGGCGCATCGTCGCCAAAGGGCCGGCGAGCATCGTCTTCCAGTTCCGCGAAAGTATCCGCAAACGACCCATGGGTCAGGTCATGGACAAAAACCTGACGGGTCCGGGCCACCTCGAACGTCAGGGGGCTGGCCAGCAGACCCAGGGCGGACATGACGCCGGCCGCGGGGGGAAAGATTACCCGGGGAATGCCCAGCTTCCCCGCCACGCCCATGGCATGAACGGGACCCGAGCCGCCAAAGGCCACCATGGCGCTGCCCCGATAATCAAAACCCCGTTCGGAAGCATGAATGCGGAAGGCGCGGGCCACGTCCTCGTCAATCACCTCGTGAATGCCCCAGGCGGCCCGCGCCAGGGTCAGGTCCAGGGGTTTTGCGATGCTCTCCGTGATCGCCCGTTCGGCCGCAGCTAGGTCAAGCTGCATGGCACCGCCCAGAAAGAACGCCGGGTCCAGATAGCCCAGCACCAGATTTGCGTCGGTTAGGGTGGCCGAGGCACCGCCCCGGCCATAACAGGCCGGCCCCGGGTCGGCGCCCGCGCTGGCGGGGCCAACGGCAATGGCGCCGCGCACATCGGGCGCGGCGATGGAACCACCGCCGGCGCCGATTTCGATCATATCGATCACCGGGGCGCGCACCGGCAATCCGCTGCCCGCCTTGAAGCCATGCACCCGGGCGACCTCCTGGGCGTATTCCTTGATGGCCCGGCCGTCGCGGATCAGGGCGCCCTTGGCTGTGGTGCCCCCCATGTCGAAGGACAGCAGGCGCCGTTGGTTCAGCTTGCGGCCATGGAAGGCGGACATCTGGGCGCCGGCCGCCGGGCCGGATTCGATCACCCGCACGGGAAAGCGCCGCGCCGTCGCCGGCGTCAGGGTCCCGCCCGAGGACGACATCACGAACAGCCGGCCGCCGAAGCCTTGGTCACTCAAGCCGGTTTCCAGACGCCTGAGATATTGATCAAACATGGGCTGGGTGAAGGCATTGATGGTGGTGGTCGTAAAACGCTCATACTCCCGCCATTCCGGGCAGACTTGCGAGGAGAGGGAGACCGGCAGTTGGGGGAACTCAACCGCCGCCATCTCGCCCAAGGCCTGTTCATGGGCCGGATTGGCATAACTGTGCAGCAGGCAGATGGCCAGGGCCTCGATCTTTTGTTCC
>JAPYUH010000067.1 GCA_029936195.1 Alphaproteobacteria bacterium
TTCCTTCCACGGAGTTTGATGCCCTGGATTGCCGGGTCAGGCCCGGCAATGACGGGAGGACACCATCATGCCTGGACTTGATCCGGGCATCCAGGGGGAGCGCAAGGCAGCTCGACGTCATGACGTCGGCCTAATTAAAATATTGCCCACGGCGTCGACTTCGCCTTCGTGGCCGGGCAGGATCAGGGTTGTGGAATCCATTTCGGTGACAATGGCGGGGCCGGGGATGCGGTTGCCCGCAAGCAGATTTGCGCGGTCGTAAATCTTCGCCGGTAGATCGCGGCCTTCCACAAAAACAGCCGTGTCCATGTAAGCGGCGGCGGAGGCATCGGCCCCGCCGGTTTGCAACGTTTGGGCCTTGGCCGCGCTTTCCCGGCCCTGGACCAGGGCGCGCAGGTTATAGAGTTCATGGCCGGTTTCCAGCGCGAAGGTAAACATCTGTTCGTGGACGGCGTTAAACTTCCGCCCCGCCTCGACCAGGCCCGTGCGACCGAATTCATCCGGCGTCATGTCCACGGTCAATTGCATGGCCTGCCCCGCATAGCGCAGGTCGATCTGGTACAGGGTGGTCTGGTCGGCACGGGACACGCCTTCGTTATCCAGGGACGTGGCGGCAATCTCCGCCAGTTCCTCCAAGATACCGCGGACCTCGCCGTCCGAAGTTTCTTCAAAGCGGCGCACGAAGGTGCGGGAAGCCTCATCGCGAACCCGCGTGGTGGCGTCACCATAGGCGCACAGCACGCCGGGGCCGGGCGGGATCAGCACCGGCCAGCTGCCCATGAGTTTGCCCAAGGCGTTGGCATGCAGGGGGCCGGCACCGCCGAAACCCACCAGGGCGAAATCGCGCGGGTCATAGCCCTGTTCGACCGAGACCAGGCGCAGGGCGCCAAACATGTTCTCATTGACGATATTGACGATACCCTCGGCGGCTTCCTTCATGCCGAGGCCCATGGCCTTGGCCACCTTGTCCATGGCCCTCTCGGCGGCGGCATAATCAAGCTGCATGTCGCCGCCCAGTTTGGCGCCCGAGGGCAGATAGCCCAGCACGACGTTGGCGTCCGTGACGGTCGGTTCCTCGCCGCCCGTGCCATAGGCGGCGGGGCCGGGCACCGCGCCGGCACTTTGCGGGCCGACGCGCAATGCCTTGGTCAATTCCGGCACATAGGCGATGGAGCCGCCGCCCGCGCCTACCGATCGCACATCGATGGAGGAGGCGCGCACCGTGACATCCGCCACCCGGGTTTCCCGCCGGGTCCGCGCCACGCCGTCCTCGATCAGCGCCACGTCGGTGGAGGTGCCGCCCATGTCGAAGGTCAGCAGGTTTTCGTAGCCGGCCTGCTTGGCGATCCAGATGGCGCCCGACACGCCCCCCGCCGGGCCGCTCATCAACAGGTTCACCGGCGCCGCCTTGGCTGCTTCGGCCGAGGCCAGGCCGCCGTCGGAGCGTAGAATATGCAGCTGCACCCCGTTCATGCGGCGGTCCAGCTCGGCCTCCAAATTCTCGATATATGTGGAGACCACGGGGCGGATGTAGGAGTTCACAACAGTGGTCTCCGCCCGCTCGTACTCATACATCTCCGGAATGACTTCGGACGAGATGGAGACCGGGATGCCCGGCAGGACCCGTTCGGCAATGCCGCGGATCTGTTGCTCATGGGCGCCGTTGGCGTAGGCATTGACCAGGGAAATGGTCAGGGCCTCGACCCCGCTGCCCTTCAGCTTGGCGATGTCGTCGGCCATGGCGCGCTCGTCCAGGGGCGCCACCACCTCGCCCAGGGCGCTCATGCGTTCGTTGGCCTCGATAGTCAGTTCCAACGGTGCCAGGGGATCGCTTTTGTTGAAGATCACCCAGCCGCCCAGGCCGCCGGGCACATAGCTCCGCGCGATCTGCAGCACTTGTTTATAGCCCTTGGTGGTGATCAGCCCCACCAGGGCGCCGCTGCCGGTCAGCACCGTGTTGGTGGCGACCGTGGTGCCGTGCATGACCCGGTCCACGGTGGCGGGATCGATGCCCGCCTCTTGACAGATCTTCTCGATGCCGAACAAAACGCCGCGGGAGCTGTCGTCCGGCGTTGAGGGCACTTTCGCGGTAAATGCGTGGCCGCTGCCCTCGTCGATTAACAACAGGTCGGTAAAGGTTCCGCCCACATCCACGCCCAGACGGTAGCCGCCGTCGGACGGCGCCTGGCGCGGTTGGGGCGCGGGCTGGGATGCGGGCTTGGATACTTGCGGCGCGGGTGTCGAGCGGGCCTGAACCGGTGCTTCCTGACGGGCACTAGGCGCCGGGGGCGTATGGGCCGGCGGGGTATAGGCCGGCGTGGCGGGCGGCGCGATATGCGGCGGCGCAATGGTCGGCGTCGGCGCGATTGTGGGCGGTGGCGCTATGGTGGGCGGCTGGGAGACGCGTGCGGATGAAGACCCGTCCCCACCGCGACCCGCACTTGATCCCTTGCCGGCAGGCCGAAGACGGTCCTCCAAATGGCCCAAATCCTGTTTCAGATCGGATAGCTGATCAGTGAACCATTCGCTTGATCCGCCACTTGAACTCTTGCCGTCGTCGGCCATTTTACGTCCCTTTATCCCGCGCCTTCAGCGCCAAGTTTAGTACGAGTTGGTGCCGCGCGACTAGGTCTTGAACAGATTTGGTCCCGGCGCGGCGTGCTGGCGTTTGATGCGGCCCCGAAAGGGGCTCTCGTCCATGTTCGTGACGGGACCGTCCTCAGTATAATAAGGCGCGTCGCCGATGACGGTTACCCGTTCAACGATACGATGATGGGGCCAGTAATCGGACGCGGCATAATGTTGGCAGGCCCGGTTGTCCCAGAACGCCATGGAATTATTGGCCCAGCGGAAGCGGCATTGGTATTCGGGATTGCCGGCTTGTAGGTAAAGCACGCTCAGCAGGGCATCGCTGTCTGCCTGGTCCAGGCCGATAATATGTTTGGTGAAGGCCGCGTTGACATAGATGCCCTTGCGTCCGGTCTCCGGATGGGTGCGGATGACGGGATGTTCGGGGTTGGGATAGGCCTTGTTGAATTCGGTAATCTGTTGTTCCGACGCACCCCTGGCCCGCATGCGCACGCGAAAGCCTTCGAAATCATGCAAGGCAAATTTGCCCTCGACCTTTTCGCGTACCGCCTCGGGCAGGTTGTCATATGCTGCGTACATGTCCGAAAACAGGGTGTCGCCACCGATGGGCGGGCATTCCAGACAGCGCAGGATGGAGCCAAGAGACGGCTCCAGCCGCCAGGTCACATCGGAATGCCAGCCGTTTTCCTGTCCCGGATGATCCCGGTCATGGGTGATGGCGAGGACCTCCGGGTAGCCGTCCTTGTTCGGGGCAAAGGGATGCACTTCCAACTCGCCAAAATTCCGGGCGAAATCCAGATGCTGCTCCGTGGTGATATCCTGATCGCGAAAGAACAAAACCTTGCGGTCCAGAAGCGCCGTGCGAATGCCGTCCACTTGTTCATCATTGAGGGGATTGCGCAAATCCAAATCGCTGACCTCGCCGCCGATGGTGACGGAACTTGGCGTCACTTCGAAAGGCAATTTTTCCGCGTCGGTATCGATGGCGTTAAGGCTCATGGCAGGCTACCTATTATATGGGACGGGAATTTGCCCTGAACATAACCTAGGCAGCCGGGAGATACCATGTTGGGACCCTATGATTTCGAGGGCGATGCGGAACGCGCCATGGCGGTGCTGCGCCGGGGCGGCATCGCAATATTGCCCATGGACGTGGGCTATTCCCTGATCGGCGGGTCGAAAGCAGCCCTGGCGCGGATCTTCGAGGCCAAGGGGCGGGCGGCGGACAAGTTGAACGCCATGGTCGGCGACCACGCCATCCACGAGGCTATCCACCTGGTCGATCAGCGGGCCCAAGACGTGGTCCAGGCCCTGACGGTGGACGCGGGCCTGCCCCTCGGCGTCATCGCGCCGTGTGATCTGTCCCATCCGTTGCTGCGGGTGATCGACCTAGACGGCAGCAACAAGGACGGCACCATTGCCCTGTTGATGAATGCCGGCAGTTTCCATGGCGCCATCAGCCGGTTGAGCCTGGCAACGGGCCACCCCCTGTTCGGCTCGTCCGCCAATCGGTCCTTGCAGGGCACAAAATTCCGGGTCGAGGACATGGAGCCCGAGATCACCGCCATCGCCGATATCATCATCGATTACGGCCTGCGCAAATATCACCCCTACGGCGCCTCATCCACCCTATTGGACGTGACCGACATGACGGTGGTGCGCAAGGGCGCCTGTTTCGAACTGATCACCGATACCTTGCGCCGCCGCTTTGATATCGCCTTGACCGTTTAGCGACACCAGAAGCCTTTCTTATGGAGAAAAACACAGCAAAGAGCACGACCGAACCGCCAAGAAATGTTGCGATGCTAGGAATATCCATAAACAACATGAATGCAAAAATCGGAGCAAGAGGGGTTTCCAGGCTACTTAAAAGAGCAGCCTGGCCAGATGGAACCCGCTTAGCACCTTCTGCCAAGGCGACTGATGCAATGGCAAACAACAGCCCAAACGCGGCAAGAACATAAACTTCCGTGCGTTCAACATCAAAGGGGTTACCAAGTATCGCGGCAAAAGGCAGCAAAAGAACTGATTGCAGCACTGCGGGACCCGCCCCCAGGAGCCTGGAGATCGGGCCGTTCCGGCCTAATTCCGGAGCTATGGAGATCCAAGCACCCTAACCGTCTAACTGCGCCAAAATCCGTCCTTGTCGATGTGGTGCAGGGCGTCCATCTCCACCTTGGTGGGCTCGGGCGTCACGCCCAAATCGGGGATAGACTTCAGGTCCCAGCCGGTGTTCGCCATCACCTCGTCCACCGTGTGGCCGGGGTGGATGGAGGCCAGGTGGAATTCGTGTTCCGGGCCATGGGGCTTCAGGATCGCCCGATCGGTGATGATCACCGCCGGCCCGCCGCCGGGCAGTCCAGCTTTTTTGCGGGCATCGCCGCCGTCCAGGAAGCCGGGCGAGGTGACGAAATCCACCTTTTCCACCAGGCGGTGTTTTTGGTGATTGATGATGATCACCAGGCGTTCCGCCATGGCCGCGATATCCGGCGCCCCGCCGGAGCCGGGCAGCTTTACTTTTGGATCGTCAATGTCGCCGATGTAGGAGGTGTTGATATTGCCGAATTTATCCACCTCCGCCCCGCCGATGAAACCGGCATGGACCCGGCCGCCGCTTAACAGCCCCATGATTTGGATTAAGCCCGTGGTCCAGGCCGCGCCCAGTTGGTTGGGGCCGTCGCACATGGTGTAGAGCATGCCGTCGGCGGGCTCGTACCGGGCCACGCCGCTTTCAAACAAACCCACGGCGTTGGGCGCATGGGTCAGGCGCGCAACGCCATAGGCGGTGATGGGCAGGCGCATGCCGACAAAGATGCGTTCGCCGTCGGCGATTTGCCGGGCGGCGGCGATGATCATCAATTCCTGTGTGGAATAATCGTGTGTCATCTGCTTACGATACCTATTCCGTTGCGTAGTTGGCGGGGGCGGAGGGCACATCGCCCAGAATGCGCAGGTCTTCCAACTCACCACCCAGCTTGGCGCGGTAGGCATCGTGATCGGCCAAGTCACGGACCCATTCATCGCACCAGCGGTCGAAGCCGTCCGGGACGCGGGTTTCCTTGTGGTAGTGATGGAAAAAGGCGTTGTCCCGCTGCCATTTGCCGATCAAGGGTGCGGGATGACAGCCCGCCGGCACATGACAGACCGCATCGACGCCGAAGCCGGGGATCAGCACCCGGCTGGGGTCCGAGGCAATGACCTCCGGCTCCACAATTTCATCCGCCAGCACGATGATCTTGTTGGCCGCGATGGAGGCTTCCTGGGTCAGGCCGGTGGAGCCCCAGATATGGGAATTGCCCGCCTTGTCAGCCCGCTGCACCACCAGAAAGGCCACATCCGGTTTCAGGGCCGGGATCAGGGCCACGGGCTCGCCGGTATAGGGATCTTCCGTCAACTTGATGCTCTGGTTGGACTTCATGATGTCCGAACCCAGAATGGTTTTTACCGGCACATAGGGCAGTCCGTAGGCGCCGGCGAAAAATGCCATGCCGATGGTAAAGTTGGAATAATCATTGATCTTGATGGGATGGGGCAGGCCCTTTTCGGCCGCGCGGCGGAAGTTATGCCCCATGCCGCCCGAAACATTGCCGACCCAGGCGCCGGTGACCTCCGTCACGCAACCGGCCCCGATCAGCATGTCGGTGGAAATATCCGAGATCGGCGCGATCATGTTCAACTCGCGCCGGCCCTGGCGGATCAATTCGTGGGTCGCGGCGAACGGCACCGCGTTCTCCAACGCCGCGCCCAGCACGATCTTGCAGCCATCCTGGACGTGGGTCGAAACCGCTTCCGCCAGGCTCATGAATTTATGATGATTGATGGGCTCAACTCCCGAAGGGCACAAAAATTACGGCATGGCCGGGCAATCTCTCAATTGATCAGGCAATAGTCAAATGGCAGTTCTGAATTATTGCAGTATATGTGTCGGGAGAGCAAAAATTTCAGAGGGTTCTTTTCACGATGTCCGAGAACGGTCGACCGCCCGCCCCCGATTGGTTTCGCCGCGCCGTTGATGTGCCGGCCCAATCCCACTTCGTCGATGTGGAGGGTTGCCGCATTCATTATCTGACCTGGTTCCCGGGCACCGCCGCCATGCACGACGACCGGCCCGGCCTGCTGTTCGTGCATGGCGGCGGGGCGCACGCCAATTGGTGGCGTTTCATCGCGCCGTTCTTTGCGGAAAGCCACCGGGTGGCGGCGATTGATCTTTCCGGCATGGGTGACAGCGGGCGGCGTGAAGATTATCTGCCCGAGACCTGGGCCAATGAAATCGGCACTGTCTTGGCAGACAGCCAGTTGGGTTCGATGCCCGTGGTCGTGGGCCACAGTTTCGGCGGCCTGATGACAATGAAGTATGGCTCCGAGCACGGCGCCAAGCTGTCGGGCGCCGTCATCGTGGATTCCCCCGTGCAAGACCCGGACGGCGATCCCATCCCCAAGCCACCGGAGTCCAAAAAAGGCGGTCAAAAGTTTTATCCCGATCAGGCGAGCGCACGAGCCCGATTTCGCCTGATGCCGCCGCAGGATTGTGAGAATACCTACATCACCGACTACATCGCCCGCACCTCGATCACCGAGACGGACCAGGGATGGACCTGGAAATTCGATCCCGACGTCATGGGCTCCCGCCGGTTCGGTGAACCCTTTAATGAGGAACTCAAGGCCCTGAAATGCCGCGCCGCGTTGATCCATGGCGCAAACAGCGCCCTGGTCTCCCGCCGCACGGCGGCCTATATGTCAAAGCTTATGGGCCCAAGCGCGCCCCTGGTGGAGATCCCCGAGGCCCATCACCACGTCATGCTGGACCAGCCCCTGGCCTTCGTCGCCGCCCTGCGCGCCATTCTGGACGGCTGGTCGCGCAGTTAGCTCTCGTTGTCCAAGGCCGCCAGAACCTTAGGCGGGGACATGGGCAGGTCGTCCAGGCGCAGGCCGACGGCGTCTTGGATGGCGTTGGCGACCGCCGCCATGGGCGGGGCGATGGGAACTTCGCCAACGCCGCGCACGCCGTGGGGGTGGGCATCGTTGGGCACTTCCACCACCACCGTGTCGATCATCGGCAGGTCGGACGCGATGGGCATGCGGTAATCCAGGAAGCCGGGGTTCTCCAGCTGTCCCGCCGCATCGTAGATATATTCCTCGTTCAGGGCCCAGCCGACGCCTTGGGCCACACCGCCCTGGATCTGCCCCTCCACATAGCTGGGATGAATGGCCCGGCCGGCGTCCTGGATGGCGGTGTAGCGGATGATATCGACCCGTCCGGTATCCCGGTCCACTTCCACATCGCAGATATGGGTGGCGAAGGCGGGTGCCGCGCCCTGGGCGTTGATGGAGACCTGGCCATTGATGGGGCCGCCGGTGGCATTGGCCTGGGCGGCCAGTTCGGCCAGGGACAGCGGTTCGAACTCACCGGCGTTGGAGCCGGCGGGCCGCGCCTCGCCATCTTCCCAGACCACCGCCTCCACATCGATATCCCAGATCTTGGCGGCGCGGTCGCGCAAAGTATCAATGACCTTGTTTGTGGCGTCCGTCACCGCCATGCCGGCCGCGAAGGTCACGCGGCTGCCGCCCGTGGTGGCCGAGATGCCGATGGAATTGGTATCGCCGATCTGGGCCCGCACCAGGTTATAGTCGATGCCCAGCATCTGGGCCGCGATATTGACCATGGAGGCACGGCTGCCGCCAATGTCGGGATGCCCGGTGATGACGGTGACAGTGCCGTCCTCGTTGATATTCAGTTGTGCACTGGACTCGCCGCCCACATTGAACCAGAAGCCGCACGCGATGCCCCGCCCCTGGTTCGGCCCCAGGGGGGCGGAATAGTGGGGGTGTTCCTTGGCCGCTTCCAGAGTTTCCACAAAGCCGATTTTCTTGAAGGTGGGCCCGTAGGCCGCTTTGGAGCCTTCCTTGGCGGCGTTCGCCAAGCGGAATTCAACCGGGTCGATACCCAGTTCGTCGGCCAGCTCGTCCATCGTGGTCTCCACCGCATGGGCCGCGATGGGAGAGCCGGGCGCCCGGTAGGCATTGGATTTGGGCCGGTTCATGACCACGTCGATGCCGACTGTTTCCACATTCTCGATGTCATAGGGGGCAAAGGCGCACATAGCCGCCGGACGGGCGGGGGCGCCGGGAAAGGCGCCGGCCTGAAAGCGGAAGGTGGCGGACCCGGCGGTGATCTTGCCATCCTTGGTGGCGCCGATCTTGACATTGTTCCACGAGCCCGAGGTGGGCCCCGTGGCGCGGAAGACCTCTTCCCGGCTCATCACCATCTTGACCGGTGCGCCGGATTTGCGCGCCAGCACCATGGCCAGGGGTTCCAGATAGACAATGGTCTTGCCGCCGAAGCCGCCGCCGATCTCCGCCGGGATGGCGCGGATGTCGGCCACGGACATGCCGGTCAGCTTGGCGGTGGCGTTGCGCACCATGAAGTGGCCTTGGCTGCTGCTCCAGATCGTGGCCTGGCCGTCCTTGGCGAGGCTGACCAGGCAGGCGTGGGGTTCGATATAGCCCTGGTGAATGGGCTTGGTGCGATAGGTTCGTTCCACGATGACGTCGGCGGCGGCAAAGCCCGCCTCCAGATCGCCGATCTTGAATTCCAGGCGGTTGGCGACATTCGAGGGGGTTTCGGGCTTTGGCGTCACGCCGCCCGTGCGCAGGAAATCGTGCAGCACCGGGGCATCCGCCCGCATGGCCTCCTCCACGTCAATGACATGGGGCAGGATTTGGTATTCGACCTCGATCAAGGCCAGTGCGTCTTGGGCAATCCGCGGCGAGATGGCCGCCACGGCGGCGACCGCGTGGCCGGCGTAGAGCACTTTGTCCCGGGCCATGACATTGCGCGAGACAAAGCGCATGTCGGCGGGCCCGACCATCAGCGGTTTATCCAGGGGAATATCCGCCAGGTCATCGCCGCGCATCACCGCGCGGACACCGGGCAGGGCGGAGGCCTTGTCCAGGTTTATGGACGTGATGATCGCGTGCGGATGGGGGCTGCGCAAAACCTTGCCCCACAACATGCCCGGTTGGGTAAAGTCGGCGCCAAAGGTCGCCCGCCCCGTGACCTTGTCCGCCCCGTCCGGGCGAATGGTCCGCTTGCCGATCCATTTATTGTCTGAAACTTTGATGTCCATCGCCCGCGTCTCCTCCATACTTTTCTTCGCAGTCTATACCAGCGGCACGACGCCCGTGGCGAATTCTTCCATGCGGTCGAGCATTTCGTTCAGATCGTTGGCGACAAGGTTCATGATCATGGACGTGGTACCGGCCTGGGCAAAGCCGTTAATATCCTCGGCCCGCTGTTGGGCGCTGCCGGTGCATATCAGGCGGCCGCCGTCCAGGTGTGTCTGTTCATCGGCTGAGTGGAAGGCGCAATTGTAGGCCAGGCCGATGGAGGCAGGGTCGCGGCCGGCCTCCGCCGCCAGGCCATGCAGGCGGGCGACCCGCGTTTTATAGGTTTCAAGGGTATCCATGCGGAATTTTGGGTTGGAGCCAAAGGGGTACCACACGTCGCCCAAGGCCACGGTGCGGCGCATTGCGGGCAGGCTTTCGCCGCCGATCCAAATGGGCGGGTGGGGGTCTTGCACCGGTTTCGGATCCATGCCGATCTTGTCGAATTTGACAAAGTCGCCGTCATACACTGGGCGAGGCTCGGTCCAGACGGTTTTGATGGCGGCAATATATTCGTTGGTCACCTGGCCGCGGTCCTCAAATGGCGGCAGGCCGAGAGCCTCGAACTCCTCCCGCAACCAGCCGGCACCGCAACCAAAGGTGATGCGGCCAGCGGTCAATTGATCCAAGGTGGCCAGGGACTTGGCCATGAACAAGGGGCTGCGATGGGGCACCACGGTGACGGAGGTCAACAGCCGGATCTTGGAGGTGATGCCGGCCAGCCAGGACAGCAGGGTGAACTGCTCCATGCATTCCACATCGCCCCCCTCGGACCAGGGGAAATCGCCGGTCTCGGAATATGGATAAGAGGAGTCAATCTCCGTCGGCACCACAATGTGGTCTGCCACGGTCAGGTATTCATAACCCAGGGCCTCGGCCCGTTCCGCCAGGGTGCGAATGTTGGCGGCATTGGCCAGGGGCCCCCGGATTGGCATGCTGACACCAAATTTCATAGTTCTCTCCCTATCCCTCTGTTTGCCCGATTGTACACCCAAGCCGGGCAGGTTAAGCTAAGAATTAATCTTAACTCAAGGAGAACGGCATCATGGACGAAGCGGCGTTTCGGGAACAAATGAAACAGGGCGGTTATGGCGAAGTCAGCGTTAGCGAATATGAAGCCGGCTATGCGAGGGATACCCATGCCCATGATTTCGGCGCCTCCGTGCTGGTGATGGACGGCGAAATTTCAGTGACCCTGGAAGATCGCGTGGTGACCTGCCGCGCCGGCGATACATTCTCGCTGGAGGCGAATATTCCCCATGCGGAAAGTGTCGGTGCCGAGGGCGTCCGCCTTCTCGCCGCAAGGAAGTAAAAGTACATGCAGTTCCAGGACAAGGTCGCCGTCGTCACGGGCGGTGCATCGGGGATTGGGGCGGCCTGTTGCCGGAATTTCGCTGCCCGCGGTGCCAAGGTAGTTGTGGCCGATCTAAATGGTGACGGCGCCAACGCGGTCGCGGCGGAGTTTGGCGGCCTGGGCATCGGCTGCAACGTGGGCGACGAGGGGGAGGTCGACGCCCTGGTCGCGAAAGTGGAAGACGCCCTCGGCCCGATCGACATTTTATTCAATAATGCGGGCATCAATTCGGGCCGTGAAATCCTCAATACGGATTTGTCGGTCTGGTCGGATCAATGGCAGGTCAACCTTATGGCCCACGTCTATGCGGTGCGCGCCGTGCTGCCGGCGATGATCGAACGGGGTGCTGGCTATCTGCTGCACACGGCCTCCATGGCCGGCATTCTGATGTCCCACGGCAATCTGCCCTATACCGTGTCGAAGCACGCGGTGGTGGGCTTGGCGGAATATCTTGCCGTCACCCATCATCATCAGGGCATCCGGGTTTCCTTGCTGGCGCCCCTGGGCGTGCGCACGCCCATGTTGGGGGACACGGACAAACCCTTTGCCAGCAATGTCGCCGGACCCATCAGGGAACCGGAGGAAGTCGCCGAACAAGTCGCCAGCGCCGTGGAGGAAGAGCGCTTCCTGATCCTCACGGACGAGATTGCGCAAACCTGGATGAATTTCAAGACCAACGACCTGGAACGCTGGCTGAAGGGCATGCGGCGGATGAACGATAAGCTTGAAGCCCTCGGCGGCCGGGACCCATAGATATTTCCCCATGGATCTTTCCCCAAAGATCTTTCTGCGCGGGTTTCTTTATATGGCGGCGTCATGCCAATTTATTGGCGGAATTTCGCCAGTTTTTTCGAGTTCTGCATTGCGCCCGTGTCTTGCAAATTCAAGAAAATTGAACGTGACCACGTAACCAAGCAAACAACACTGGAGATTTGAGTATGCGGCCGAACAAGATTAAGCAGATGTGGCGTGACGGGAAAAACGTGACCCTGGGTTGGCTTTCCGTGTCCCATGGGTTCACGGCCGAGGTCATGGCGCGTCAGGGTTTCGATGCCCTGTGCGTCGACTTGCAGCACGGCACGTCGGAATTGAATGACGTTTTACCCATGCTGCAGGCGATATCGCAGACCGACACGGTCCCCGTCGTGCGCGTCGCATGGAATGAGCCGGCCGCTATTATGAGGGCCTTGGACCTGGGCGCCTACGGCATCATCGTACCGCTGGTCAATACGGCCGAGGAAGCGGCGATGGCGGTGGCTGCGTGCCGCTATCCACCCGTCGGCATGCGCTCGTCTGGACCCGTGCGCGCGGTGCAATACGGCGGCGCCGACTACCAGGCCAACGCCAACGACGAGATCGTCATCATGGCCATGATCGAAACGAAGGAGGGCCTCGCAAACCTCGATGCCATCTGCGCCACGCCGGGCCTCGACGCCGTTTACATTGGACCGGCCGACCTGTCGTTCGCGTTGGGTCTGCAGCCGCGCGGCGATAATCCCGACCCGACCCATCTGGCAACCTGCGACAAAATCCTCGAGACCGCGCATAAGCACGGCATAAAAGCCGTCATGCACTGTGCCAGCGCCGCGTTTGCGGCGGGCGCCGTGAAGCGCGGCTTCGACATGGTCATGCTGACGTCCGATCTCGCCTGCATGATCGCCGGCGCGCGGCTGCAGCTCGACGCGTTAAAGGCCGAAACGGCTTGAAGATTTTCGCGCCCTGAGCTGCGGCAACAGCCGACTTTCCAGCCGGGTGGCGCATTTGCGTCCTAGCTTAGCCCCAAAAGCGGCGCCACGTCCGTGGCCTTCCAGCAGGGCAGCTCCTCCACCCGTGCCATCCAGGCACGCAAATTGCCGTAATTTTCCAGGGGCAGTTTCTGGTGGCTGTGCAGGTGCATGGGCGCGGCGACGGAAATGTCGGCGATGGAGGGATCGGGCGTGCTGATCCAGTCCCGGCCTGCCAGTTGCGCATCCAGAATGCCCGCCAGTTTGTGGAACCGTTCCGCTTCTCCATCCAGGATGGCCTGGTCGGCCTCGGCGCCGAGGATCGGCTTGACCACATTTTCCACCAAATAAACATAGGTGGAGGGGAACCAGGCGGAGGCCTCCCACAGCAGCCAGCGGTTGATATCCGCGCGCACCTTCAAATCGGTCGGATAGGCCCCGGCCGCCCCGGACTTGTCGGCGCCGTATTGCAGAATGGCATTGGATTCCCATAATTTCAGATCGCCGTCCACCAGGGCGGGCAGGGCGGCATTGGGATTGATGGCGACAAATTCCGGCGCCTGTTGCCCTTGGGCGAAATAATCAATGTCCATGGTTTCATAGTCGATGCCCATCAACTGGAAACCGGCGACTACCTTGCGGCAGTTTACGGTTCTTGGATCAAAATAGAGTTTCATCTCTCGCTCCCCATTCAGAATTGGCTGTTATTGGTTAGATGTTCTGATACGCTCAACGGCTAGATCGCAGGCTAATGGCGAATATTTCCGGTGACTGCAAGTGCCTGTTGAGTGTAGCAACAGGACCAAGCCCAGGAAAGGCGCGTTATGCAAGAAAACGGACTGGTGGCCATTGTTAAACGGGACTGCCCGACCTGCGTCATGGTCGCCCCGGTGTTGGCGGAGATCCTGCAGCGCAATGATTTGAAGGTCTATAGCCAGGACGACCCGACCTTCCCCGAAATCATCGACTGCGTGGCGGATGATACCGCCCTGGACGCCTCTTACCGCCTGGACGTGGAAATCGTGCCCACGCTGGCGCGATTTGAGAATGGCCGGGAAGTGGATCGCACCTATGGCTGGGACCGGGCGGCCTGGGAAAAGGTTGCGGGTGCCTCCGGATTGGGTGCGGACCTGCCGGATTTCAAACCCGGCTGCGGCGCCCTGAACCAGGAACAGGACCGTCTGGCGGAACTGCGCATCCGCCATGGGGATACGCCCATGGTTTCGCGCCTGGTGCCCCTGGGCGAGAAAGAGGACGCCATCGAGGCTTGTTTCGAGCGCGGCTGGTCCGACGGCCTGCCCGTGGTGCCGCCCACCCAATCCCGGGTCCTGGCCATGCTGGAAGGCACCACCCGGGCGGCGGATGAGGTGTTGGGCCTGATGCCCTCGAACCTGGATACCTGCACGGTGGAAAAGGTTGCCATCAACGCGGTCATGGCCGGCTGCCGGCCTGAATATATGCCCGTGGTCCTGGCCGCGATCGAGGCGGTGCTGGACGAGGACTATTGCCTGCACGGGACCCTGGCGACGACGCGTTTTGTCGGCCCGGTGGTCATTGTCAACGGCCCCATCGCCCAACAAATCGGCATGAACGGCAAGGGCAATGCCCTGGGCCAGGGCAACCGGGCCAACGCCACGATCGGGCGGGCCGTGCAGCTGGCCATCCGCAATATCGGCGGCGGCAAACCGCAAGGCGTGGACCGGGCCACCTTGGGCAATCCAGGCAAGCTCAGCTATTGCTTCTGCGAGGATGAAGACGGCTCCGCGTGGGAGCCGTTGGTGGTGGATCGCGGCCTGGCGGCCGGTACCAACGCGGTGACGGTCTTCGCCGGTTACGGCCTGCAGGGCGTGATCGACGACAAGGCGCGGTCGCCGGAGGAGCTTGTGCAGACCTTCGCCACCTCTTTGCATGCGGTGGACAACATCCACAAAATTCCCGGCCCCGATTGCCTGCTGGTGGTTTGCCCCGAGCACGAGGCGACGCTGATGGAGGGCGGCTGGGACAAGGCCCGCTTCCACGCCGAGCTCATGGCGCGCATGCAGCGCCCGGCGGAGGATGTCATGCGCGGCACCCACGGCATGGCCGAGGGCGTGCCCGCCAAAATGGCCGGCAAAACGGTGCCCAAGATTTTGCCCACGGGATTGCTCATCGTTCGGGCGGGTGGCGGTGCGGGTAAGTTTTCGGGTATCATCGCGGGATGGACACCGGGCACGCCCGAATCCAGCCGCCCTGTCACGAAGGAGATAAAAGCATGAGTTTGGACAGCCTATTGGACCCCACCGGCGAGCGGGAGGCGGCGGAGCGGCCACGTCTGGCCCGGCCCAAATCCCTGGACGGCCTAACCGTCGGGGTGCTGGATATTTCCAAGGTGCGGGGCGACGTCTTTGTCGAGGAAGTCGCTACACTGCTGGAGGGGCGCGGCATCGCCGTCAAACGCTACCGAAAGCCTACCGTGGCGCGGACGGCGCCCAAGGAGATTGAACAGGCCATCGTCGAAGAGGTTGATGTAGTCGTTGAAGGCTTGGCCGATTGAGGCAGCTGCACATCGTGCTGTACGCATGATATGTTGAATTTGGAAAGCCGGGGCATCCCAGTGGTTGGTGTTGCCACCACGGAATTCGTCGAGGCGGCGGCCTCGCAATCCCAGGCCCTGGGATTTGATCCCGCCTATATCTGGGTGCCACATCCCATTCAGGACCGCACGGATGCGGAGCTGCACGCCTTGGCGGCGGCGCATGTGGATGAGATCGTCGCGGCGCTGACCGATCAGGGATAGCTGGTGGCGGAACAGGTCCAGGTTGCCGTAACCGGGGCGTCGGGCTACATCGCCCTGCATGTCATCGCCGAATTACTGGACGCGGGCCATGCGGTTCGCGGCACGCTAAGGGACATGGGCCGTGCCGACGCTATACGCGCGGCCCTGTCGCGGCAGACGGAAACCTCAAATCTTAGCTTTGCGAAATGTGACCTGATGTCAGACGACGGCTGGGACGAGGCGTTCACGGGCTGCCGATATGTCATACACGTGGCCTCCCCCGCGCCAATCGCGGAGCCGAAGGATCATGACGATTTAATCATACCGGCTCGTGACGGCGCCCTACGTGCATTGGGCGCGGCATCGCGCGCTGGCGTTAAACGGGTGGTAATGACCTCGTCCGTGGCCGCGATTGGCTATGGTCATGATGGTAAATCGGATTTCACGGAAGCCGATTGGAGCAACGAGGAACGCCACATCGGCGCGTACGCCGCTTCCAAAACCATTGCGGAGCGGGCAGCCTGGAATTTTATCAAGGCGTTGCCCAATGACGGCGCAATGGAGCTGGTGACGATCAATCCCAGTATTGTTCTTGGTCCCCTTATTGATCCCAAAGGTTGCTCGTCAACTGAATTGATACGGCGATTGCTGGTGCGTGAGGTGCCGGGCTGTCCCAAGATCGGCGTTAGTTTGGTCGATGTGCGTGACGTCGCAGCGGCGCATATCACCGCCATGACCGCGCCCAAGGCGGCCGGCAACCGCTATATCTGCAATACGGAAGTCCGCTGGATAGCCCAAATTGCCGAACAGTTGAACCATGATTTCGAGCCAAGAGGTTATCCGGTATCGATGCGGCTCCTGCCAAACTTCATGGTCCGACTGGTCGGACTGTTCGATGCCGCCGTGCGCCGTGCCGTGCCCGAATTGGGGCAGCGGAAAAACTATATCAACGACGCCATCCGCAAGGACCTGAACTGGCAATCCCGCGCCATGGATCTGACCGTCAAGGAAACGGGTGAAAGTTTACTGGCCCTCAAGGTCATCTGAATTAAGTCGGTAAAGGCGCTCCCGCCTATTCCTAAACACCAAGCGCCCGTTTGATCGCCGGCAGCGCCGTGCCCATTTTGACCCGTTCAATCTCTGTCCGCAGGGCCGTCAGGCGGTCCCGATTGTTTTCGTCGCCGGGATTGCGGGCCTTCAATCGAGCGTGGGCCGAGAAAGGCCGCCGCCAAACGGCTGCCCAGGCCA
>JAPYUH010000352.1 GCA_029936195.1 Alphaproteobacteria bacterium
TATTGATACCAAGTAACAGTGATAAAGACCCCTATAGACGCTTTACGAAGGCTTTCGGGTAGGAGCGTGTTGCGCCGTGGTACTGGTACCACAAGCGGCGCGCGACGCCGCCGAAAGCCTTCGTAAAGCGCCGAACTTGGCCGTTTCAGAGGCCCCTCGGCGGCGTCGTGAATGCTCGACGGTACTGGTGCCGCCGGCGCATCCACTCCTACCCGAGGGACCGTTGAAACGATCTATAGGGGTCTTTATCACTGTTACTTGGTATAAGAAGCCGGTCTATCGCATTTGTGTACGAGAGGCTAAATTGCAAGCATCATGCAGACACTTTTGGACCACAACATCGCACCACCCCTGGCCTGGACCGGATCAGATTTACCCGAAAATGCCGGCCTCGTCGCGCTGGACCCGGCCTGCCAGGACGAGTTGATGGAACTGGCGGCGCTGCTGGCGGCCAACCCGTTGCCCGTCCTGTCCCTACGCCCGGATGATTTCGAACTGCCCGCCTGCCGGGCCCTCATGGCGCGGGTCGCCGCGCTTTTGGACCAGGGTCCCGGGTTTGCCATTATCGACGGATTTCCCCTGGCCAGGTTGGAGGCGGATGCAGCCGTCGCGCTGTATTGGCTGCTGGCATCACTGGTGGCCCGTCCGGTGGCGCAAAGCTGGGACGGCAAGATGCTCTATGACGTGCGCGATACGGGCAAACAGCCTGGCAACGGCGTCCGCCCGGACATTACCCGCGCGGGGCAAAATCTGCATACCGACAACAGCTATAACCTGTGTCCGCCGGACTATGTGGCCCTGTTTTGCAAACAAACCGCGATGCAGGGCGGCGTTAGCCAATTGGTCAGTTTTCATGCCGTGCATAACCGCATGCGGGCCGAATGCCCCGACCTGCTGGCCCGCTTGTACGAGAATTTTGTTTTTGACCGGCAGCGGGAACACAGCCCCGATGACGAAATGGTAGTGCATCATCCGCTGTTTGCCTGGCACGGCGGTAAGCTACTGGGCCGGCTGTCGAAACGCATGGTGGTCCAGGGTTATGAACTGGCGGGCCGGGAGATGGACGCCGCCGCCGCCGCCGCCCTGGCCGCGCTGGAGGCGGCCCTGACCGCGCCCGAAATGATGAAGGAATTTCATTTTCAGCCGGGCCAGATTCAGATCGTCAACAACAAGACCATTGGGCATGCCCGCACCGGTTTTACCGACTGGCCGGAGCCGGACCGGAAACGCTATCTAATCCGTTTATGGCTGCGCCACGGAGGCCGGGCATTTTACAATGGTTGACGACATTGCCTTACACCGGTTGAAGGCTTCGCCTTAGACCGCCGGCCATATCTGTTGCATGAAGCGCGCCATGGCATCGGTGTTTTCAGCCATGTCCGCGCTGGAGATGCCAATGGCGATTTCATCCGCGCCAGCCTCGCCATAGGCCCGCAACGTTTCCGCCATGTCATCGGACGTTCCGGTCAGCGCGGTGCGGTCCCGGACCGGCGCGCTCGGGGCCTCGCCTGAAAAGCGCAGGGGCAGGGCAATGGAGAAGTGCAGCCCGCCTGGGTCCCGGCCCGCCGCCGCCACCCGTTGCAGAATATCCGCCCGCCCCTCCGCGAACTGACGGGGGGACTGTCGCAAGGTATGCCAACCGTTCCCGATCCTCGCGACGCGCCCTCGGGCGGCCAAGGACGAACCACCGATCAGGATCGGCGGATGGGGTTTCTGCCTTGGCTTGGGCGAAAACCGCAGACCGGCAAATTGGTAAAACTCACCGGTGAATTGGGGGACATCCTGGGTCCAAAGCGCCACCAGCGCATCCAGGATCTCGTCCGTGCGCCGGCCCCGGGAGGCGAAATCCACGCCGAGGTTTTCGAACTCATCCCGCGTCACCGCAACGCCCACGCCCAGATCAACCCGCCCGCCCGAAAGCTGATCCAGGGTCGCCACCATCTTGCCCAGACGGGCGGGATCGTGCCACGGCAGCACCAGGACCGAGGTGCCCAGGCGCACCGTCTTGGTGGCACAGGCAATGGCGGTCAGGATCGTCAAGGCATCATGATAGGGCCGATCGCCCAGGCGCTCCGCCACATAGGTGGAATGAAACAGATGCTCGCGAACCCAAACGCTGTTGAACCCCATTCCCTCCGCCGCGACGGCAAGACCAACAAGGTCGTTGGGGTCCGCCACGCCCTGATTATTGGGAATGCCAAAGCCGACTTTCATGACGGGAAACCTCGGCGTTGACGTGACCGGCAATAAATCGAAAAAATCGCCAGCTTACCCCGGCGCGTCGCAGGTTTCGGTGCCCATGTCGGCGGGGATGGAGACTTCCAGTAGTTCGAACGCGTCGGAAGTGGCGATTTCGTTGTGCGGGGTGTCGCCGGGAATATACATGGAATCTCCCGCTGAAACCCGCTCCACCCGGCCGCCGGCAAATTCCAGATCCACCCAGCCGTTAAGCATATAGATGAACTGCCCATCACACAGATGCACATGCCAGCCCGTGGGCTCGGACAGCCCTTGGGTTGCGGAGGTAATTTGCGCGCGGATCTTGCCGCCGCTGGCCGCCGTGACGCCCAGTTCCCGATACTGCATGAACGACCGGCGCCCTGGCACCATGACCGGATCGTCCGCCTTAGCCAAGACAACGCCGCTGTCGTCACTCTCTACAGTTGCTTGCACGCTCATGACCCAATCCCTTTCAGCAAATTCGTTATGGGCTGGATGGTAATGGCGGCGGCGCGCAGTGGCAAGCGATCGGATGACGGCCGGCGAATTCATTCTGCCGAAGCCCGAGCGCAGTGAACGGCGGTGTGAGCAATCTCGAACAGAATTGTCGCTGATTGTTCAAAAATGCCTTTTTGCAAATGCCCGTCCGGAACCAGACTTTAAGTAACGTTCAAACTCATATGCCATGGATTTATCCTCAAACCCGATACTAACGGAAACCTTCCACGGCATACGTTTATTCGTGTGGATGGACTTTCCACTGTTGTGCTCATCAAGTCGCCGCTCGAGATCGGTCGTCATACCTACATAGTAATGGGTCGGTGTTTTGAC
>JAPYUH010000068.1:0-5238 GCA_029936195.1 Alphaproteobacteria bacterium
ACGCCGGGCACCAGGCAGGACAGATAATGCACACCCCGGCTGGCCTCCCCCGCCGTCGCCAGGGCCTGACCCAGCACAAGGGGTTCGCCCACCGCGCCCTGGACGAAAACGGTTTGGCCGGGCCGCAAAAATACGGGGACATCGGCGGCTGATATTGTTTTTGGCATGGGGAACCCGTGAAACTGTACAATGTAATGTTTGGGCTGGCCTGGCGAATCCAGTCAAACTGGATTAGTTCAGGTTAGTATATAGCCCGGATGGATAGGCAAGGGTCAATCGAATGGATGCAATTGAGGATTTTGTTCGTCACGTCACGACGACGGCCATCGAGGATATTCCCCCCTCGGCCGTCCGTGCCGCCAAGACTTTCATATTGGACAGCTTCGGCGTCGGGTTGTCTGGGAGCGGGGGGCCCTGGACGGCGGAGATGATCCAACTGTCGCGGCAATGGGGCACGGGCGAACAGGCCCGGGTCTGGGGCCATGGCCAGGCCCTGCCGGCGCCAAGTGCCGCGCTGTGCAATGCCTACCAGATCCACAATGCGGAATTCGACTGCGTGCACGAAGGCGCGGTGGTGCATTCCATGACTGTTCTGCTGGGGGCGGCAATGGCCGTGGCCGAACGTGACGGCGGGGTCACGGGCCGGGATCTGATGCTGGCCAGCATCCTGGGCGTGGACGTGGCCTGCCATATCGCCGTTGCCGTGACCACGGGCCTGAAATTCTTCCGCCCCGGCACGGCGGGCGGCCTGGCCGCCGTCACGGCCATTGGCAAGCTGAAGAATTTCGACGTCGAAACGTTGCGCAATGCCTATTCCATCGTCTATGGGCAGATGTGCGGCACCATGCAGGCCCACACCGAAGGTTCCGCCCTGCTTGGCATGCAGGTGGGTTTCAACGCCCGCAATGCCGTCGTGGCCTGCGACATGGCCGCCGCCGGCCTTGAGGGGCCGGTCAATATTCTGGAGGGGCCGTTCGGCTTCCTGCGCCTGTTCGAGGATGATTACGATCGTGATGTTCTGCTGGGCCATTTGGGCAAGACCTGGCGTATTGCGGAATTGTCGCACAAGCCCTACCCCTCCGGCCGGGCCACCCATGGCATTGTGGACGGCTGCCTGCGCCTGCAACGCCAACATGGCTTTGCTGCCCATGAAATCTCGCATATCCAGGCCGACGTGCCGCCCTTGATCCATAATCTGGTGGGCCGGCCGGTGGGCGAGGCCATGACAACCAATTACGCCCGGCTGTGCGCCCAATATGTCACCGCCCATGCCTTGGGCTGCAACGGCATTAGCGTCGATGCCTATGAAGACGCCAACCTCCAGGACACTCAAACCATTGCCCTGGCCCGCTGCATCCAAATCGATATCGACGATAATCCGGACCCGAATGCCCTGGTACCGGTGACCATCACCATTACCCTGAAAGACGGCGGCCAACACGCCATCACCGTGGCCGACGTCTATGGCAGCCCGGCCAATCCCATGCGCCACCAGGCCCATCTGGAGAAATTCCGAAACAACTGCGCCGCCGCGCCAAGGCCCCTGGCGGGGGCGGCTGTCGAGGCTCTGATAGAGCGGATCGAAGATCTGGAAACCCTGGACGATGTCACGAAACTGGTGGACTTGATGATCCCGGTCCGGAACCAACAGCCATGACCGACCTGACGTTGTTGGATATCACCGACACCGCCGCCTCTTTGGCGGCGGGAGATTTCAGTGCCGAGGCGCTGTTGGACGCCTATCTGAGCCGGATTGGGCTCCATGAAGGGGATTTGAACTGTTTCATCACCCTGTTGGCGGAGCCGGCCCGGGAACAGGCCCGCGCCGCCGATCAACGCCGGGCCAGGGGCGTCGGGCGGCTCTCCGCCCTGGACGGCGTTCCCATCGCCCTGAAGGATAATATCGATCTGGCCGGCGTGCCCACCACCAACGGCATGGCCAGGCTGCGGACGCCGGCGCGGGATTCGGAGGTTGCCCGGCGGCTGCGCGTGGCTGGCGCGGTGCTCATCGGCAAGCTCAACATGCATGAAGGCGCCCTGGGCGCCACCACCGACAATCCCCATCACGGCCGGACGCAAAATCCCTGGCGCCGGGGCTATACACCGGGGGGCTCTTCGGGCGGTTCTGCGGCGGCGGTGGCGGCGCGGTTTTGCGCCGGCGCCCTGGGCACGGACACCATGGGTTCCGTACGCCTGCCGGCGGCCTATTGCGGCCTGGCGGGGTTGAAACCCACGTACGGCCTGATTTCCACCCGTGGCGTGGTGCCCTTGAGCTACGGCCTGGACCATGTGGGGCCGCTGTGCCGTTCGCACCGGGATCTGGGCGTGTTGCTGGCGGTGCTGGCCGGCCACGATCCCGATTGCGCCGAGTCCATCCAGGGCCGGAACGCCCTGGATGGGGAAGCGGTGGATTTGCGGGGTCTGCGCTTCGCCGTGCCGCTGACGGCGGCGGCGACACCTTGCACGGACGGCATTTGGGAAGATTTTGAGGTTCATGTTGATGCCCTGCGCCACCATGGCGCCGTCGTCGTGGATGCCCCCTTGCCCAGCCCCGACCCCACCGGCACCCGCTTGGCCGGGCTGCTGATATCCGAGGCGGAGGCCGGGCACGCCCTGGCCGAACATTTTCTGGCCAACCGGGAAGATTTCTCCGACGGATTCGCTAAGATGTTGAACTATGGCCGCACTGCCCCGGCGCATCGTCTGGTGGCGGCGCAAAGGCAGTTGGCGGCGGTGAAGGTGCAGATGCACAAGTTGTTTGACCGAGCCGAGTTGTTGCTTCTGCCGACCACCTCGCAGGCCGCCTTCCCGTTCGAGCAGGCCCCACCCCCCGGGCAGGCCGATTTCACCCAGTGGGCCAACCACGCCGGCTGTCCGGCGCTTAGCCTGCCCTGCGGTCTGTCGCCGGACGGCCTGCCCCTGGGTCTGCAATTGATGGCCCGGCCCCTGGCCGACGGCCGACTTCTGGCCATGGCCGAGGCGATTGCGCCGCTGTTGCCAGCACTTGCTCTGCCGGTGCCTGGGAACTGAACATTTTTATGTGAATTTCCGTGACATCTCGGCCCCAGCCGCTTAGGTAGGTTCTGGCTAGATTAGCCAACTTTTTTTCATATGCCGCATTCCGGATGACGTCCGGTTATTTTGCGGCGGCAAGTGGTGGAGTGTGCCCGCGTGGCGGATATTTTCCAGGAAGTCGACGAGGATGTCAGACGCGACAAGGCCATGGGGCTTTGGCGCAAGTACGGTATCTACGTCATCATATTGTGCGTCGCCATCGTGGTCGGGACCGCCGGCCGGGTTGGTTGGCGGGAATACAAAACGGCGCAGCGGGCGGAGGAATCCGCACGTTTTGTGATGGCGGAACAATTGTTACAAAAAGGTGAAACCGCCGCCGCCATCGCCTCGTTTCAGTCCCTCGCGGCCGAGGCCAGCACGGGCTATGGCCTGATTGCCAAATTTCAGGCCGCCGCCGCCCGCATCGAAGCCGGCGATAGCGCCGGCGCGGTGACCGCGTTCGATCTGATCGCCGCCGATGACGGCATCGATCCCATTTTTCGCGGCTTGGCGACTTTGCAGGCCGTGATGCTGTTGATTGACAACGGCGCGACGCAGGATTTAACCCGGCGGATTGGCGACCTAGTGGACGGGGATTCGCCCTGGCGCTATTCGGGCCTGGAAATGCAGGCTGTTCTGAAGCATCGGGATGGTGACATGGCCGGTGCCCGGGCCGCCTTCAAGGCACTGTCCGAGGACGCCGGCGCCCCCGACGGCATGCGCGGCCGCGCCGCCCAGATGCTTGCCGCCCTGGGTGGGGAGGGCTAGCACAATGTTTCGCGGCCCTTACCTGGCTCTGGCATTGCTGGCCGGCGCCGTCACCCTGTCCGGCTGCGAACTGCCGGAATGGCTGGGCGATACCCAGGCCCCGCCCCTGCCGGGCGAACGCATCTCGATCCTGCAATTGGACAAGGCGTTGGAGCCCGACGCCGCCATCGCCGACTTGGATGTCCGCCTGCCCCGCCCCTGGCGCAATCCCGACTGGCCCCAGGCGGCCGGCTTTGCCAATCACGCCATGCATCATCTTGAGGTGGGGGAGGAGCTGGCACGGGCCTGGAAGATCGATATCGGCGCCGGCTCGGGCAGCGAAAGCAAACTGTTGAGCAGGCCCGTGGTGGTCGGCGACCGCATTGTCAGCATGGATGCCGAGGCGGTGGTAACGGCATTTGCCACCAGTGACGGCAAGACAATCTGGCAACGTGAACTGACGCCGGAAGACGAGGACGAAGGGGTCATCGGCGGCGGCGTGAGCATCGACAACGGCGTCGTCTATGCCACCACCGGTTATGGCTTTGTCCATGCCATGTCGCTGGAGGACGGCAAGGAGATTTGGATGCGGCGTATCGGCATCCCGGTGCGCGGCGCACCGACGGCCAGCGGCGGGCGGGTCTTTATCATCACCTATGATAATCAAATGCATGCCCTCTCGGCGGCGGATGGCCGCACCTTGTGGAGCCACGCGGGCATTCCCGAAGACGCCGGTTTGATTGGCGCGCCCAGTCCCGCGGTGGGCGGCGGCCTTGTGGTGGTGCCCTATTCATCGGGCGAATTGTTCGCCCTGCGCCTGGAAAACGGCCGCATGGTCTGGGGCGATCAACTGATCCGCGCCCGGCGCCTGGCGCCGCTGTCGACCATGAGCGAGATCAGGGGCAGTCCGGTGATCGACCGGGACATGGTTCTCGCCATCAGTTTTTCGGGCCGCATCGCAGCCATTGACCTGCGCAGCGGCCGGCGCATCTGGGACCGGGATATCGCCGGGATGGAGACCCCGTGGGTGGCCGGCGATTTTATTTTCCTGGTCACCGCCCAGGCCGAGGTGGTCTGCCTGGCGCGAAAAAGCGGCCGCATCCGCTGGGTCGCCCAGCTGCCCCGCTATGAGGATGAAGAGGAAAAGCTTGATCCCATCCATTGGAGCGGCCCGGTCCTGGCTTCGGACCGGTTGGTTTTGGTCTCCTCGGAAGGTTATGCGGTTACCGTCTCGCCTTATTCCGGACGCCTGCTGGGCCGCATTGAATTGCCCGAAGGCGCCCTGATCCCCCCCGTGGTGGCGGATGGTTCGATCTACGTCCTGTCTGACGACGGCAACCTGGTCGCCTTGCGGTAAGTTATGACTATCTTCGATATCGCCAGGCCGGCCCAATGTGGGCAAGTCGACATTGTTCAATCGCCTGGTCGGCAAGCGTC
>JAPYUH010000068.1:5338-13707 GCA_029936195.1 Alphaproteobacteria bacterium
GGCCGGCCCAATGTGGGCAAGTCGACATTGTTCAATCGCCTGGTCGGCAAGCGTCTGGCCCTGGTTGATGACCGTCCCGGCGTAACCCGCGACCGGCGGGAGGGCGAGGGGCGGATCGCACAGTTGAGCTTTCGTCTATTCGACACCGCCGGCCTGGAAGACGCCGCTCCAGAAAGCATGGAAGGACGCATGCAGCGGCAAACCGAAGTGGCGCTGGATGATGCCGATCTGGCCTTGATGCTGATCGACGGCCGCGCCGGCGTGACGCCCCTGGACCGCCATTTTGCCGATTGGCTGCGCCGGCGCAACGGCCCGGTGTTGTTGCTGGCCAACAAGTGCGAGGGCGCGGCCGGCAACAGCGGCCTGGCCGAAGCCTGGTCTCTGGGGCTGGGCGAACCCCTGGCGGTTTCCGCCGCCCATGGCGAGGGCCTGGTCGCCCTGCATGACGGTATTCTCGACGCCATGGAAGTCCATGCGGCGGAACGGGAATTCCAAACTGAAAACGCCGCCGATGAAGATGACGGCGACAAAGACGACGACCATATCCTGCAACTGGCCATTCTGGGCCGCCCCAACGCGGGCAAATCGACCCTGGTCAACCGCCTGTTGGGGGAAGAACGACAGATCACCGGACCCGAGCCGGGACTGACCCGCGACGCCATCGGCGTAGCCTGGAAATTTCGGGAACAGGCCGTCCGGCTGATCGACACCGCCGGCCTGCGCAAACAGGCCAGGATCACCGAAAAGCTGGAAAAACTTTCCGCCGGTGATGCCATGCGGGCTATGGAATATGCCCAGGTCGTGGTCTTGCTGCTGGATGCGCGAACCTCGCTGGAGCGCCAGGACCTCGCCATCGCCCGGCGCACCCTTGATGAAGGCCGGGCCCTGATCGTGGCCGCCAACAAATGGGACCTGGTCGACGACCGCAACGGCGCCATGGGCATTTTGCGCGACCGCCTGGAAACCTCGCTGAGCCAGGCCCGCGGCGTACCGGTAATCACCCTGTCCGCCCTGACCGGTCAGGGCGTGAACAAACTGATGCCGGCGGTGACAAAAATTTACGAGCGCTGGCAGGTGCGGGTCTCCACCGCCGCCCTGAACCGCTGGTTGGGCGACATGACGGAAAGCCACCCCCCGCCCCTGGGCAAGCATGGCCGGCGCATCCGCCTGCGCTATATGACCCAGGCCAAGTCGCGCCCGCCCACCTTCATCATTTTTTCCAACCTGGCCGACGATCTGCCGGAATCCTACGCCCGCTATCTGCAAAACGGGCTGCGTGAGCATTTCGACCTGCCCGGCGTGCCTCTACGCATTCTGCTGCGCAAACGGGACAATCCCTACGCCAAGAGTTAGCCGCTACTTCGTTTAAGGCGGCTTTCGCGATTTCAGAAGCGGTCGAGCAGGCGGTCGATGTAGTTGCGTTCCTGGCGCGGACGGGCACGGTCGCCAGCGCGGCGGCGCAACTCATCGAGAATTTCCCGGGCCCGCTGCATGTCCGAATTCGTCGGCACCATGACCCGGCTGGTATCCATGCCGCCACCCTGGAACGGCCGGCCCGCAGGATCCTCCTGGTTATGGCCGAACATGCCCTCGCCGTCGTCCTGGCCGTCGCGCATCATCTCCTCCGCCAGTTCGCGAAAAGAGGTGGCCAAGCCGTCAATGGCCTGCCGCTGGGACGAGAGCGCCTGGCCGCCACGGCCCGAACGCAGCGCCTGTTGCGCCTGCCGCATGGATTCATCGACGCCGCCCATGGCATCCGGGATGCGGCCCATGCCCTGTCCCAATTGCCGCATCAACTCGCCCAGGCGGTCGCGCAAGGCGCGCTGTTGGCCGGCCAGCCCCTCCATGGCCCGACGTTTGCCGCCGTCCATGCGGCTTTGTCCCATGCCCCGATTGTCTTTTTGGCCATTACCCTTGCCCTGTTCGCCGCTTTGGCCATCGCGAGTTTCCCATGGCATGCGCCGGCGCCGAGGCGTTTGCTGATAGGTCTTGTCCATCAGCTCCTGCTGCTGTTGCAGCATTTCGCCCAGTTTCCGCATGGCCTTTTCGCCGGGGCCGCCGCCCTCCCGCTGGGCCGTCATCTCGCCGCTTTTGAGGTTTTCCAGCATTTCCTGCAGTTTGCGCAGCATCTCCCGGGCCGCGTCCTTGTCGCCCAACTGGCTCAATTCCCGGATCCGGTCCAGCATCTTTTGCAGCTCTTCCGCATCCATGGTCTGACCATTGGGATCGGCGGGCGGTTGGTTGCGGGCCTGGTTGTTGCGTTGGGCCTGTTCCGCCAGGGCTTGCAGATACTTGTCCATCGCCCGCTGCAATTGATCCATCAGGCGGTCGATTTCCTCCTGGCTGGCACCTTCCGCCAAAGCCGCCAGCAGGGCCTCCTGAGCATCGCGCAATTCGCGCTCGGCCAGGGACATGCCGCCATCCTCGATCCGCAGGGCGATGCGCCAGAGGATATCCATCACCGCCGCCACCGGCTCCTTGCGGTTGATCTGCAGGCGCCGGGCCGTCGTCCATAGCATCAGATAGGCGGTATGGTCGTGATCATAGGTTGCCGGGCCGGAGGCGATGGCGAACAGGGCCAGGGCGACCTTGAAACGCCGCTCGGGCTTTTGAACCAAATCGCGCCGCTGCTCGATTATGGCCCGGGCCACGGGATGGTGGAACTGCCGTTCGGGTAGGCGCAGGATGATCACCTCGGCCTTGCCCACTTGGCCCTTATCGTCCCGGGCCAGGTAATGCAGCATGACCAGGCGGCCGGCCCAGGGATGGGGCGTCAAATCGAAAAAGCCCGCCTCCCGCGCGTCCTTGGCGCCGGGCGGCGAGATTGGCAGATCCAGGCTCAGAACCTTTTCGGTTTTGGCGGCCGTTTCGGCGGCCGCTTTTTTCCGGATTGTTGGCAGGCGCATTTCGGCCCAAACCTTGGCCAGGCCATAGTCGTCGGAGGCTTTATATGACAGGCGGACGGCTTGGCGCGGGGTGATTTGCGGTTCCTGATCGCTATCGATAACAGGCGGCTGATCGATGACGATCTGCAGCGGCCAATCCGCCAAGGCGCTATCGCCGGACGCAATGCTCAGGCGTTGGCCGGCCTCGATCGTCCGGCTGAATTCGAAATTATTCTCATTGACCGTCTTGAACGGCGTCACGGTGCCGTCAATGGACAGTCTGGGCGCGGCCCCGCCGCCAAAGACCCGGGCCATGATGGTGCTGCCTTGGGCCACCCGCAATATGTCGCCACTATTTGGGTCCAGTTTGACCGGCGGCAGGCCGGTATAATCAGGCGGGTTCAGCCAGGCCTCAAGCTCCGCCGGCGGTCCGTCGGCGGCGCTGAAGTCCGGGGTCAGCGCCAGGTCCAGACGTTCCTCCGCCTCCAGCCCACCGACGAACAGCCCCGCCGCCAGCAACAGAAAAACCAAGGCGCGGAACGACCACGGGTCAACCTTTGGCAAACCCGGGCGCGGCAAGCCAACCCGCAGGTCGCGCACGGTCTCGCGGGTTTGGCGTAGATGGGCCCGCCACAGGGCGGCCGCCTGATGGTCATGGGCATTGGTCAGGCGGTCCGCCAGGCTGCTCAAGGGGCGGTGGTGCAAACCGCTGTCGGTTTCCAGGCGCCGGACGATATTATCATTGCTGGGCCGGCGCCATTGGCTGACAGCGAACCAAACCGCCGCCGCCGCCAGCAGCGCAAAGCCACCCAGCATGGCAACATGCAGCCAGGGTGACAGCAACGCCGGCAGTTGCAACAGGGCCAGGGCCAGAAACAGGCCAACCAGGCACAACAGCGGCAGCAAGGCCCGCCAGGCATTTTCCCAGATCAGTACAAGCCGCGCGGCGAAATGCAGGAACTGTGTCTGATCCGGCAGCCGCATGACCCTATGCAAAAATTGTTTGTTGCCAGGGCGGCGCCTGGTCAAGAGCGATCAGGTCATCAATATCCTGGCGCGGGCGGATCGCGGCAAAGAGATCCGCCTTGACCATGACCTCGGCCACCAGGGGCCGGCTGTTGTACGTCGATGCCATTACCGCACCATACGCTCCCGCGCTGCGCACCGCGATCAAATCATTGGGAGCAAGGGGTGCCAGGTCCCGGCCCTTGGCCAGGGTATCGCCGGTCTCGCAAATGGGGCCGACCACATCCGCCGCCGCCAGAACCGCATCGGGCGCGGGCGCCAGCACGGGCACAATATCGTGCCAGCTGTCATACATGGCGGGGCGGATCAGATCATTCATGGCGGCATCAATGATAACAAATCTTCGCCCCTCGTGCTTCTCATGAATGACCCGCGCCACCAGAATACCCGCATTGCCCACCAGCACGCGGCCCGGCTCCAGCACCAGGTCAAGATTGCGGTTGGCGGTCATGCGCTTGACCATTGCGCCGTAGGCGGCGGGGGCGGGCGGTGTCTCGCCGCCATAGGGGATGCCCAGGCCGCCGCCCAGATTGCAGCGGCGGATTTCATGGCCTGCGGCCCGCAATTCATCGATCAGGCCCAGGGCCTTGTCGAAAGCCGCCTCGAACGGCGCCAGATCGGTGATTTGCGAGCCAATGTGGATCGCCACGCCCAACATGGCCAGCCCGGGCAGAGCGGCGCCCAACTCGAATATCTCCATGGCCCGGCCAATGGGAATGCCGAACTTGTTCTGGTTCCGCCCCGTGGTGATTTTTTCGTGGGTGCCCGCGTCAACGTCCGGATTGACGCGGATGGAAACCGGCGCCACTTTTCCCATCTCGGCCGCCAGGGCGCTGAGCAGGCGCAATTCCGGCTCGCTTTCCACGTTGAATTGATAAATGCCCAGGGCCAGGGCCTGGACCAATTCTTCCCTGGTCTTGCCCGGTCCGGCAAAGACAACATCGCCAGGCACCGCGCCGGCGGCCAGGGCGCGCGTCAACTCACCGCCCGATATGACGTCGACACCAGCGCCCAACTCCACCAAGGTGCGGATCACCGCCTGGTTGGAATTGGCCTTGATGGCATAACAGACCTTGGCCCCAGTGCCGTCGAGGGCGCCGGTCAGGACATTGTAATGGCGGGTCATGGTCGCGGTGGAGTAGCAATAAAATGGCGTGCCAATGGCCGCCGCGATGTCGGGGATGGGCACATCCTCGGCATGTAGAACACCATTGCGGTACTGAAAATGGTCCATCTCTACGATTGCCCTTTTTTCTTCAACGTCTTGCGATCCACCTTCATGCCGGAACTGCCGTCGGGCCGCTTCAACGGTCCCTTTTTGCCGCAACCAACGATGCCGGTCGCCGCACTGGCCAACAACAAGCCCAATATCAGCTGGCGGCGGGTCATGGGCGCGTCCTGGCGGCCGATCATAATGAACGCCGCGCCGCGGCGATGGCGGCGCGGACCTGGCTGGGCGCCGTGCCGCCCTGACTGACCCGGCTGGCGACCGAGTTCTCCACGCCAAGGACGGCAAAGACCGCGTCGGTGATGCCGCCTTCAACGGCCTGCATGTCGGCCAGGGATAATCCGTCCAGATCGACGCCCCTGTCCTCGGCCAGTTTGACCAGGCTGCCGGTGACGTGATGGGCCTGGCGGAACGGCAGACCCAACGCCCGCACCAACCAATCGGCCAGATCCGTGGCGGTGGCGAAGCCTTGCCCGGCGGCGGCAGCCATGACCGCCTTGTTGGCGGTCAAATCACCGATCATGCCGGTCATGGCCGGCACGGTCAGGGTCAGGGTATCGGCCACTTCAAAAACCGGTTCCTTGTCTTCCTGCATGTCCTTGGAATAGGTCATGGGCAGGCCTTTCATGACGATTAGCAGGGCGTTCAGATCGCCGATCACCCGGCCCGCCTTGGCCCGCACCAGTTCGGCGGCGTCGGGATTGCGTTTTTGCGGCATGATGGAAGAGCCCGTGGTGAAACCATCACCCAGGGAGACAAAATTGAACTGCGCCGATGACCAGTTGACGATCTCTTCCGCCAGGCGCGAGAGATGCACCGACAGGATGGCGGCCGCGGCCAGATACTCCATGGCGAAATCCCGCGCCGCCACCGCGTCCATGGAATTTGCGCTTGGCCGATCAAAACCAAGTTCCGCCGCCGTTGCCTCCCGGTCGATGGGGAACGAGGTGCCGGCCAGGGCGGCGGCGCCCAGGGGGCTTTCATTCAGGCGGGCGCGACAGTCCGTGAAACGGCCCCGGTCCCGGTTCAACATTTCCACATAGGCCATCAGATGATGGCCAAAGGTGACCGGCTGTGCCGCCTGAAGGTGGGTGAAGCCAGGCATGACGGTGTCCGCATGTTCCTCGGCCCGGTCCAGCAGGGCGGTTTGCAGCCGCGCCAGGGCCGGGTCCAGGGCGTCGATCTCGTCCCGCAGCCACAGGCGGAAATCCAGGGCGACCTGATCATTTCGGCTGCGCCCGGTGTGCAGGCGGCCGGCCGGCTCGCCGATAATTTCGGCCAGGCGGGCCTCCACATGCATATGGATATCCTCCTTGGCGGCGTCGAATTCGAAGGTGCCGCCCGAAATCTCCCCTTCGATTTGATCAAGGCCTTTCAAGATCGCGTTACCGTCGTCACTTGTTAAGATGCCCCGCGCCACCAGCATGTTACAATGAGCCCGGCTGCCGGCGATATCCTGGCGGTAGAAACGCTGGTCGAAAAAAATCGAGGCGTTAATGCGCTGCATGATATCCGACGCGCCACCGGCGAAACGCCCACCCCACAAAGTGTTCGCGGGGACATTGGCGTCTTCGCTGTCTTTCTGTCCGGACCGATCATCGGTCATATTCTTACTCCCGCCCCGTGAGGAGGCCATGGCTCTACGAAAATACAAGCTAGTGATCCCTATGATCGCCACAATGAGCATATTTTGGGCTCTGGCAACAAGCCAATTCGGGGCCGCTGGCGAACTTTCCCAACTGGCGACGGGAGCAATGGCGAATTTTAACGCCGCGCCGAAACCGCTGCCCGCGCCGGCGATCGAATTTCGCGATAATCAAGGCCAAATTCAGGATTTATCCGTGGCCAGGGGCAAGGTAGTCTTGCTCAACTTCTGGGCCACCTGGTGCGGTCCCTGCCGGCGGGAAATGCCCGATCTGGATGCCTTGCAGGCTAATCTGGGCGGTCCGGAATTCATCGTCATGGCAATCTCGTCCGACCGTCAGGGCCTGGAGGTGATCCGAAAATTCTACCGGCAATACAAAATCAAGCATTTGGCCGTCTTCAACGACAAATCTTCAAAGGCGACGCGCGCGTTCAAGGCCTATGGTCTGCCCACCTCCGTTTTGATCGACGCCCGGGGCCGCGAACTGGGCCGTCTGGTCGGGCCGGCGGAATGGAACAGCGAGCAGGCGGTCGCTCTGATCAAGGCGGCGATTGCCGAGAATGGGCGGTGACCTGATATTGAAAGGCGTCTCGGCAGGTCTTTATGGGCGTCGTTTGGTATAATGCGGCGATTAGGCTAAATTGACCGCGAAATCATGGCGGAGTGTGGAAAATGGCGTTACAAGCGGCGGACAGGGACTTTTTTTTTGAACATGGCTATATCCATGTGGGCGAGGTTCTAACGGCGGAATGGCTGGGAGCCATCCGGGCCAAGATCGATGCCATCGTGTCGAAGGCGCGCGGCGTTTCCGACCACGACGCGGTCTATGACCTGGAAGCCAGCCACCGGGCCGAAGCCCCCCGCGTGCGGCGCATCAAGACGCCGCATTTGCATTTTCCGCTGTTTGAGAAACTGGTCCGCGACCCCGCCCTGACCGACCCGGTGGCGGTCCTGATCGGGGAAGATATCCGTCTTTACGGCGGCAAGATCAATATCAAGGCGGCCAATTTTGGCGCCCCGGTGGAATGGCATCAGGATTGGGCGTTTTATCCCCATACCAACGACGATGTTCTGACCATCGGTATCTTTCTGGACGATATGGACGCTAACAACGGCCCCTTGTGCGTCATGCCCGGCTCCCACAAGGGGCCAATTTATGACCATCATGCCGAGGGGGCCTTTTGCGGCGCCCTGGATCTGGAAACCGCCGAGCTGGATTTCAGCCAGGCCGTCCCCATGGAGGGCAAGGCGGGGGATATGGTGATCTTCCATTCCCGCTGTATCCACGGCTCCACCGCCAACCTCTCAAACCGGCAACGCAGACTGCTGATCTGGGAAATGACGGCCACCGATGCCTGGCCCCTGGCCGGCCTGCGGGACGGCTATGAAGAGTTTCAGCACTGGGTGATCCGGGGCCAAGGCGGCCTGGTACCCCGCCTGGAAGATGTGCCCGTGCGCATGCCTTACCCCCTGGCGGTGCATGGCGGCTCCATCTACGAGAACCAGCGGGCCACGAACCGGCAGTATTTCGAACATCTCGGCGATGCCGCAGAATGATGTCCCAGAGTGATATCGCGGAGTGATG
>JAPYUH010000068.1:13807-16809 GCA_029936195.1 Alphaproteobacteria bacterium
GAACATCTCGGCGATGCCGCAGAATGATGTCCCAGAGTGATATCGCGGAGTGATGACGAAAAATTGAACGATGGTTGAGGTCATTTGAACCTATATTCCCAATGTACGGGGGAAAGCCCGCAACAGTGATGGGAATGGAACATGTTGGCTCGACATTCGATTTTTACCACCTTGGCGCTGGCCACGGCGCTGCTTTTTGCGGCACCGGCTCTCGCGGCGGACGCGATTTACACCAACTGGCTGGGCAAGGCCATTGCCGGTTATGATCCCGTCGCCTACCACACCATGGGCAAGCCGGTCGAAGGCAACGGTGATTTCACCACCAAATGGATGGGCGCGAAATGGTATTTCGCTTCCGCCCGAAACCGCGACAAGTTCGCCGCCATGCCGGAGCAATATGCGCCCAAATACGGCGGCTATTGCGCCTATGCGGTGGCCCAGAATTCCACCGCCAAGATCGATCCGGAAGCTTGGAAGATCGTCGATGGCAAACTGTATCTGAATTATTCCAAGGGCATCCAGAAAACCTGGGAAGGCAACCAGGCTGCCTTCATCACCGCCGCCGACAAGAACTGGCCCGGTGTGCTGAATTAAATTGCTTCGGCCAAGGGCAGTTCAAGGCGCGCCGACAGTCCGCCGATTTCAGCCTCATGCAGGCTTAGGCTGCCGCCATACAAATCGGCCATATCGGCCACGATCGCCAGACCCAGGCCGGTCCCGGGTTTACTTTCATCCAGACGGACGCCACGGGCCAGAACTTCGCCCCGGCGTTCCGGCGGTAACCCCGGACCATCGTCGTCGATGGACAGGATAATCTGGTCCGCCCGCCGTGCGAGCCCCACCCGCACCACGCTTGCGGCCCATTGGCAGGCATTTTCCATCAAGTTGCCCAGCATTTCCTGCAAATCCTCCCGCTCGCCGGCAAAGACGAGAGGTGTTCCATCATCCACGAAGATTGTGACCCCGCTGTCCCGGTGCAGAAGGTTGAGAACCCGGGCCAGATCGGACAGCACCGGCGCGATTTCGCATCGGGCACCCAGAACACCGGCCGCTGCCGCCGTGCGCGAGCGCGCGAGATGGCGGTCCACCTGGCGCTGCATCTCCACCACGGAATGGCGGACCTGGGCGGCCAGGGCACCATCATCATTGTTCGCCTCGTTGGCCGCTTCGTTGGCCAGCACCGCCAGGGGGGTTTTCAGGGCATGGGCCAGATCGCCGGCATGGGTGCGGGCCCGGTTGATGACGGCGGCCTGATGGCCCAGCAGATTATCAATTTCATCGGCCAAAGGCTGGATTTCGCTGGGAAAAGTGCCCGGCAATCGATCCGCCCGGCCGGCCCGAATATCAGCCAAGGCCCGGCCAATCCGTGCCAAGGGGCGCAGGCCGATCTGTACCTGCAGCACCATGGCGCCGATCAGTCCCAGGCCCAGGACAACCAAGGCCACGGCCAACAGGCGGTCAAACCGGGCAATATCGGAGGCACCCGCCGATGGGTCCCCGGCCAGTTGAAACAGAAATAATCCTTCGATATCCGCCCCTTTGATATCCGTAATGGTCAGCTCCCGGGCGGCCAGGCGCATGAGAACGCCGTTCGGTCCGGTGATATCCCGAAAATATGTTCCGCTATCAGAATGACCCTCGCCCGGTCGGGGCAAGGCCCCATCCCACAGGGAGCGGGACCGGAGCACGGGTTCCCCGGCGCTGGAAATCTGCCAATACCAACCCGACAAAGGTTGCTGAAACCGCGGATCGGGCAATGGCCGGCGCAAGCTGGGGGCGGCGCCATCGTTCCAATCGCTGGCCGCGATGACGCCGGCCAACTGGGCCGATAAATTTTCGTCGAAGCCGAGCCGTACCTGATCGGCAAACAGCGCCGAAAGCAGGGCCCAGGCCGCAACCAGGGCGACGGCGCACCACAGCGCCGCCACGGCGATCAGGCGCAGGCGAAGGGAGTCTTTTCCAAGGTTCATCGCTAAACTTCATCGGCAACGGTCAGGCGATAGCCGAGGCCGCGCACGGTTTCAATCAAGTCCGCTTTCGTTTTGCGGCGCAGGCGGCCAATGAATACCTCTATCGTATTGGAATCCTTATCGAAATCCTGCTCGTATAAATGTTCAACCAGCTCCGTGCGGGAGATCACCTTGCCCTGGTGATGCATGAGATACGACAGCAGGCGAAATTCCAGGGCCGTCAGGTTGACCAACCGGCCATCCAGGCTGACCTTGGCGGCAGCGATATCCAAGCGCAGAGCCCCACACTGGATCTCGTTGCTGGCATGCCCCGCGGTCCGGCGCAACAATGCACGCATGCGGGCCAGCATCTCCTCCATATGAAACGGCTTGCCCAGATAGTCATCGGCGCCGGCATCGATACCCGAAACCTTGTCCGACCAGCGGTCCCGCGCGGTCAGGATCAACACCGGCATGTTCCGCCCATCCTCGCGCCAGCGCCGCAACACCGTGATACCGTCCAGGATCGGCAAGCCCAGATCCAGGATGACCGCGTCATAGGGTTCAGTATCGCCAAGAAAATGACCTTCTTCGCCGTCCCCGGCCAGATCCACCGCATAGCCGGCATCGCTCAGGGCGCGGCGCAATTGCCCCGCCAGATCCTTGTCATCCTCCACCACCAGCAACCGCATCAATGCCCCCCGCTCAAGACCCGCCCCGTTTGGGCATCCACCACCAGGCGGCGCACCCGGTCGCCGGGCGCCAGCAGTTTCAGGCGATAGAGCCAGCGGCCCCGGTCGTCGCGCCGCAAATCCGCATCCAACAGCCGGCCCGGATAGCGCCGGCCCACCCGGTCCATGATCCGGCCCAGGGGCAGAACATCCCCCGAGCCCACCGCATCGCGGGCCCGGTCATGATCCCGCAGGCCGCGCTTGTTCTTTTTGGCCAATAGCAAATTACCAATCTCCGCCACCGTACCCGTTTGTACTGGGCCAAGGTTGGCATGGACGGAATAGGGCATTGCCAAGGCCGAAAGCAGTGCCGCAACCATGA
>JAPYUH010000069.1 GCA_029936195.1 Alphaproteobacteria bacterium
GCTCACGGTGGCGACCCTAGGCCATTCGGATACGTTGCGCCGCTTGCCCGATGAACCACATCGCCCAGACGACTTTGGGCGACGCGCCTACCCGAATGGCTTATGGACGACATCAAATGAACCAGTATTCATGAAAACCGCTCTAGCCATGGCACCCGCCATTAACAATGGGCTTGGACACGGCAGGCCGGAATAATAACAATTGCCTCCGTACCCTGGCCAAGCACACTGACCAATTGAAGACTTCCCCCATGCCCCTCGACCAGGCGTTTGGCGATAGCCAATCCCAGCCCCGTACCCTCGACGCCGCTGGTGTAGTGACTGGCAAGCCGGGTGAACGGTTCCATGACGCGTTCCAGATCTTCAACCGGAATTCCCGCGCCCTGGTCCTTGATACGCAACGTCAATTCACCCGATGCCGCCACGTCAACATGAATATGAACAGCCGTGCCGTAGCCTGTAAACTTCACCGCATTGGTCAACAGATTAAGCAAAATCTGCTTTAATTGCCGCTTGTCCGCCTTCAATCGGGGGCCTGGGTCCGGCATGCCGAGCCTGATGTTGACGCCATATTCCGTTGCCCGCCCACGAACAAATCCGATGCATTCGCCAATGACTTCACCCAGGTCAAAAACGCTTTCATCACGGTCAAGGTGGCCCGCCTCGATCCGGGAAAGATCCAGAATATCCGACAGCAGCTCCGATAGGTGCTTGCCGCTTTGGAAAATATCCGTGGCATAACTGCTATAGCGCTCGTGCCCCATGGGTCCGAACATCTCCTGCTGCATTATATCCGAGAAGCCAATGATGGCATTCAGGGGCGTGCGCAGTTCATGGCTCATCACGGCAAGAAATTGGGTCTTGGAGGCATTCGCGTCTTCCGCCCGGTCCCGTGCCTGCCTCAGTTCCAGCTCGTTTTTCTGCTGCTCCGTGATATCCATGAAAGCACCGGCGATTGCCGGCACGCCGTCAAATTCGATGGCGCGAAGGGAATGAATTGTTGATACCAGACTACCGTCGGAACGCCGCATCTCCATGACCGCCCGATCCAGATAACCCTTTTCGCGGACCGCCGCCGCGCGGCCTTCCCGCGCTGACGGGTCCTCATAAAAATTTTCGACTTTGCGGCCAAGGATGCCCTCTTCTTCATACCCAAGCAGGGCTTCTACATGTTCATTCGCATACAGGATCAGGCCATCATTCTGGCGCGTGATGAGCATGGGGATCGGCGAACTTTCGGCTATGGCGCGAAATCGCCGTTCACTTTCCAGAAATTCCTGTTCCGCCTGTTTGTGGGCGGTGATATCCAGCATACCGGCAAATATGGCTGGCTGCCCTTCGAAATTAATGGGCGCCGAACTGACGATGACCCAAATACGGTCGCCGTCATGCCGCTGAAGTTCAATCTCGAATCGCTCAATTCGTTCGTCTTTCGTCAGGAGAGATATAGCTTCGGCATAGACATGGGGGTCGGCATAGAAATCCCGGGTTTTCCGGCCGACCAGTTCTCCCATTTCCACACCGAGTAAATTGTGGGTTTTCTGATTGGCGTACAAATACTTCCCCTCCGCGGCCAGGACCAGCGGAATCGGGGCCGTCTCAAGCAGGGTGCGGAAGGTCTGTTCGCTATCTTCCAGGCGACGTTGGGCATTTTTGAGATCGGTAATATCGGTCCGCACCGACACGATGCCCCCCGACGACGTCCGATGTTCCCGTAGGCGGATAACGCGGCCATCGGCAAAAACCTGCTCGGTCGGTGTTCCGTCGGCGATTTGATGGTTCTTTGTCCGGTCTTCAATCCACTCTTCCTCCCGCCCGGTGGCGGAGTCGATTTGTCCCTGTTCCAATTGCGAATGCAGCAAATCCCGATAGTTCACCCCCACGTCAAGGATATCGGCGAACGAAGGGAACAGATCGGACCGCGACGCATTGAAGGCAACGACGCGGTCGTCGGCATTAAACAGAATAAAGCCGTCCGTGATGGCATCCAGCCCATCCCGAAGCGCCGTAATTTCGGCGCGCAACGCCGCCTCGGTTTTTTCCGTATCGTCATCGGGGTCGGGCGTCGGCTTCATTGCAATTTCCGCATACAGATTAACTCATGTACAAATTCCAGTGCGGGCAAATCCCAATCTGCCAAAAACCGCACTGCGAGTGCCATTTTCGCACTTCATGGCAAAGGTTTCCAGGATACTAAACACCATGCATTTGAAACCATGTAAACCCTGCCGGCCGGGTCATTTGTTCTGCAACTTCGGGATTGAAGCCGAATGTGCCCAGTCCAGCGCCTCCCGGCTTGGACATGGCCTTTTACAGCCCTAGACCCAAGTGACGGTGAAGGCATGCGTGCGCGGATCGTCGCCTGGGGATGTTGGTGGTTCTGTCTACGGGCACGCCTTGAGACATGGACAAGGCGGACATGGGATGTATTTTGCCGGCAGACAATAGACGCAACATTTTACGAAGACATAGTTGTAGGGGATTTACCATGGCGACCAAGGATATGAGCGAATGGCAGACGTCTATCTGCCAGGTTATCGGCAATGAAGACGAAGACAAGATCATCGTGCGGGGCCATGACCTGAACGATCTGATCGATGATCTAAGCTTTGCCGGGATGATGTTTTTGATGCTGCAGGGCCGCAAGCCGACACCGGCGCAAACGAGGGTATTGGATGCCCTGTTGGTTGCTTCGATGGAACACGGCATCGCGCCACCGTCCATGGTGGCCCGATGCTATGCCTCCTACGGCACTTCGATCCAGGCGGCCATCGGCAGCGGCATCAATGCCTTTGGCGACCGCATGGGGGGCTTGGGCGAGCAATTGGCGAAATACATGGTGGAATGCCTGTCCGATATCGCCGGCGGACCGGCTCCCGACGACGAGGCCCTGCAACAACGCGCGGCGACTTTGGTGGCCGGGATCATGGCGCGGGGAGAGCGGGTGCCGGGCTATGGCATCCCCCTGCATGGCGCCGACCCCAGAGCGCCCAAGATCTTGGAGATCGCCAGACAACAGGGCATTTATGGCATTTATGGGCGGTTTGCGGATGCCATCGGCAATGAATTGGCCGCGGCACGCGGCGGTTGGGCGGTGCCCATGAACCTGGACGGCGTCGGCGCCGTGGTTGCCTTGGATCTGGGCTTCCATTGGCGCGCCACGCGCATGTTTCTGTTGACGCCGCGCAGTGTTTCCATGGGAGCGCATTTCCTGGAGGAGCTGGAACAGGATTCAACCTGGCGGCACATTCCCGCCGATCAGATCGAATATCAAGAATGAAGGGGCGCTATAGGACGGCGTTGTAAATCAGCTGCTTGAATTCGAATGCGTAAGGATTCCAAAAGCCAAACATGCGTTGCGTCATGTTCAGCCCAGCGATGTTGTGTTCCGGCGAAAACCACCAGTGCGTCCCGGCCAGGCCGCCCCACTGCACCTATCCCGTTGATTGGGGGTGATCAGCGGGGCCGGACGTCAGGCTCACCGCGCCGGCGGCACCGTAGGCCTTGCCCTCGATATCACCCAATTCGGGGAAACGGATAACCCGGCCATCGGGCAGTTGTGAGGCCGTGATCAAGACCATGCTGTCGGGTTGCAGCAACATATCCCCGCCCGGCATCAAGGCACGGATCAAGGCCACCATGTCGGGCAAGGTGGTGACCAGCCCACCGGCGCCCGAGTGGCGCGCGGGGGGTTCACGAAAATTGCGCACCAGAGGCCCCTCGGAAAGCGGCGTCAGCCCCCCTTCATGGGATCCAATAGATCGGCGCCGGAATACAACACGGCGAGACGGTCATGACTTTCAGGCGGCACAAAGAACCCCGTGTCCCGCATGCCAAGAGACTCAAAAATTCGCAGGCGCAGGAATTCATCAAAGGATTGCCCACTGATGATTTCCACCATGCGGCCCAGAACATCCGTGGCGCAGGAATATCCCCAGGACGTACCGGGATGAAAATCCAACGGCAATGCCGCCAATATGTCCATCATTTCCGCCAACGTCGTCTCATAGTTGAGCACTTTCCGGGCGGTATAGTGCTGCGTGATCAAACTTTCGGGCTCAAGAAAACCACTGGCCAGGCCAGAGGCGTGGCTCAACAGATGACGGATCGTGATCGAACTTGCCGCTGTTTCGGTATCGGTGATCTCGGTCGCGCGGGCCGCAAAACCTGGCGCTCGCCGAGTTGCGGGATAAAGCGTTCGATGGGATCGTCGAGTTGAAAATGGCCCTCTTCCAGTAATAGAAGAACGGCGCACGAGGCCACCAATTTGGTGTTGGAGAAGGCCCGGTGAATGTGATCCACCCTTAAAGGCTCACCATTTTTACGATCCGCCAGGCCCGTACAATGGACATCAACCAGATCACGCCCCACCAATACGGCGGACGATACACCGGCCAGGATTTCCTGATCCACATAGCGTTGCATGGCGGTGTGCAGGGCGCCGAAGTCATGATCGTTGCCGACAATTGCCCTATCTGTCATGGAATTTGGTTCCCTGGTAATACGGACTAATTGATCCGTCCATCCGCCACCGCGTGGCAGGCCACATGCACGCCGTCGTGAATAATCGGTGCCGGCGCCTCCGTGCGGCAGCGGTCGTCGGCATGGGGGCAGCGGGGATGAAAGGCGCAGCCCGAGGGCGGGTTGATGGGGCTGGGCACCTCGCCCGCCACGGGGATGCGCTGGCGGCCGGTCATTTCCAAATCGGGTATCGCGTCCAACAGCATGCGTGTGTACGGGTGGCGCGGGTTTTCGAACAGGGTCTTGGTATCGGCCCATTCCACCAGCTTGCCCAGGTACATGACCCCCACCTTGGTGGAGACGTGATAAACCACCGCCAGGTCATGGCTGATAAACAGGTAGGTGAGGCCGAGGCGGCTCTGCAATTCCTTCATCAGGTTGAGGATCTGCGCCTGCACCGAAACATCCAGGGCGGAGGTAGGTTCATCGCAGACCAGAAACTCCGGTTCGCCGGCCAGGGCGCGGGCGATGGATATACGTTGGCGCTGGCCGCCGGAGAATTCATGGGGGAAGCGATCCCCATCGGCCGGCGAAAGGCCGACCTGACTTAACAAATCACCGACACGGGCGGTAATCTCCCGCTTGTCCGACAGCAAACGACGCACGCGGATCGGCTCGGCCACGATTTCAGTGACGCGCCAGCGGGGGTTCAGGGAAGCGTATGGGTCCTGGAAGATCATTTGCATGTGGGACTGCATGCGCCGGCGGTCCCGGGCCGCCTCCGGTGGGCCGATCTCCACCCCCTCGTATTTGATGGAACCTCTCGTGGGCTGATACAGACCGACGATCAGCCGGGCCACGGTGGACTTGCCGCAACCGGATTCTCCTACCAGGGAAAACGTTTCGCCCCGGCCGATATCAAAATTGATGCCGTCCACGGCCCGCACATAGGCCCGGTCCAAACCCTCGAAAAGGCGATTGAGATATGGCGCGGAGACATCGAAATGACGCACCAGGCCATCCACCGACAGCAAGGGCGCACCATTCTTGGAAGCGTTTTGGCTCATATCATTCACCGGCCCGCGCCTCCATTTGCGAATTGTCCCGGGGGGCATCGAACAAATGACAGGCCACCTCGGAATGAGCCGCTGCTTGCAAATTTGGCCGTTCCACGCGGCAGCGGTCCGTGACATTTTCGCAGCGCGGATTAAAAGCGCAGCCGGGCGGGATTTCCTGCAGGCGGGGCATGGAACCCTGGATTTGGGTCAATTGATCCACGTGGTGGCCAATGTGCGGGATCGAGCCCATCAGGCCGTGTGTATAGGGGTGCTTGGCCGCGCGCACCACTTCCTGCACCGGGCCAATTTCGGCAATTCGGCCTGAATACATCACCGCGACACGATCGGCGGCCTCGGCAATGACACCCATGTCATGGGTCACCAGCATGACGGCGGTACCGTGTTCATGGCATAGGCGTTTCAGGAGCGAGATGATTTGAGCCTGAATGGAAACATCCAGCGCGGTAGTCGGCTCGTCCGCGATGATCAGGCGCGGTTCGGCACAAAGTGCCAGTGCGATCACCACGCGCTGGCGCATACCGCCCGAGAACTGGTGCGGATAATGATCGATCCGTTCCGATGCGCCGGGAATTCCCACCTCCTCCAGCAGTTCCAGAGCCCGGTCGCGGGCCTGGCGTTCGTTCAGGGGCAGATGGGTCCGAATGGTCTCGATCAACTGGCGGCTGACCGAATAAAGCGGGTTAAGGGAGGTCAAGGGATCTTGGAAAATGGCGCCAATCTGGCGGCCACGAATTGCTCGAATTTCTTCGTAGGGCAGGTTATCGATACGCCGGCCTTCGAGCAGGATTTCCCCTTGGGCAATGCGGCCGGGCGGTTCCAGCAGGCCGATGATCGCCGCTCCGGTCAGCGACTTGCCCGCTCCCGATTCGCCCACCACGCCCAATATCTCACCCGGCGCGATGTCGAATGAAATATCGTCCACTGCTACCAAGTCACCCCGCCGCGTGGGAAACTCGATCCGCAGGTTTCGGACGGATAAAAGCGGTTGTTCGTTACTATTGGACATCTCGGAACTTAACGCAGTTTGGGGTTCAGGGCATCGCGCAGCCAATCGCCCAGCAGGTTGACCGCCAAAACCAAGGCGGCGAGCACGATACCGGGAAAGATTGTGATCCACCACAGACCCGAAAATAGATAATTTTGTCCCTCGCTGATCATCGTTCCCAGGGACGGTTCCGTGGGCGGCACGCCAACGCCCAGGAACGACAAGGTGGCCTCGGTCAGGATGGCGATAGCCAAATTTATGGTCGCAATTACCAGCACCGGGCCCATGACATTGGGCAAGACATGGCGCACCATGATGGCCAATCGCGACAGACCGATGACACGGGCGGCAAGGACATATTCCTTGTTCCGCTCCACCAGGGTGGAGCCGCGAACGGTCCGCGCGAACTGCGGCCAGATCGAGGTGCCGATGGTTAGTACAAGCACGTAGACAATGGCGTCGTTATACGCTTCCGCGCTCAAAACGCCGCGCAAGGTGCCGGCCACGAGCAAAGCAATCAAAATACTGGGTATAGAGAGCTGAATTTCGGCCACGCGCATGATAAAGGCATCCACGAACCCGCCCACATAGCCAGAGATCAGGCCCAGGCTGACGCCCACCACAAGGCCGAAAATGACACTCAAGAACCCGACGACCAATGAAATTCGCGTGCCATACAGGATCGTGGACCACAAATCCCGGCCTAGATTATCCGTGCCCAGCAAAAACCTCTGGTCGCCTTCGGCCTCCCAAGCAGGGGGCAGTTCGGCGTCCATCAAATCAATCGTCGCCACATCGAACGGCGAATGAGGCGCGACCAGGGGCGCGAAAGTCGCCAGGAAGAAAATCATGAATGTCACGAAGGCCGCGACCATCGTTACCTTCGAGGCGCGGAAGGAATAGAAGACGTCACTGTCCCAAATCCGATGCCAGGTTGATGGCAAGCCGGCCGAAATCTCCGTCACGGGAACCGAAGGATGGGCGCTTTCTGTTGTTTGCTCAACCATGTCCGCCTCCGGAAGGCAGATCGACGCGCAGACGTGGATCAACCACATAATAGAGCATATCGACGATCAGATTGATGACGACGAAGAAAAAGGCGATCAGGATCAAATAGGCCGCCATGATCGGGATATCGACCACTTGCACCGCTTGCAGGAACAATTGCCCCATGCCGGGCCACTGGAACACGGTTTCGGTGATAATGGCGAACGCGATCAGGGAACCGAGCTGCAGGCCAATAATTGTAATGACCGGCACCAGGGTATTCTTCAAGGCATGGCCGTAATGGACCAACCGGTTGGGCAGGCCGCGGGCCCGGGCGAATTTGATGAAATCGGCGCGCAGCACTTCCAGCATCTCGGACCGGATCAGGCGCATGATAAAGGTCATCTGGAATAGCCCCAACGTGACCGCCGGCAGAATAATCGACTTCAGACCCGAAACCGAAAGATAGTTGGTTTCCCAGGTACCCAATTTTACCACTTCGCCGCGCCCGAAGGACGGCAACCAACCCAATATCACCGCGAATAGGTAGATAAGTAATATACCGATTAGGAAGGTCGGCAGGGATATGCCGACCAGCGACAATGTCATTATCAGCTTGGAGGTAAAGCCAAATCGCCGCAGCCCCGTATAAACACCCGCCGGCACCCCTAGCAGGGCCGCGATAATGGCCGCCGTCACCGCCAATTCCAACGTCGCCGGCATGCGTTCCAGTATCAGAATGGAGACCTTGCGCTTGTGCTGATAGGAAACGCCAAAATCACCCTGAGCGGCCTTGATGGCGAAATTCGCGAATTGCACGGGGATGGGATCGTTCAGGCCGAGCTGCTCGCGCAGATATTCACGATCCTCGTTGGTGGCATCCTCGCCCACCATCTGATTGACCGGATCGCCAACAAACTGAAACATAAAAAAGGCGCACAGCGCCACGACGGCCATGACCGCGATGGCCTGCAACAGCCGCCGGATCAGGAATGCAATCATCGTTCACTTCCGCCGTACATGAAATACACTGCCGAAAATCCGTCACGCCGCCACGGCAATAAACCGTGGCGGCGCTTGGTTTAGTTGGACGTGAGCCGCTGCTAGTTGATGTTCACGTGACGGAAACGGAACACGTTGTCGCCACGCTGTTTCAAGCTGACGCCATCACGAATGCCCCAGGCCAGGCCCTGTTGATGCAGCGGGATGTAGTACACATTGTCATGCACCCGCTTAAACACTTCGGCGATCATGCCGTCGCGCTTGGCCTTGTTACTCTCTGACTGGATCATCGGGTTCAAGGCATCAATCCGGGCATCACTGTGGTTCGACAAATTGTAGCGGCCCGTCTTGGCTTTTTCGTCATAGGTCGCCAGCAGGTTTGTCACCACGTGATGGCTGTCAAAGGAACCCGGCGTCCAACCGATCAGACCAACATGGTAGTCACGGTTCTTGGGGTCCAGCACCTGTTTGAAATACTGGGCCTTGGGCTTGGCCGTCATGCTCAATTTAATGCCGACCTTGGCGGCCATGGAGGTCACGGCCTGGCAGATCTGCTCGTCATTGACATAACGGTCATTGGGGCAATCGAACCGGGCGGAAAGGCCGTTTGCATAGCCGGCGTCAGCGAGCAATTTCTTAGCCATTCCCGGATCGTAGCTGTAGCGGTTGAAATCACCAGAGCGGTCAAACAGCAGGGGCGAAATCATAATGGCGGACGGTGTCGCCAGATTACGCATGATTTTTTTCTTGATCGCCTCGATATTGATCGCATGGTACAGCGCCTTGCGGACGCGGAGATCCAAGAACGGGTTCTTGGTCTCCGTTCCGTAAAGGTTCTTGGCGTTCTGATCCATGAACAGGAAGATCGTGCGCAGCTCCGGCCCCAACATGACGGAGGTGCCGCCGTTGGAGTTGACCCGGTTGATATCCTGGGTCGGAATTGGATAAGCCATGTCCAATTCACCTGACAACAGAGCCGCAACCCGGGTTGAGTCCTGCTTGACCGGCGTCATGGTCACCTTGGTCAGGTTATGGGTCGCCTTGTCCCACCAATTCGGGTTCGGTACCAAAACGGTTTTCACCTGTGCCGTACGGTCCGTGATGATGAAGGGGCCTGTGCCCATGGCGGTCTGTCCGGCCGGGCTGACTTTCTCCGTGTCCCCCGCCATCACCGTGACCTTGGTCGCGCCGGTGGCTTCCGACCATTCCTTGTCCATGATGAAGACACTGTTCAAGCGGCCGGTCAAAATGGGATTCGGCGCACGGGTTTCAAATGCGATCGTGTGACTGTCGATTATGCGAACCTCTTTCACGCTGGCGACATTGATCTTCATTTGCGCATCCGGATCGGCAATCCGGTTGTAGCTGAACAGCACATCGTCGGCGTTGAAATCATTGCCGTTGCTGAACTTCACGCCCTTGCGCAGCTTAAACGTCCAAACCTTGCCGTCGTCGGAAATGCTCCAGGATTCGGCCAAGGCTGGTTGGATCTGGAGATCGGCGCCGCGGCGTACCAGACCTTCATAAACATTGCCCAGAAAACCGATGGTGAAGGTTACCGCATGTGCATGAGGGTCCAGACTATCGGTATCCGTCTGGAAACCCCAACGTAGTTCTTTCGCGTTGACGCCGGTGGCGCCGGCAACAACCATGGCCAAGGCCGTGATCGCCGCAAGTAGGGTGCGTTTCATTGTATTCTCCCCGTTCATAGAGTGTTTCGGAAAATTAAATCCGTCGATTTTGTTTTGATCTGCCCGGCAATTAAACACAACCAGGCGACAAGCCCCGACAATATCCATAAATACGGGCCCGACACAATCACCTTATCGCGGTCACTTCAACATCATCGCATTTCACGCTCTCTTATCAGCGCGCGTTGCGAAATCCATTTGTGATGGGATAGCGTCGGTCGCGGCCGAAGTTCCGAGCCGTGATCTTCACCCCCGGCGGGGCCTGTCGGCGCTTGTACTCGGCCAGATAAAGCAAATGCTCAATCCGCCGCACGGTCTCGAAATCATGGCCGCGGGCGAGAATATCGTCAAAGGCCATCTCGTCCTCCACCAGACAGCGCAAAATGTCGTCCAAGGCTTCGTAGGGCGGCAGGGAATCCTCGTCTTTCTGGTCCGGCCGCAATTCGGCCGAGGGCGGTTTCGTGATGGTGTTTTCCGGGATCACCCGGCCTTCCGGACCCAGGGCCAATTCCGGCCGCTGCTGGTTGCGCCAGTGGGACAGCTCGAACGCGGTAATTTTGTAGACATCCTTCAGGACCGAAAAGCCGCCGCACATATCGCCGTAAATCGTGGCATAGCCCACGGACATCTCGGACTTGTTGCCGGTGGTCAGCACCATGTACCCGAATTTGTTGGAGATCGCCATCAACGCCATGCCCCGCGCGCGGGACTGGATATTTTCTTCCGTGATGTCCGCCTCCCGCCCTTCGAACAGCCCTTCCAGCATGCTTTCATAAGCAGTCACGGCCGGTTCAATGGCCACCTTGTCCAGACGGCATTGCAGTAGTTCGGCGCAATCGATGGCATCTTTTAGACTGTGATCAGAAGAATATTTTGATGGCAACATGATGCACCAGACCCGATCCGGGCCCAGGGCGTCCACGGCCACGGCTGCGCTGAGGGCTGAATCAATACCGCCCGACAGGCCCAGAACGACGCCTGGAAAACGGTTCTTGTTGACGTAGTCCCGCAGGCCCAGGGTCATGGTCCGGTAGATCGCGCCCAGGCCGTCATGCGGGGCGGTACGCTCGCCCACCTTGCAGACCCATTGATCATCCACCTCCGACCATTCGCTGATCATCAGGCCAGCCTCGAATGTTGGCAATTGCAGGGCCAGGGCGCAATCGCCGTTGATGACGAAACTGCCGCCATCGAACACCAGTTCATCCTGACCGCCGACCTGATTGACATAGACCAAGGGCAGTTCCGTCTCCGTTACCCGAGCCACGGCATGGTTTAAACGGACATCGAATTTGCCGTCCTCGAAGGGAGAGCCGTTCGGCACGATTAATATCTCGGCCCCGGTTTCGACCAGGCACTCGCACACATCGGGGGTCCAGATATCTTCACAGATCGGCACGCCAAGGCGGACGCCGCGAAAATTTATGGGCCCCGGCAAGGGTCCGGGCGCAAACACCCGCTTCTCATCGAAGACGCCATAATTTGGTAAATCATGCTTGTAGCGCACGGCGGCGATCTCACCGCCGTCCAAAAGCAATACGGCATTGTGCAATTTATCTTCGTGCCGCCACGGTGCGGTGACCAACAATCCCGGCCCACCGTCCGCCGTCTCCGCCGCCAAGGCCTGCACTGCATCGGCCACCGCCACCTGAAAGGCGCTCTTGAGCACCAGGTCCTCGGGCGGATAGCCACACAGGACAAGTTCGCCAAAGGCCACCAGATCGGCGCCGCGGGCCGCCGCCTCGGCCCGCGCGCCGCGTACCAAATCGGCGTTCCCGGCAATATCGCCAACCGTCGGATTGATCTGCGCCAGGGCAATTTTTAAATTTTTCATCATGGCCGGTTGTTTAAAACGAACCATCAAAATTCACAACGCAACATTTTCCCGTCTTTGCCTGACCGGACGAACAAAGCGCAAAAACCGGACGGGTCAAATGTTATACCAACGTGCGGTGATAAGGACCCATATAGATCGTTTCGGGAGGGCGTCAGGTAGGAGTGAATGCGCCGGCGGTACTGGTGCCGTCAAGCTTTCACGACGCCGCCAACGCCCTCCCGGAACGACCGAATTCGGCGATTTCTGAAGGCTTTTGGCGGCGTCGCGCGGCGCTTATGGCACCAGCACCACGGCGCAACGCGCTCCTACCCGAAAGCCTTCAGAAAGCGTCTATATGAGCCCTTATCACCGCACGTTGGTATTATTGCCATTGGTCGCGGGTCATCTAGCCTGGAAACAACCAATCGCCTAATATCGGCAATTATCAAAAACCATGGGCGGGCATTTCAGGCAAATGGCTTATTCTCTGCAAAGGTCCACGTCTCGCGTTGCCGCCGTCTCGATTGTCTTGGCGATGGCCGTCATCGGCACCGCCGCTTCGGGCCAGGCGCTCCGCCCCGTTCGCGCTGTTTACGAGCTGCAATTGAATGAAGCCCGGGACAGCGCCGGCATCGAGGCCGCCAACGGAAGCCTTGTGGTGGAGTTGATCGAGGATTGCGCCGGCTACATCTTCAACCAGGCTTTCATCAGCCGCATCTCCGCCAGCCAAGGCCCGGACATCTTGGGCGACATGCAGGCCTCGGTCTGGGAAAGCCGCGACGGACGAACCCTGCGGTTCAATCTGGTGAACAGAATTAACGGCAAGGTGATCGAGCGGGAGCAGGGCAAAGCCGGTTTAAGGGACGGACAGGGCGGCCACGCCATCTGGCAACTGCCGCAAGCCCGTGAACTTACCTTGCCAAAGGGCACCGTGTTTCCCATCAGCCATAACCGCGAGGTCTTGGCGCGGGCCATGGCGGGCAGCCGTGGCTTTGAAATACCGCTGTTCGACGGCAGCAACGAGGCCGGCTACTACCACGCCGCGGTGTTTATCGGAGAGCGTCTAAGCGGCCCGGCCAAGGGCAAGCTGTCGCCAACGGACCAACCCCGATGGCCCATCCGCCTGGCCTATTTTCATTTCAAAAACCAACTCGGCGTGCCGGAATTTGAAGTCGGCTACACCTTGTACGGCAACGGCGTGGTCGACAGCTTGACATTGGACTATCCGGAATTCGGCCTGCTTGGACGGTTGGTGGAGTTGGATTATCTGGACCAGCCGGACTGCCAATAAAACTGCGGCTCAGGCAACAGCCGGTCGGTGGTTCATCGGCGCAAGCCCCTGCCCTTGCCAATAATATCCACGCCGAATTTATTTCGCACGTCATCCAGGGCCCGCTCCGCGTCGGCCCGGCGCCCGGCGCCCGGGTCGGCCAGGCTAAGAGGGTCGGCGGCGGCGCCATCCATCAGACCACTCAACCCAACCCCAAGCAAACGATAGGCGGTGCCGTTGATTTCCCGGGTCAACAGGTCTTCGGCCTGGCGATAAATGGTATCGGCCAATTGTGTCGGGTCGGGAAGACGGCGGCTTCGGGTCAAAATGCGGAAATCCGCGCGGCGCAATTTCAACACCACCGTGGTTCCGGCCAAATCGGCCGCCTTGATCCGCCGCGCCACGCGATCGGCCTGGCGCCACAGGATCTTGCGCAACGCATCACCATCGGTGATGTCATGGTGGAAGGTGGTCTCGGATGAAATGCTTTTGGTGGGCCGGTTGGCCTTGATGCGGCGCGGATCCTCGCCCCGGACAAACTGTGCCATGCGCTGCCCCATGGCGCCATAGCGGGCGATCAGATCGACCTCATCGAGCAACTGCAATTGAGCCACGGTGGTAATGCCGTCCTTGGCCAGGCGCCGTTGCAGGGCCTTGCCAGCGCCCCATATGATCGAAACAGGCTGCTGGGCCAAAAATTCCACCGCCTCCGCCCGCCCGATTACGGCGAAGCCCCGCGGCTTGTCCAGATCGGAGGCAACCTTGGCCAGGGATTTGTTATAGGACAGCCCGATGGAGGCACTGACACCCGCCTCGGCCTGGATCCGCTTGACGATGGCCGCGGCCGTGGCCGCCGGCGCCTGCCCGTGCAGCCGCTCCGTCCCGGTCAGATCCAGGAAGGCTTCATCCAGGGAGAGGGGCTCCACCAAGGGCGTAAAATCCTTCATGATAGCTCTGATTTGCCGACCGACGGCGGTATACTTCGTCATCTCCGGTTTGATCACAACGGCGTTGGGACAGGCCTTGCGCGCCTTGAACATGGGCATGGCGGAATGCACCCCGTAGGTGCGCGCCACGTAGCAGGCAGCACTCACCACGCCCCTTTGGCCGCCGCCGACAATGACCGGCTTGTCCGCCAGGGACGGATCGTCCCGCTTTTCGACACTGGCGTAAAAGGCATCGCAATCCAGATGGGCGATGCCAAGACGGAACAATTCATCGTGACGCAACAGGCGCGGCGAACCACAGCCCTGGCAGCGCGCTGCCGTCGACGTCCCCTCCGACCCGATCGCAAGACAATCGCGGCAGAGGGTCGGCATGACTATTCCATGGACCGGGTGGGCCGGGTGGACGTTAGGGGCCACAGCCAGGCAGCGCCCCGGACACCAGAGGAATCGCCGTGTTTCGCCTTGACCAATTTAGTGGAAAGCTGGTCCGAGAAGGCAAATTCCCCCCACAATCCAGGCACATTGTCGTACAGGCGGTCAATATTCGAAACCCCGCCGCCCATGACAATGACCTCCGGGTCCAGAATACAGATCACCATGGCCAGGGACTTGGCCAGGCGCCGCTCATAGCGCGCCATGCAGGCCTCGGCCTCCTGGTCACAGTCCGCCGCCAGTTCGGCAACTTCATGGGCTTTCAGGTCCACGCCCGTGGCGGCCATGAAATCGCGGCTCAGGCCCGGCCCGGACAGAAAGGTTTCGATGCACCCCGTGTTGCCGCAATAGCAGGGTGGGCCGGGCCGTTCATCATCGTCCGGCCAGGGCAAGGGCGCATGGCCCCATTCGCCGGCAATAAGATTGGGACCCTCATGCAGGCGGCCACCAACAACGATGCCGCCCCCCGTGCCGGTGCCGATAATGACGCCAAAGACGCTGCCCGCCCCCCGCGCGGCGCCATCGCTAGCCTCTGACAAGGTGAAACAATTGGCGTCATTGGCCAGGCGCACGGATCGGCCAAGGGCGTCGGCCAGATCGCGATCGAACGGCTTGCCGATCAGACAGATCGAATTGGCGTTCTTTATCAGCCCGGTGGCCGGCGAGATGGCGCCGGGTATGGTCACGCCGAGGGGGATGTCTTCACCCCCCCGGCCCGTCATGACCGCCGCCACCAAATCTCGGATGGCCATCACGATACCTTGATAGTCGCCCTGGGGCGTTGGCACGCGCTGACGGATCAACTCGGTGCCATCGTCGCCCAGCACCAATGCTTCAATCTTTGTGCCGCCCAAATCGACGCCGATCCGCATGGCCTAATAGCCCGCTGCCGCCAAGCGCCCTTCGATAAACTGGCGGGCCTCGTCCCAGTCGTCGGTCCGGACATCGGCATCGTCGGCAGCCCCGATCAAGTCGCGCAAACGGTGATCGGCGATAAAATGCAGCCGCGTGACCCCATTCGCCGCCCGGGCCACGGAGGCGATGTTGTGGGGGATATCATCGAGGAAGAACATCGGCGCCTTTTGCCGCGCCGCCAGATATGCCATGGCCGGGCCCTTGCGGCCAATATTCGCGATCAGGGGATAGTCCATGCCGTGCTTGACCAGGGCCCGGCGCCGGGCCTCGCGGCAATCCAAGGGCAGGTTGGACAAGACCATTACCTGGGACCGCTCGGACAAGGCGGCCAGGGCGTCGGCGGCGCCGGCAACGGGTTCAATGTGTTCCGTGCGTTCGGAAAAATAGCCGTTGATCAAAGATTTGACCGCCTCGCCGGAGACCGCCTCGCCGCTTTCGGAATCTCGAATATTGCCCCGCATGGCAAACGATTTCAGATCCATGAAATGGCCGTTGTCCAACAGATAGGCTTCCAATCCGCGCACGAAGGCAAAAATAACTTCATCGGCGTCACTGACGATCAGTGGCCGTTCCGGGCTTAATCGCAAAGTTTCCAATTGGCGCAGGACATCATCGTGCAGATCATCATCTTCCAAGCCGCTAACTCCATTCCTCGAACTGGCCGCCGAACAGGCGGCGCCGTGCCCGGGCCGGGGCATCCGCCGCCAGCCCCGTCGCCTCGCACATTTGTAGCAGTTGCGGCTCAAACCCGAGAAAGAAATCCAGCACCCCGGCCAGCATTTCCACGTCATCGGCCCGTTGACGAATATCGGCGGCGTCGACCCCGCTTAGATCCATGAAGCGTTGCAGCACGTCTTCCTCGGCCACCAAATAGCTCAGCGCCCGCAAGGCGATGGATTTTGCCTCTTCTTCATTCATTTGCAGGATCGATATTAGCCATTCACCGGCACCGATTTTTATGTTTTGTTAAACCTAGTTTGCGATTGCTATACCAGATATTAACGATCGCACTTGATAATTCCTCATAACGCGTCCGTGCGGGCCCTAGGGACCTTGTTGCAATGGCAAAAACCGTATTAATTGTTGAAGACAATGAACTCAACATGAAGCTTTTTCATGACCTTTTGGATGCCCATGGGTATGACACGTTGCAGACCAAGGACGGCATGGAAGCTTTGGCG
>JAPYUH010000070.1 GCA_029936195.1 Alphaproteobacteria bacterium
GGTGGCGGCAATGGTGGCGGTAACGGACTGGCAGCCAGCGGCAACGGCACGGCGGCGGCGGCCGTATCGGTAGACACCGGTATCCAGGACGAGATGGATCAACGCCTGGACCAGATCCGCGAGGCCCGCATGAAGGGTTATGAGGGTGATGCCTGCGGCGAATGCGGCAACTTCACGCTGTTACGCAACGGTACCTGTATGAAATGCGATACTTGTGGGGGTACATCCGGCTGCAGCTAGCGCCCCCATGAGGGCCCCCAAACACGTCGGGGGCCGGGCATTGCCACTGCGGCATGTAGGGTAAGCGTAACGTCCTCCCTGTTGCGACTCGGGCGTGGTCGCCAATTGAATAACCTGGGCCGCGCCCCTTTTTTTCGCGTCTCCCCATTTGGTCCGGCACCATACCTTGGTATTAACCCCTCGTTCAGCCTCTGGTCCTATGCTGGGCGCATGGTACAGACTGCAACAAAACCGCCCGCCGAGGCGGACACCGCAAATGATCGCCTGCAGGTTCGCGAAGTGGTCAATGCGGCACAGCGGGAGAAAATTCTGCGGTTCCGCGACCGGATCATGGTCGAGGAACGGGGCGTAGAACCCGATGCCATGAGCCGCCGTGAACAACTGGACCAGGCGGCCCGGGACGAGGCCGCACGGCATCTGTTTCTGACCTCGGGCAAAGCCATTGCCGGCTGCCTGCGCAGCTATACGGCAGAGCAGATCCCGCCCAGTGATGAAATGAACGCGGTCTATGAGCTTTCAGTCTTTGCGGATTTCGATCCGGCATACCTCTGCTTCACCGATCACATGGTAATTGGCGACCGCTGGCGGGGCAGCCAGGCCCCCGCCCTGATGACGGCGGCGGCGTTCAAACTGGCGCGCGGCTGCGGCGCCCATTTTGATTTCACTTATTGCCAACCGGCGCTGGTCGGGCTGTACGAGAAAATCGGCTACCGCAGCTACAGCGGCTATAATCTGGAGGGCGGCGAAGGGCTGCAGGTACCCATGGTCCTGGTGATGGATGACGTGGCCCACATGCATTCCATCAACTCACCCTTTACCGCCCTGGCCATGCTGAAAACGCCGGATCAAAGTGTCGTCGGTTGGTTCGCCTCGAAATTTCCGGAAGCCGCAGGGCGCAAGGTCAAGGCCCTGCGCGATGAGCAAAAGTATGTGGGAATATCTGACCCATCAGTTGCACCAAAATCCCCTGCATGGCGTGCCGCTGTTTGAAGAATTGAGCTATGACGAGGCGCGCCGCTTCCTGAAGAACGCTTCCACCCTGGCGCTCCGCGCCGGCGAGCGCCTGGCCCGCACCGGCGACATGGGAGACGAGGCGTTTGTTCTGCTATCGGGCAATATCGAAATTCGCGACCGGCATGGATCGATCCTGGCCCGTTTTGCCAAGGGCGCCGTGGTGGGCGAGATGGCCTATCTGGCGGCCACGCCGCGCTCCGCCGACATCGTCATCACAAGGGATGCCGAGGTTCTAGTGCTGACCAAGGATATGTTCCGCAAAACCATTGAACGAGACCCTTCCGTCGCCTCCAAGGTGCTGTTGAACCTGAACCTGATCCTTTCGGAGCGGCTGCTGGCCACCACCGCCCAGTTATCGGCGCATACCACCCAAGGGTTCTAGAACAGTTCCAGGCTATTCCGAGGCCGGTTTTGGGGCCGGTTTCGGGGCCTCGGGCACGATCGTGCGCACATGGATTTCCCGCAGGTGCTTGGGGTCGGCGGGCGCGGGCGCACCCATCATCAGGTCCTGGGCCTGCTGGTTCATGGGGAACATGATGACTTCGCGAATGTTGGGCTCGTTGGCCAGCAACATCACCATGCGGTCGATCCCCGGCGCAATGCCGCCATGGGGCGGGGCGCCGAATTTCAAGGCGCTGAGCATGCCGCCAAAACGGTTTTCGACCTCTTCCGGGCCATAGCCGGCGATCTCGAAGGCCTTGTACATGATTTCCGGCAGGTGGTTCCGAATGGCGCCCGAGGCCAGCTCATCACCGTTGCAGACGATGTCGTATTGATACCCCAACACATCCAAGGGTTCATCGTTCTCCAGCGACGCCAGGCCGCCCTGGGGCATGGAAAACGGGTTGTGAGAAAAGTCCAGTTTCTGCTCCGTCTCGCTCCATTCATACATGGGGTAATTGACGATCCAGCAGAAACGAAAGGCATTCGGCTCGACGATATCCAGATCCTGGCCAACCTTCAGGCGCGCCAGACCTGCCAGGTGCGCGGCTTCCGATGCCTTGCCGGCGGCGAAGAACAGGCCGTCGCCGTCAGCGGTTCCGGTCAAAGCCTTCAATTTTGCCATGCGGTCTTCATCCAGGCGATTGGCGATGGGCCCCTTGCCCCCGCCATCGGCGAAGCTGATCCAGCCCATGCCCGGCGCGCCCTCGTCGCGGGCCCAGTCGTTCATCTTGTCAAAGAAGCTGCGCGGCCGGGCCGCGGCACCGGGTGCGGGAATGGCGCGCACCACGCCGCCGACCGCCACCAGCTTGGCAAACAATTGAAAGTCGGAGCCGTCGAAGACTTCCGAGACATCGGAATTTTCGGTCGGGATGCGCAGGTCCGGCTTGTCGTTGCCGTATTTCAACATGGCCTCGGCGTAGGGAATTCGCGGAAACGGCATGGGCGTAACGGCGCCGCCATTGGCGAACTCCTCGAACACCCCGTGCATCACGGGCTCCACCGCCTGAAAGACATCCTCCTGTTCGACAAAGCTCATTTCCAGGTCGAGTTGATAGAATTCGCCGGGGCTGCGGTCGGCGCGGGCGTCTTCATCGCGGAAACATGGGGCGATCTGGTAGTAGCGGTCGAAACCGGCGATCATCGCCAACTGCTTGAACTGCTGCGGGGCTTGCGGCAAGGCATAGAACTGGCCCGGATGCAGACGGCTCGGCACGAGGAAATCCCGCGCGCCCTCCGGCGAGGACGCGGTTAGAATGGGCGTTTGGAAATCAATGAAACCCTGTTCTTCCATGCGCCGGCGGATCGAGGAAATGATCCTGCTGCGCAACAAAATATTGTCGTGCATGACCTGGCGGCGCAGGTCCAGGAAGCGGTAACGCAGACGGGTTTCCTCTGGATAGACCTGATCGCCGAACACCTGCAGGGGCAATTCCTCCGCCGCCGACAACAGGTCCACTTGGGCAATGCTGATTTCCACCTCGCCCGTGGGCAATTCCGAATTGATGGTCTCGGGCTCTCGGGCCACAACCTTGCCCTCGATACGCAGCACGCTTTCCGGGCGCACGGCCTCGACGGCGGCAAAATGCGGGCTGTCCGGTTCAATTACGCATTGGGTAATGCCGTAGTTATCGCGCAGATCAATGAACAGCAGGCCGCCATGGTCCCGCTTGCGGTGCACCCAGCCGGAAATTCTGGCGCTGTCGCCCACGTCACTGGGGCGCAGGGCGCCGCAGGTATGACTACGATAGATATGCATGTTCATGATCCTCGGAATGGCAAATTTTACCCCGCCGGCATGGTCCTGGGCGGCGGCGCTAAACCGCACGGAACACGCTGTTTTGTCAAGAGCGGGCGGGCTGATATTGCCGGAAATTTCTGTTCGCGCCCAGTTCGTGCCCAGTTCATAAACAGTTCGAACTAAGTTGGCACTATGGGGGCGACGGATGGGAAAATATTGTGTATAGCTGTCCGCCATGTCGCCCAAGCGTATTGCCGAACTTATCGACGATAACGAGACATTGGCCCAGTTCTGCGCCCAAATGTCCGCCTCGTCCTATATCACCGTGGACACGGAGTTTATCCGTGACCGCACCTATTGGCCACGTCTGTGTCTGGTGCAGGTGGCCAATCATGATCTGGCCCGCGCCATCGACCCATTGGCGGACGGCATCGACCTCTCGCCCTTGACGGAACTGTTGGCTAATCCCAAGGTCATCAAGGTATTTCATGCCGCGCGCCAGGATGTAGAAATTTTCGTGCATCAGAACGATGCCGTGCCGACGCCCATGTTCGACACCCAGATCGCCGCCATGGTCTGCGGCTTTGGCGATTCCGTCGGCTATGACCGCCTGGTGGAAAAGCTGGCCGGGGCCCGCATCGACAAAGGCTCCCGCTTCACCGATTGGAGCCGGCGGCCCCTTAGCGACAAGCAGATCGGCTATGCCCTGGATGATGTGACCCATCTGCTGCAGGTTTACCAATCACTGTGCGGCCAATTGGAAAAATCCGACCGCGCCCAGTGGCTGGGGGAAGAGATGGCGGTGCTGACCAATACCGCCACCTATAATCAAACCCCCGAGGATTCTTGGCGGCGTCTGAAACTGCGCAGCCGTAATAAACGTTATCTTGGCGTCGCCAAGGAAGTCGCGGCCTGGCGCGAGCGGGAGGCACAGCGCCGTAACATGCCGCGCGGTCATGTCCTGAAGGACGAGGCGATCCAGGAGTTGGCGGCCGAAATGCCCGAAAGCATCGAAAACCTGGCCCGCCTGCGCGCTGTCTCGAAAGGCCTTGCGGAAGGGCCGGCGGGACAGGATTTGCTGGCGGCGATCCAGTTGGGCCGCAACATGGCGGTCGAGGATGTGCCCGAGCCCACGGCCCAGGTGGTACTGCCAAGGGGGCTGGGACCATTGATCAGCCTATTGAAGGTACTGCTGAAAACCAATTGCGAGGAACATGACGTGGCGCAAAAACTGGTTGCCACGATCGCCGATCTGGAACGCATTGCCGCCGATGACGATGCCGACGTGGCCGCCCTGCGCGGTTGGCGCAAGGAAATCTTCGGTGCCGACGCCCTGGACCTGAAACACGGCCGACTGGCCATGACGGCCAAGGGCAAACGCGTGGAATTGATCCGCACTCCATGAGTTGATACGGTGGCTTGATACGGTTATCTCGAACCGACCGGCAAATAATGGGAGACCAACCATGACTGCTGTACCGAAGATACTGGGTATCCACCACAGCGCCTATCTGTGCCGCGATGCGGAGGAAACCAGGGATTTTTACTGCGACGTCCTCGGCATGCGCATGCGCGCCACCCTGGCCATCATGAAACGGCCGGGCACGGATGAAGACCTGCGCTATATGCATCTGTTTTTCGAGATGGAGGACGGCAACTACATTGCCTTCTTCGACCTGCCCGACAGCGTCAGCGAGGATCTGTTCTACAAAAAGGACGGCATGCACGAGTATCACTTCGCCTTCGAGCTGGCGGATCTGGATGCCCAGCAGGCCTTTAAAGATCGTCTGGAAAACCTCGGCCTGCCCGTGCGTGGGCCCATTGATCATGGTTTCGTGACCTCGATCTATTTCCATGATCCAAACGGCCTACAGCTTGAATTCACCGTGAAGGCGGAACGCCACGAGGCGATCATGGCGGAAGAAGAAGCCAAATCGGCGGAGACCCTGGCCCAATGGACCGCCCTGACGGCGGCGACCAAGGCCGAGCGCTTGAAGGTTGTGGCGGCGGAATAGAGCGCCCCCGTGCCATAATTGCGCCATATCAATGCGAGGACAGCCGGCAATCATATGATTGCCGGGAATTATCAACGTGAGAATAGACTATGAGTATGGCTGTTGACTTGACCAACGCGGCGCCCCAAGGGGCGAAGCATTTCGACGTCTTGATTGTCGGGGCCGGCATTTCCGGCATAGATGCCGCCTATCATTTGCAAAAAGAGTGTCCGGGCAAAAGTTTTGTCCTGTTGGAGACCCAGGAAACATTTGGCGGCACCTGGAACACCCATAAATATCCCGGCATTCGTTCAGATAGCGATTTGTTTACCTTCGGCTACGGCTGGAAACCATGGGAAGGCCCACTGATCGCAACGGCGGACGAAATCCTCAATTATCTCGATGATGCCCTGGACGAGCAAAACATCCGCGAACATATCCGTTATCGCCATCAGGTCGAAGACGCCAGCTGGTCCAGTAAAGCAAAGCAATGGAGCCTGCGGGTTCGTGACGATGAAAGTGGCGAGGAGGTTCTTTTCACCGGAAATTTCCTGTGGATGTGCCAGGGTTATTACCGTCATTCAGAAGGTTACACACCGGACTTCCCGGGCATGGACCAGTTCCAGGGACGGATCGTGCATCCCCAGACATGGCCGGAGGATATGGACTACACCGACAGGGAGGTCGTTGTCATCGGTTCCGGCGCGACGGCGGCGACCCTGATCCCGGCCATGGCGGACGACACCAAGCACATCACCATGCTGCAACGCTCGCCCACATATTTCTATGCCTTGCCCAATCGCAGTGTCGTCCGCGACATGTTGCTAAAAATCGGTGTCTCGGCGGAATGGATTCACGACATCGTCCGTAGCGATATTCTGGCCAATCAAAAGGTCATTACGCGCCGTTCATTCGACGATTCCGAGGCCTTGAAGAATGAACTGATCGCCGGCGCCAGGATGCATCTGGGCCTGGATTTTGATGTGGAGAAACATTTCACGCCCTCGTACCGCCCCTGGCGGCAGCGGCTGGCCGTGGTGCCGGACGGCGACTTGTTCCAAGGTATTCGGTCGGGCAAGGCGTCCGTCGTGACGGATCAAATCGAAACCTTTACCAAAGACGGCATCCTGTTGAAATCCGGCGACGAATTGACGACCGATATCATCATCACCGCCACCGGTTTCAATATGAGCGCCATGGGGGACGTCAACTTCTCGGTCGACGGGGAAGTGGTGGATTTTGCCGATTGCTGGGGCCATCGCAGCATCCAATTCTCGGGCGTGCCGAACATGGCCTGGGTATTTGGCTACCTGCGCGCCAGTTGGACATTGCGGGCGGACTTGGTGGCCGGCTATATCTGCCGTCTGCTGAACCATATGGACGAAAAGGGTGTCAAAGTCGTGACCCCGCGCCTGCGCGATGAAGACCTGCAGATGGAGCCATTGCCGTTCATCACGGAAGATAATTTCAATGCCGGCTATATCATGCGCAAGGTGCATCTGATGCCCCGGCAGGGTGACCGCGAACCCTGGGTACATAGCCAGGATTATTTTACCGAAAAAGAGTCCATTCCGGCCGCCGATCTGGAAGACGGCACGCTGATCTACCAATAGTGATTTACCAATTGTAGTTTATCCATAAACAGAACAACCAAAATGGGGAGAGCTTGACATGAACGTTTCAGGCAAGAAGGCGGTTATCTTTGGCGGCACGTCGGGCATCGGCCTGGCGGCGGCGAAACAGTTGGCGGCGGCCGGGTGCAATGTCATCGCCGTTAGCCGCAATCCGGACAGGGCGGGCGAGGTTCCGGCCGGCATCACCCTGATGCAGTGCGACGTGCTTGACCGTGAGGCCATGGCGGCGCTGTTCCGCGAATGCGCACCGTTTGATATACTGATCAGCGCGGCGACAGGCGGCGGGCGGGCCATGGGGCCATTCCTGGCAATGGACATGGACGGTTATCAGGCCTCGTTTGACAAGCTATGGGGCTATGCCAACGTCATCCGTTTTGGCGCGGAACATCTTAGCGAGAATGGCTCCATCACCCTGGTCAGCGGCACACCGGCGCGAAACTGCAAGCCGGGCCAGGTCTCCCTTTCCTCGGTCGGTGCCAGCGTGGAAGCCCTGGCCCGTGCCGTGGCGCCCGAATTGGCGCCCAAGCGTATCAATGTGGTGGCGCCGGGCACGATTGATACGCCGATAAACCCCATGCAGGGCGAGGAACGCACGGCCTTCTATTCCTCGGCCACCGCCGACAATGTCATTCCCCGCGCCGGCACGGCGGAGGAAGTGGCCAAGGGCATTGTGTTCGTGGTCGAGAACGATTTCGTCACCGGCACCACCGTCGACGTGGACGGCGGCTGGCTATTGTCCTAGTCGTAATTAGTCGGGCAGGATCCGGCTGCCAAGTCCGAAACTGCGGGCCAACGCAGCCAGACGCTTGGTGGCCGCCTCGCCAATCATGTGGGTTCCATCGACGCCGCCGTGCAGGGAAATTGCCGCTTCATCCAGGCTCAGGCGATAGTTCGCCAATAGACCCATAATGCCGCCCGACAGGGTATGGGCCAGACGCAGGGCCTGGCCGACCCGGCGTGCCCAAAGGCGGTCATCATCCGGGATAAGCTGTTCGTATGGTTTGACCCAATGGCTGTCGCGGCGGTGGGTATAGCGGTAACGTACCGCGAGGGCCAATTTGATCCGCTGGCCATGCTCCAAACCGATCAGGGGGGCGCGCAGCACGTCCGCCATGGCATGGTCCGCCCGTTCGTCGGGATGAATACGCCAGCCGATATCGCTTAACAGCGAGGCGGCCAAGCGCAGGCGTTTGTCGTCCTCGTTCTCGTTGGGAAACAGCGGGGTCAGCCAATCGGACAGTTTGCGGCTATCACCATGGCCATGACCCAGGCCGTTATGGGCGTCACGGGCCGTGGCCAATGCCGTCAGGCGGCTTGATGCCAGCAACGGATCCGCTGCCCTGTGTTCGGGGGAAAGATGCTCGTACAAGATCCCATCACGGAGGCCGTGGTCGGAGAAAATTACCCGTTTGGCGCCACTGTGACGCAGCAAACGGCCCAATACGCGGGCTGCCAGGGCCAAGGTATCAAGGCGGTCCTTCGGCGCCGCTTCGATGCGGCGCAGGCTTTCCAGGCTCAGACCCGCGAACAATCGGCACATGGCCTCGACCCGGCCGCTGGGTAGGGTGTATCCATGCAGCACCCGCAGGGGATAACGCGTACGGGCCATTTCCAGATGGCCCAGGCTGCGCCAGGCGCCGCCGACGATATATAAATCGCCGTTCCTGACCCGAGGCATCCAATCGGCCTGGGTTAAACCATCGTCGATGCACCGGTCCAACGTTTCGCCGGACAGCTCCATGGCCGCCAGCCGCAGGGTGCCTAATCCCAGGCTGGTGCCCTGGCCGGTACCGTCCGGACGATCAGGGTCCAGATGCACCAACTCCAAGCTGCCGCCGCCCAAATCACCCACCAGGCCCCGCGCCCCGGGACTGGCCGCCAAAACGCCCCGGGCCGCCAGACGGGCCTCTTCATCGCCATCCAGAATGCGTACGGCGAGACCGGTTTCGCGGCGGATCCGATCAAGAAAATCCTGGCCATTGGCCGCATCCCGCACCGCCGCCGTGGCCGCCGCGTCAATGACGCCCACCGCCATGGCCCGGGCCAGATGGGCGAACCGGCGGAGCGTATCCAAGGCCTTGGCCATGGCTTCCTCGGACAGCGAGCCGCCGGGACCCTGGCCGCGGCCCAGGCCGCACATGGCCTTTTCATTGAACAGAGGCGGCGCGGCAAGGGCCGTTGCGGGATAAACCACCATGCGGACCGAGTTCGATCCGACATCAATGACAGCGAGGCGGTCCGACACGGCTTTCCGATTGCCCGCCGCTTCGATTTGGGTCATTCCCTCTCCAAGGTCAGGCGAAGGTCCGCCTTGCCGCCCTTCAGGGCGCTGCCCCGGCCCGACAGGCTGGGATTGGTCATGAAGTAGCGATGGGCCGAGAACTCGTCATCCTGGACTACCACCCGCTCGTAGCGGTCGTCGGCGTTGAGGAACCAGCTTTGACCCCGGTCGTTGAAATTGGCCACCATGATCTGCCCCATGATCTGTTCATGCACGGTGGCGTTCTCAATGGGGATCATGGCTTCCACCCGGCGGTCGAAATTTCGCGGCATCCAATCGGCGGAAGAAATGAACACCTTGGCCGAAGGTGATGGCAGCCCATGGCCGGCGCCGAAACAGGCTATGCGGCCATGCTCCAGAAATCGTCCCACGATGCTTTTGACGGTGATATTTTCCGACATCCCGGGCACGCCGGGGCGCAGACAGCAAATGCCGCGCACGATCAAACCGATCTTTACCCCGGCGTTGGAGGCATTGTACAAGGCATCGATAACCAAGCTATCCACCAAGGAATTCAATTTGGCCCAAATGGCGCCGGGCCGCCCCGCCTTGACGTGGGTGATTTCCTGTTCGATCAGGGACAAAATGGCATCCCGCATGCCCATGGGCGACGTGATCAGACGGTCAAAATAGGCCGGCTGGGCATAACCGGTTAGATAGTTGAACAGTCGCGCCGCATCCGCGCCCAAATCGGGATCGGCGGTAAAAAACGAAAGATCCGTGTAGACCCTAGCGGTCACGGGATGATAATTGCCGGTTCCGAAATGCACATAAGTTAATAGATCCTCGCCCTCGCGCCGGGCCACGTAGGACACCTTGGCGTGGGTTTTCAGGTCCATGAAGCCATAGACCACATGCACCCCGGCCCGCTCCAGGTCTCGGGCCCATTTGATATTCGCCTCTTCATCAAAGCGCGCCTTCAATTCGATCAGCGCGGTGACCGACTTGCCACCCTCGGCCGCCGTGATCAGGGCCTTGACGATCGGGCTGTCGTCGGAGGTGCGGTAAAGGGTCTGCTTGATGGCGATGACGTCCGGATCTTCCGCCGCCTGGCTGAGAAACTGCGCCACCACGTCGAAACTTTCAAAAGGGTGATGAACCAGGATATCCTTGGCCCGGATGGCGGCGAAACAATTGCCGCTCAACTCGCGGATGCGTTCGGGGAAACGTGGGTTGTAGGGCTCGAACTTCAGTTCCGGGCGGTCATCGACAATCAGCTGCGCCACGTCAGCCAGACCCAATGCGCCGTCCACCGCCATCACTTCGCGACTTCCCATCCCCAAATTGCGGGCCACGAAGCGGCGCAGATCATCAGGCATGGCGGCATCGACCCATAGACTGATGACGCTGCCCCGACGCCGTCGTTTCAGGGCGGTTTGGAAAAACCGCACCAGATCCTCCGCCTCTTCCTCGACCTCGATATCGCTATCGCGAATGACCCGGAACAGCCCCCGCCCCTCCGTGGCATAGCCGGGGAAAAGTTGATCCAGGAACAGCCCCACTAGATTTTCAAGGCTGACAAAGCGGATCGCCCGGCCAGGCAGGCGTATGAAACGGTCGACCAGCTGCGGCAGGGGCACCAGGGCATTCATGAAACTGTCATCGGCCTCCCGGCGCAGTTGCAGGACCATGGCAAAACCGAGATTTTGGATAAAGGGAAACGGGTGCGCCGGGTCAATGGCCAAGGGCGTCAAAACGGGGAAGATATGCTGAAGAAAATACACGGCAAGGAAAGCGCGCTCCTCCTCCGTCAGCGCGTCGGGCTCCACCAGGGAAATGCCGGACGCCGACAGCTCCCCGATCAGCTCTTTCCAGTAGCGCCCCTGTTCCGCCATGATCTGGCCGGCCATTTCATTGATGGCGGCCAATTGCTGGGTGGGCGTTCGTCCATCATCGCTGACCTGATCGATACCCGCGCGCATCTGGCCATGCAGTCCGGCCACGCGGACCATATAGAATTCGTCCAGATTGGTTGCGGAAATGGACAGAAAACGCAAACGCTCCAGCAACGGATGGGCGGTATTCAGCGCCTCTTCCATGACCCGCTGGTTAAAGGCCAGCCAGGAAAGTTCGCGGTTGATGTACCGTTTGCCCGGCTCGTTCGGTTCTCCCGGCAGCAAGCTGCCGTCCTTGTCCTTGCGATTCGCCTGCGCCACGCTAATATTCTCCTTTAAACAAATCTCCCAGCCCTATAGTATTCGCTTCCAAATCTGCGTTTTTCCAAACAAGGGCAGGCCCACAAAACCGCGCACTTTCAAAGTGCCGGCATCCAGTAAGGTCAGGACACAGGAATACAGTTCTCCGTCCTCGGGATTATAGATGGTGCCATTTTCCCAGACATTATCCTCCTCGCCGGGCACGAAACCCGCCAATAGGGGCAGGCTGATGATGGGCCGGGTTTTCAAGGCGTCGTCGGGATTGTTGGCGTCGTGTTTCGGTTCCCCCGCCTCGGTCAAGGGTTCCTTGAGCCAGATAATAGTGCCGCACAATTTGTCTTCACACGCCGTGATCGTGACATGGGATTTTCCCCCCTCGGTCGCCCAGGTACCCAGGGCGCCGTTGGCCCAGGCAGAACCAGTTGCCCAAAACAACGCAAATACCGCAACAATACAAACTCGCCAATTACGCATACTACTCTCCTTTAAAATCTGTTCGGTTTGGTCAAGACAAGGCCATCGCCCACGCAATGTTCCAGGCCCAAACCAACACATCCTGAAAACCTAGCCGCTCATTTCCTCCAGCGGCGGCATTTGCAGCGCCGCGCGGAAAGTCTGGTGATAGTGGTGCAGGGCCGGCTCGTTGCGACCGAAAATTATGTGCTCCATCATACCGGTTTCCGCCGCCCGTTGGGTTGTTTCGCCCATAAGGTAATCCTCCTGTTCGATGGTGGAATTGAAGACCTCCTTGATGGCGTTCAGACTGGGAATGCCGGTGTCGCTCTGGCTGATTTCGTAGACGGTCTCGGACGTCACGTTGTCTCCATGCCCCTCGATCTCGGCCGCCGCCGCAATGGCGCCCTTGGTAAAGTAATGGTTGATCTTGGAGATGGAGCGGTTCGGGTCCTCCGGGTCGGGATACAGACAGACGATATTAATGGATCCATTTCCGATGATGAATTGGATATTGGGAAAGAGAAAATACAGCGTCGTGGCCCCGTCCGTCAGGCGCCAGTCCGCTTCGGGAGTCTGGCGCAGCTCGTCAATCATGCGGCGGGGAAAGACAAAACGGTGGTTGCGCCCGAACGTTTCGTAGTTCAAGCAGCTGGCATGGGTAATGCGGCCCAGGGTGTTTTTGTGCAGCTTGTCGAAATGGTTGGTCTCGCCAAAGGTATCGTTGGCCAGTTTCCAGTTCAGGCGCATGGCGATGGTGGTCTGGCCCATGGCGACGAGGTTCTCGAACTTCCAATTGGCCAACTCGGGCTGCAGCGCCCCCAGCATGTTTTCCAGATTCATTACCCCGTCAGTGTCGGGATGCAGCCAAAGCATGCCGTGGCGTTCTTCCATGGGCAGGGCGATCAGGCCGTGGCAGGATTTGTCGATCTCGCCGAACTGTTGTTCATCGGGAATGGCGATCAGATCGCCCTGGTTGCTGTAGGTCCATTGATGAAACGGACAGGAAAAGGCGCTTTGTGTGCCCTTTTCCCCCTGCGCCACCTGCACGCCGCGGTGACGGCAGACGTTCAGGAAAGCCCTGCAAGTCCCGTCCTTGCCGCGGGTGGCCAGAACCGGCACGCCGAAATCATCCAGGGTCAGATAGCTGCCCGGCTTGGGTAGATCGCTGCTCAGGCCGATCAGTTGCGTGTGGCCCTTGAAAAACGTCCGCCATTCCCTGGCCGCCAGGTCGGGGCAGGTATAGACCGAGGTGGGGTTGCGGTACATCACGCCAGCGTCCACATTCTCCTTGGCGTCGAGCATGCGCATCAAGTCCTTCAGGATGCGGATCTGGGTTGGCTTTTCCATGTGATCATGGCCTCTGTCTATGGTGGTACTTTGCAATTGCGCAAACTAAAGCTCTGATCGGCGCAGGGAAACCCTGATTTTTCTTGCCGGGAGGCCACTATGTCGAACAGCGCCACGATTAGCGAAAAATTGGACGGCCTGCTGGCCGCCTTCAATGACCACGATATAGATGCGGTCATGAGATATTTTGCCGCCGACTGCGCCCTGCAAATGCCCCGCGGCCCCGACCCCCACGGCTCGCGGGCCGAAGGGTTCGAGGCGGTGAAGACCCTGTTGAAAACCCGCTTTGACGGCATACCCGATATTCACTACCGGGGCGATGGCAACTATGTGGACGGCAATATGGGGATTTCAAAATGGCTGCTGACGGGAACCACGACAGTGGGACAAAAAATCGCCGTCCAGGGCTGTGATTTTTACACCTTTCGCGATGGACAGGTTGTCTTGAAGGATGCCTATTGGAAAATCGTCGAATAGCAACAAGGAAACGAAGGAATGGCCGCTTACGTCGCCGTGCATGTAAAAATCAAGGACCCCGAGAAATTGTCCGCCTATTCCAAGGCCGCCGGACCAACCACTGCCGTCCATGGCGGCGAATTCATCATGCGCGCGCCCATCGTGGAAACCCTGACCGGACCCGATGGATATGATCGCTTTGTTCTGATCAAGTTTCCCGACATCGACGCGGCGCGGGCCTGGTACAACGATCCGGACTATCAGGCCTTGATCGCCAACCGTGACGAAGGCGCCGATATGCTGTTCACCCTGTCAGAGGCGCCTTAGCTATAATTCCACCGCATTGGCGGCGACCACGTCTTCCTTCCATTCCAGCCCCAGGCCGGGCGTATTGGGGATGTGCACGTCGCCGTCCCTGACGTCGTAGGGTTGCTGCAATATAGGATCGGCCCAATCCTGCCATTCCAGCCAATGGGCGGTTTCGGTGACGCGCATGACGTGGGCGGCGACCTCCGGGTATAGGTGGGACGACATGGGCACACCGGCCGCCCCGGCGATGGCGGCGGCGCGCAGCCAGCCCGTCACGCCGCCGATGCGCATGAAATCGGGCATGACCAGATCACAGGCCCGCTTTTGCAGCGCCATGTGCAGATCACGCGGGCCATAGAAATTTTCGCCAATCTGTATGGGCGTCTTCAAATCCGCCGTCAGTTTTGCAAAGCCATCAAAATCGTCATAGACGATAGGCTCCTCAATCCAGGCCAGGCCAAGATCATCGATCATATGGCAGCGGCGCATGGCCTCGGCCAGATCCAGGCCCTGATTGAAATCAACCATAAGCTCGACGCCATCGCCCAACGCGTTGCGCACCGCGGCGTGGGCCGCCATGTCCTCCCCGGGGTCGTCCCTGCCCATGCGCAGCTTCAGCGCGGAGAAGCCGCCCTCGTCGCGTAGTTCCAACGCCTCCCCAGCTACCGCAGCCGGTTCGTTCAGCCACAGCCCATTGCTGTTGTAGGATTTCACCGGCCCCACCGAACCACCCAACAAAACGCACAGGGGCATATTGGCCGCCCTGGCCAGGGCATCCCAGGCCGCCATGTCCAGGCCCGAAACGGCAATCATGGCCAGCCCGCCATATCCGGTGAAATGGAGGGATTTCCGCGCGATTTCGTACAGCTCCCCCGGCGCGACTGTCCGGCCTTTCAACATTTCGCCAAAATCCCGCAGGGCCGGAACCAGATAGCGCATGGATTTGACAATGTAGGGTTCCAGATAAGCCCGGCCGGTGATGCCTTCCTCGGTACGCAAATCAATCAGGATCACCGGCCAGTCGGTCATGGTTGCGATCCGCGCCTTCACGGGGCGCCTTAATTTCAACACCACGGGACGGGCCACCAGGCTGTGAAAGGTCAATGTTTCCATGGCATTCGTTTCCCCTGCATTTTACTTGGTCAAGCCGGCAGCCGGATCACCGCCCGCAAACCACCTTGCGGCGCTTCGCCCAGCACCATGTCGCCACCCTGGTTTCGCACGGTGTCGCGGGTGATGGCCAGGCCAAGGCCGACACCGCCCGTACCCTGGTTGCGGGAATTTTCCAGGCGATAGAAGGGCCGAAAGGCGGCTTCCCGTTCATCTTCGGGAATGCCGGGGCCATCATCGTCCACGGTAATCTCGATCATGTCACCGTCGCGCCTGGCGGCCAGGGCGCAGCGGTCGGCATAGCGCTGGGCATTTCCCAGAAGGTTGTCCAAACAACGCTTTAGGCTCAAGGGGCGCAGACGGCCGCGCAAGTCGCCCGTGGCGGCAAAATCCACCTTTCCGCCCTGGCGGCGGGCATCGCCCACGGCCTCGCCCATCAAGGCGTTGATATCCGTGTCCACCGCCCGTTCGCCCGCCGCGCCCCGGGCAAAGGCAAGATAACCTTCGATCATGCGATCCATCTCGTCGACGTCCGACGCCATGGCGTCCGCCGCCGGGGTATCGCGCAGCATGGCCAACTCCAGCTTCAACCGGGTCAGCGGCGTGCGCAGATCGTGGCTGACGCCGGCCAGCATCTCCGTCCGCTGACGGATATGGCGGTCGATGCGTTCACGCATGCGCAGGAAGGCATCACCCGCGCGGCGCACTTCAACCGCGCCCGTGGGTTTGTAGTTTTCCACATCCTGGCCCCGGCCGAACCGATCGGCGGCATCGGCCAGGCGCAGAATGGGACGCACCTGATTGCGCAGGAACATGATGGCGATGGCCAGCAGCAACAGGGAGGAGCCGACGATCCAGAGGATCAACACTTCCAGGGTTGCCGATGTGATGCGGTTGTGGGGCACCAGGACGCGCAGGCGGCCGCCTTCGAAAGCCACCTGGATCAGATAATTTTTCTTCTCCGGCCGGTTTTGAATGGTAAAGGCCAATTCCAACCCCTCGTCGATGGTGCGGATCAACAATGCTTCCAGTGGCGCCAACGGGGTTGGCAGCGGGCCTGCCTTGAGCGGCATGTCCGGGATCAGGGTGAAGCTGAGATTAAGGCGCAGATTAGCCGATTGCAGGATGTGGAAGCGGGCCAGCCCGTCCTTTTCCCGGGTCAGGGCGGCGGCGACGAAACCGATATCGCCCGAGACACTGCGCGCCAAGCGCCGGGTAATCTGATCTAGATGGCGGTCGTAAAACACCACCGCCGCGACGATCTGCAACAAAACCACCGGCGTCACGACAATGATAATCGCCCGCCCGAACAGGCTGCTGGGCAGCATGCGCTTTAACATCGGCGACCGCCAGTCCGGCTAATCCAGCCAAAAGACATAGCCCTGCCCCCATACCGTGCACAGATGGCGCGGCTCCTTCGGATCATCCTCGATCTTGCGCCGCAGGCGGGTGATTTGCACATCCACCGCCCGCACATTGCCCGCCTCGGCCCCGGT
>JAPYUH010000353.1 GCA_029936195.1 Alphaproteobacteria bacterium
CTTAGGGCGTGGGCGATCTAGGCAAAAGCCTCTTCCCGCTCGCCCAAATTGGCCAGGGCCCCGGCCCGGGCCGTCAACAATGCCGCCCGCGCCACCGCCCCCAAGCCTTTGTTGAACAAGGCGCGGCGGCAATAAGCTTCATCCAGAATAGCCCAGCCACTGCCTTCCAGGCAAGCTTCACCATCGCCAATAGGCTGGCCGCGCACCGGAGCCGCCATCGCCATGACAGCCAGGCAGAGCACCAGTGCGGCGCGGTTGATCAAGGTCATGCCCCACTATGTCAGGAAAACAAGGTCCCTGTCAGGGCCCTTTGGGAACCGGCGTCCATAGGCCGTTTAACTATCACTGCTGTACGGTGTAATTCGGCGCGCCTGACGCAGACCGTTGAATTCATTCGGCCTCAGGCAAAATTCAACACTTGTGACATGATGCCTCACTGGCAAGGCCATGCCAGACGGTTCTGGATTGCCGGGCCAAGCCCGGCAATGACAACGGTGTTCTGCAATGCCTGGACTTGATCCGGGCATCCAGGGATACAAGGCTATTGGATGACGATTGGCCCGTAACATCCTGTCATGACGCAGGCCGGAATTTCGACTGGACAGCGGTGTCTAACGAATTGGGCGCCTAAACGCTGTTCTTGCGGATTGTCACCAGACCCTGGCCGGTCGGCAGCTCCAATATGGCGTGGCCATGAGCGCGCCACCATTCAACATGGACAAGGCATAACTCCCGCTGTTCCTGTCGGCCGAAATCGTCCGGCACCACCATGGCGCCATCGCTCAACAACGGCAGCGAACGGTCCAGCGCGGCCGTCTCCGCCACCCCGGCGTTTAGGTCCAGATGCAGGAAGGCGATGTGCTCGGGCAGCGCCTGGTCAAAGACCTCCGGCACAATGCCCTTGACCACCTTCACATTGTCATAGATGGCGAAGCGGTTGATCACGTCGTCATACACGCCGTCCCAGGTGTAGCCGGGATTGGCCTGTGTGCGCTCCAGTTCCGTCGACCAATCCTCGGGCAGACCTGCGAAAGTATCATAGAGACAAAATGTTCGCGGCAGATTCATGAAATCCACATATTGCGTCATGACGCTGGCGTAGAAGCCCTTATAGGTCCCGCATTCGACAAAATCGCCATCCACGGCCAAGGCCGACCGGGCGGCCCAGCAGCAGGTATGCAGGCGCCAGATTTTGGCTGAATCGGCGTCATCCTCCGCATTTGACAGCACCGCCGTGACGAATTTTTTGTTCGTTGGCGAAATGCTGGTTACGCATCAAGGCAACCATATTGTCCTGCATGAAGGTGGTCAGGCCATTCGCCGTATAGACGTCCTCGACCAGCTTCAACCCCGATACAATCTCGCCAAGCTGTTCCCGTGGTGGGCCATAAAAGCTCATGGGCCGTCAATACCCTTGCCGTTGCAATTCAACACTCAGCTTCTCATACCCCACTCCCGACTAAGGAATGGTTAACCATTTTAGCCATTCGGCGACGGGAAGGACGCATGCCGGATTTCGAACAACCGTTAGATAATTGCCGCCGCCTCCGATAGACTGCCACAATCAATATCTGGCAATATCTGGCAATATCTGGTCATGATCTGGTCATGATCGTGTTGGCGCGCCAGTTCGAGAGGCGATTATATGAACGATAATCTACCCGCGCGGCGCGGCCGCAAGTCCGAGATTTCACGCGGGCAGATCCTGGATGCCGCGGCCCGGATGCTGCGCCGCCAGGGCTATGGCAATACCACCCTGCGGGCCATTGCCGACGTGGCGGGGATACAGGCGGGCAGCATCTATTACCATTTCGCCTCGAAAGACGAGATCATGGATGCGGTGTTGGAGCGCGGCGTCGCCGCCGTGTACGAGGCGGTGCACGACCAACTCGCCGCCCTGCCCGTGGGGACAGACCATCTGAAACGGATCGAGACGGCGGTCATCGCCCATTTGGAGGCGTTGTTGAGCCACGGCGACTATACCTCCGCATCCATCCGCACCTATGGCGAGGTGCCGGCGGCCTTCCAGCAAAAGGCCCAGCCGTTGCGGGAAGCCTACGTCACCCTGTGGCAGGAGCTGTTGGGCGCGGCACAGCGCGATGGCGCCATCCGGGCGGACCTGGATACCTCGTTGCTGCGGACCTTGTTGCTGGGCTCGCTGAATTGGTGTGTGGAGTGGTATGATCCCTCCCAACGCCCGGTGCGCGAGGTCGCCGCCCAGGCCGTCGATGTATTGTTTCGCGGCGTCGTGCCGGCATATGTGCCACCAAGCCTTAAGGAATAAGTGAATGAACAAGATCAGCCCCGTCACCCTGGATCAGTACGCCGCCATGGACATGGCGGAAAAACGCCAGGTCTGGCTGGAAATCTCCGATATTTCGGAGGCCCAGTTCGAGGCTCACATGACCACGCAAAAGGCCCGCGAGGCGGACGTGCCGAAAGTGGGCGCCCTGGCGCCGGATTTCACCGCCGACATCCTGGGGCCCAACCGCCAGCGCACCGGCGGGCGGATCTCCTTGTCCTCGCTGCGGGGCAAACCGGTGGGGTTGGTATTCGGTTCCTACACCTGACCCCCGTTTCGTAAAAAGGCCGTGCGCCTTAACGAACTTTACGCCCGCTACAAAGACCAGGTTCAGTTCTTTATCGTCTATATCCGCGAGGCCCACCCGGCGGAAGGCTGGCAGGTGCCCAACAACCTGATCGAAGACATCCTCTACAACGAACCCGCCACGGAAGATGAGCGCACCCAGGTCGCCGCCGCCTGCCAGATCGGCCTAGATCTCCACATGCCCATGCTGGTGGACGGTATCGACAACGATGTGGACAAGAAATACGTCGGCCTGCCCATGCGGCTGTTCCTGGTCGATGGAGACGGCAAGATTGCCTACGCCGGCGACAAGGGCCCCTTCGGCTGGGACGACGAGGGTTTCGAGGCAGCGCTGCGGCAGGTGATTGGCTGAGGGGCCGAAGTTTTCAACGCACCAACCGGCAGGCCAAATCGACACACTTTCTTAGAAGCTTTCAG
>JAPYUH010000071.1 GCA_029936195.1 Alphaproteobacteria bacterium
CCGAACAATTGCACCGCGTCCGTGGCCACGGCCATGGCCGTATCCGTGGCCTGGGCCTTGGCGATGGCGGCGGCCTGGGAAAGTTCGCGGCCGGAGATACCGTCGTCAACCATTGCGGCGGCACGGTAAACGAGGCCGCGCGCCGCCTCCGTCTGGATTGCCATGTCGGCGATGATCCAGCGTACGCCCTGGAAATCGCTGATTTGCTTGCCAAAGGCGGCGCGCTGGCGGACGAACTCGATGGCGTGGTCCATGGCGCCTTGCGCCAGGCCGACGCCGCGGGCGCCGATAATGGGGCGGGATTGATTGAACGCCTCCATGACGATCTTGAAGCCAAGGCCTTCCGGGCCCAGGCGGTTGTCTTCCCCGATAAAGACGTCGTCCAGGAACAGGGGGCAGGAGGGGATACCACGGGCACCCATTTTATTCTCCGGCGGGCCGATGGTGAAACCGGGCGTATCACGCTCTACAATGAACAGGTTCAGGGCCCCGCGTTTTGCGCCGCCACCCGTTTTTTCACCTTCATCGTCGATGCGGGCGGCGACCAGAATAAAATCGGCGACAGAGGAATTGGTGCACCAGATCTTGGCGCCGTTTAGGTGATAACCGCCCGCCACCCGCGTTGCCCTGGTACGGATGCCGGCCACATCCGAGCCGCTTTGCGCTTCCGTGGTGGAGATGGCGCCGCGCAGCCCGCCACTGGCCAGGCCGGGAAGAAAGCGGTCCTTCTGCGCCTGGCTCCCGCCCGCCAGAATGGCGCCGAAGGGCACCCATTGCACGATCAGCAGATAGGCGGTGTTGTAGCAAACCCGGCACAGCTCCTCTACCGCCACACAGGCCGAAAGCATGCTGCCCCCACCTTGATTCGGGCCGCCGTAGGCTGCGGGAAAGGGCAGGGTGAATAGCCCGAGGTCCCGCAATAGGTCGAACATGTCCTGGGGGTAGGCGGCATCGGCATCTATTGCGGCGGCGCGGGGGGCGACCTTGTCAGCGGCCACCCGGCGTATGGTGTCCTGCACCTGGCGTTGCTCGTCGGAAAGGGAAAATGACACTGATTCACCAATTGTATTTAGGCCTTAGCGGCCCGCTTCATTTAGAATACCATGGCGCGAATAATGGAACTAGGCGGTGTCGGTTGTGATGCAGGAAATTCCCCGTCAGGTCGCGGTGGCCATCGTCGGGGCGGGACCGGTCGGGCTCATGGCGGCCAATCTGTTGGGCACCCATGGCGTGGCCACCCTGGTCATCGATCGTAATCCGGGACCCATGGATATCCCCCGCGCCATTGCCCTGGACGACGAAGGCGCCCGCACCTTGCAGGCCGTGGGCCTGGACCGGGATTTCATGCCCCGGACGGAACCGGCGGGTGGGGCGCGGTATCTGGATCATCATGGCCAGGCCTTTGCCGAAATAGGCGCCCCGGCGCCCGAATATGGCTTTCCGCGGCGCAATTATTTCTTCCAGCCTGAACTGGAACAGACCCTGGTGGACGGCCTGGCGCGGTTTGAGCATGTGACAGTGGCGTTCGATACCAACCTGGATGGTTTTACGGCGGACAATGACGGCGTGACCCTCCGCTTGCCGGGGGGCCAGGTCCGCGCGGACTATCTGATCGGGGCGGACGGCGCGCGCAGTTCCATCCGCCAGGCACTGGGCATTGCCATGGAAGGGGACACTTATCCCCAGGACTGGCTGATCGTGGATACGGAGAACGATCCGGATGTTGAACCGGTCTCGAAATTCTTCTGCCGCTCGGACCGGCCGTTTGTTTCCATCCCCGCGCCCCGGGGCGGGCGGCGCTATGAGTTTCAACTGGCGCCGGGCGAGGTGGCCACGGAGATGGTGAAGCTGGAAAGGGTGCGGGAATTCCTCGCCCCCCTGCGCCAGTTGCCTGACGCCGATATCACCCGCGTCACGGTCTATACATTCGAGGCGCGGATTGCGGCGCGGTTCTCCCAAGGCCGGGTCTTTTTGGCCGGCGATGCGGCCCATTTGACGCCTCCCTTTGCGGGACAGGGGATGAATGCGGGCCTCCGGGATGCCCATAATCTGACCTGGAAGCTGGCCGAAGTACTATCCGGCCGGTCATCGCCGGCATTGTTGGATAGCTATGATGGGGAGCGGCGGGCCCCGGCCTGGGCCATGGTGCAGCTGGCCGTGGCCATGGGTGAGATCGTCATGCCCCAGGCCTTGGAAGACATCGAATTCCGCCGGGGCATTTTGCGACAGTTCGACCGCTTTCCCCAGGCACGGAATTTCATCGTCGGCATGAAGTTCAAGCCGCGGCCCCGCTATGACGGCGGCGCGTTCGTGGACCTGCACGGCCAGTTGGTGGCGGCCTCGCTGGTCGGTGCCATGCTGCCGCAACCAGACATTTTGGGGCCGGGTGTTCCGGGGCCCCATGTTCCTGGACCGGCGCGTCTGGACGATGCCTTGGGCACGGGATTTGCCTTGCTGGCCCAGGCGGCGGACACGGCGGCATTCATGGCCGCCAACCAGTGCCGGTTGTGGCCGGAATTGTCGCCGTCGCGGGTACTATTGAGCCCGGCGGCCTCGGTGCCGATTTACGGCATCACCTCGCTGGCCGCCAAACCCGGGCCTGGGTTGGTGACGGTGCGGGCGCATCGGGATCAAATACTTCTGGTCCGGCCGGATCGATACGTCGCGGCGGCTTTCTGGCCCCAAGATGCGGACGCGGTTGTTGCGGCGTTTCGTGATGTGCTTGGCCATTGCCAGGACGGCTAGGGCAGGCTACGTCTTGGGATGGCGAGACCGGCGAGGAGACACAAGATGTACACGGCGACGACACGGGATATTACGGTGGAGGTGCAGCTGCAATTTCTGGCCGAACAGTCGGACCCGGCGACGGATCAGTACTTCTGGCTCTACACCATCAATATCCAAAACGACGGCGCGGAAACGGTGCAGTTACTGAACCGGCACTGGATCATCACCAATGCCGCCGGCCATGTGGAGGAAGTGCAGGGCCCCGGCGTGGTGGGCGAACAGCCGGTGCTGCAACCCGGCGACAGTTTTCAATACACCTCCGGCTGCCCCCTGAAGACGCCGTCGGGCCTCATGGTGGGCACCTACGAAATGATCGGTCCGGACAAGGCACACTTTGATATCGAAATCCCGGCCTTCTCCCTCGACAGTCCGCACCAGGCGCGGCAACTGAATTAGCGGGCTGGCCCCGGCTTCCCCTGAAGGACATCAAAGGTCTGCCTGCCGTATCGGCGAAGCGCAAGAATAGCGGGGACGTAATCTCTTTTCCCGAATGGAAAGAGGGAATTACGTCCCCGCTATTCTTGTGCTGGCGGGAACCAGATCGGAAAGGGTGTGGGGTGGAATAGGGCTTATTCCTTATGCGCCGCCGACAGGGAGGCGATGGCGGCCGTTAGGGCGCCGTCGCCGTGGGGCAAGGCGAGGATGTCGAACACTGCCTCGACACTGGCAAGGGTGCCCAGGATCATCGGCTCGTTGATGTCGCCCATGTGGCCGATGCGGAAGGACTTGCCGTCCAGGGCGCCCAGGCCGCCGCCCACGGCAACGTTGAACTTCTCCCGCAGGATGTGTTGGAACGGCTTGATCTCAAAATTGTCGCCCATGCGGATGGTGGTGATGGACTCGGCGCGTTCCTCCGGTACCAGGGCGTTGATTTCCATCACGCCGCCCGTGCCCCAGGCGTCCACGGCGGCGCGGGTGGCATCGCCCAGGCGGCGGTGGCGGGCAAAGGCGGCGTCAAGGCCTTCCTCCGCCAACATATCCAGGGCCTCGCGCAGGGCGAAAATCATATGCTCGGGCGCGGTGCCGGCGAACCAGCGGTAGGCCTCGGGGTTCTTGTTCATTTCCCTGGTCCGCCAGTCCCAATAGCTGCGCGGGGCACCGGCGTTGGAGCCAGCCGCCTTGGCGCGGTCGTTGACCGCGTTAAAACCCAGGCCCGGCGGGCACATCAGGCCCTTCTGGCTGCCGCCAACGGCGACATCCACGCCCCATTCGTCCATGCGGAAGTCGGTGCAGGCGAGCGAGGCGATGACATCGACCACCAATAAAGCCTCATGCCCGGCGGCGTCCATGGCCTGGCGCACGGCCTGCACATCCGAGGTCACCCCGGTGGCGGTTTCCGTATGGATCATCAAGACGGCGCGGTATTCGCCCTTTGTGTCGGCGCGCAGGGCCGCTTCCACCTTGTTGGGGTCGATACCATGGCGCCAGTCGTTGGGGATGGTGTCGAATTCGAGGCCCATGCGCTGGGCCATGTCGGCCCAGGCAAAGGAGAAGACGCCGGTTTCGGGCACCAACACCTTGTCGCCGGGCGCCAGGATATTGGCCAGGGCCGCCTCCCAGCCGCCGTGGCCGTTGGAGGCATAAATGAACACCTCGCCATCGGTCTTGAAAATGGGCCGGATGTCCATCAGGGTTTGCCGGGCCAGCTCGACAAAATCGGGGCCGGAATATTCCCAGGCCGGCTGGTGCATGGCGCGCAGGACCCGATCGGGGATATTGGTGGGTCCCGGCGTCTGTAAAAAATTGCGTCCCCGGCGTACATTCATGGTCTTCTTCCCATCCTAATTACGATTGGCTTACAATTGGAAAAGCCCGCCTCGGTAATTTCGGGCGGGCTTTCTTTCCAAAGAGACGGCCCTTGATTTAGCGGGCAGCGCCCAGCATTTCCTGCAAAACACCAACCTTGCCTTCGGCCAAGCGGCGTTCTTCGCCCTCTGCCGCCCCGGACAACTCGTCATTGGCTTCCGCGACACGTTGTTCGAGGTCGGCCCGGTCCATGTCGTCCACGACAATGGCCTCTTCCGCCAAAACCGTCAGTCGGTCCGCGGCAACTTCGGCGAAACCGCCGGCGATGTAGATCCGGTCGGGACCTTCACCGCCGCCTTCAACCTGGATTACGCCGGCACGCAAGGCGGACATCAAGGGGGCGTGCCCCGGCATAACGCCGAAGTCGCCTTCCATGCCCGGCATGGCCACGCTATCGGCCTCCACCGACATTAACAGGCGGTCGGGGGAGACCAGTTCGAATGCGAGTTTGTCCGCCATCAGTTATCCACCATGGTTAAGCCGCCTCGGCCGCCATTTTCTTGGCTTTTTCGACCGCTTCCTCGATGGTGCCGACCATTAGGAAGGCCTGTTCGGGCAGCTCGTCGTGCTGTCCGGAGCAGATTTCCTTGAAGCCGCGAATGGTGTCTTCCAGCTGCACGAACACACCGGGTGTGTTGGTAAAAATTTCCGCAACATGGAACGGCTGGGAGAGGAAGCGTTGGATCTTCCGCGCCCGGGACACGGTCAGACGGTCATCTTCCGACAATTCGTCCATGCCCAGAATGGCGATGATGTCCTGCAGAGCCTTGTACTGCTGCAGGATCTCCTGCACTTCACGGGCGATGTCGTAATGCTCCTGACCCAGAATGCGGGGATCGAGAATGCGCGATGTGCTGTCCAGCGGATCCACGGCCGGGTAGATGCCCATTTCCGAAATTGCCCGTGACAACACCGTGGTGGCGTCCAGATGGGCGAAGGAGGTGGCGGGCGCGGGATCGGTCAAATCATCCGCCGGGACATAAATCGCCTGCACGGAGGTGATGGAGCCTTTGGTGGTGGTGGTAATACGCTCCTGCAAGGTGCCCATGTCCGTCGCCAGGGTGGGCTGATAGCCCACGGCGGAGGGCATGCGGCCCAGCAACGCGGAGACTTCCGAGCCGGCCTGGGTGAAGCGGAAAATGTTATCGACAAAGAACAGCACGTCGCGGCCTTCATCGCGGAACTGTTCGGCCACGGTCAGACCGGTCAGGCCGACACGGGCGCGGGCGCCGGGAGGCTCGTTCATCTGGCCATACACCAGAGACGCCTTGGACCCTTCGCCTTCCAGGTTGATAACGCCGGACTCGATCATTTCGTAGTACAGATCGTTGCCTTCGCGGGTCCGTTCGCCGACACCGGCGAACACCGAATAGCCGCCATGGGCGTTGGCGATGTTGTTGATCAATTCCATGATAATCACGGTCTTGCCCACGCCGGCGCCTCCGAACAGGCCGATCTTGCCGCCCCTCACATAAGGGGCGAGGAGGTCGACCACCTTGATGCCGGTGGCCAGAATTTCGGTCTCGGTGGATTGTTCCACAAAGGCGGGCGCTTCCTGATGGATGGCGCGCACTTCGTCCCGGGCGATGGGGCCGCGTTCGTCCACCGGCTCGCCCACCACGTTCATGATCCGGCCCAGGGTGGCGGCGCCCACGGGAACGGTGATGGCCTCGCCCGTGGCGGTCACTTCCTGGCCACGCACCAAACCTTCCGTGGTGTCCATGGCGATGGTGCGCACGGCGGATTCGCCCAGATGCTGCGCCACCTCGAGGACCAGGGTACGGTCCTCCTGCTTGATTTCCAGGGCGGAGAGAATGGCCGGCAGTTCATTTTCAAACTGCACGTCAACGACGGCGCCGATGACTTGGTGAACCCGTCCCACAAGATTGCTGGTCATGTTCGAATTTCCCTTGGACTGTCCGTAACTAGTTTTGTCATTAACTCGTTTCGGGGCAAGGCTAGAGCGCCTCTGCACCAGACACGATTTCAATCAATTCCTTGGTGATGATGGCCTGACGGGTGCGGTTGTAGGTCAATGTCAGGCTGTCAATCATGTCGCCGGCGTTGCGCGTTGCATTATCCATGGAGGTCATGCGCGCCGCCTGTTCCGCGGCGCCGCTTTCCAGCAGCGAGCGGTAAATCTGCACCGAAATATTGCGGGGCACCAAAACACCCAGCAGGTCGTTCTCCTCCGGCTCGTATTCGTAAATAGCGCCGCCCAGATCGTCGGCGTCGCCACCCGCGTTTTCGGCACTTTCGGCTTCGGCCTCCGGCAGCTTAACCGGGATCAATTGCTGGTCCGTCACCACCTGGCTGATCACCGACTTGAAGGCGTTGAAATACAGGGTGCAAACGTCGAATTCGCCGTCCGTGAACATTTGCGACAGCTTTTCCGCGATGGGCCGGATATCGGAAAACGACAGCTGTTTCACATCACGCAGGGTAACGTATTCAACGATCAGGTCGCCGAAATCCCGCCGCAGGCCTTCCTGGCCCTTGCGGCCGACGCAGAACAGTTTCACCGTTTTGCCGGCGTCCCGCAGGGCCCGTGTCTCTTTTTGCACGGCGCGGATGATGTTGGTGTTAAAAGCGCCGCACAGGCCGCGCTCCGCCGTCACTACCAGCAGCAAATGCACATCGTCCTTGCCTGTGCCGACCACCAGGGGTGGTGCGGTATCCAGACTGGGCAGATTGGCGGCAACGGAGGCGATCATCCGTTCCATGCGCTGGGCGTAGGGGCGCGAATTCTCGGCCGCTTCCTGGGCCCGGCGCAACTTTGCCGCGGCCACCATTTGCATGGCCTTGGTGATCTTCTGCGTCGAGGTGACGGAGGTGATCCGGTTTTTCAGTTCTTTCAGGTTTGCCATGAAATTCCCTAGAAGGTAAAGGGCGCGCCCTTACGCATTCCGTCTATCAGTTACCTAGGCGAACTTCTTGGCGAAGGCTTCGACGTGCTCGGACAATTGCTTTTCCACGTCGCCGGACATATCGCCGCTTTCCTTGATGGAAGACAGGATTTCCGGCTTGTTGGCGCGAATATCGTTGAGCAATTCCTGTTCGAACCGGCCGATCTGATCCACCTCGATGCTGTCCAGATAGCCACGCACGCCGGCGAAGATGGACACCACCTGTTCCTCGACCGCCATGGGCACGTACTGGTTCTGTTTCAGCAATTCGGTCAGGCGCACGCCACGTTTCAGCAATTGCTGGGTCGAGGCGTCCAGATCGGAGCCGAACTGGGCGAAAGCCTCCATCTCGCGATACTGGGCCAAATCCAGCTTAATGGTGCCGGCGACCTTTTTCATGGCCTTGACCTGGGCGGCGGAACCCACGCGGGAAACCGACAGGCCGACGTTGATGGCCGGGCGGACGCCCTTGTAGAACAAATCCGTCTCCAGAAAGATCTGGCCGTCGGTGATGGAAATCACATTGGTGGGAATATAGGCCGAGACGTCGTTGGCCTGGGTCTCGATCACCGGCAGCGCGGTCATTGAACCAAGGCCATTGTCCTCGTTCATCTTGGCGGCGCGTTCCAACAGGCGTGAATGGAGATAAAAGACATCGCCCGGATAAGCCTCGCGCCCCGGGGGACGGCGCAGCAACAGGGACATCTGCCGGTAAGCCACGGCCTGCTTGGTCAAATCGTCATAAACGATGACCGCATGCATGCCGTTGTCGCGGAAATATTCACCCATTGTGCAGCCGGCATAGGGTGCGAGGAACTGCAGCGGCGCGGGCTCGGACGCGGTGGCGGCAACAACGATGGAATATTCCATGGCGCCGTTGTCTTCCAGCGTCTTGACGATCTGCGCCACGGAAGAGCGCTTCTGGCCCACGGCGACGTAGATGCAATACAGCTTTTTGGATTCGTCGTCGCCCTGATTGATTTCCTTCTGATTGATGAAGGTATCAATGGCCACGGCGGTCTTGCCGGTCTGGCGGTCGCCGATGATCAATTCACGCTGGCCGCGGCCCACGGGGACCAGCGCATCCAGCGCCTTCAGGCCGGTCTGCATGGGCTCATGCACCGACTTGCGAGGAATGATGCCCGGAGCCTTGACCTCGACCAGGCGGCGTTCGTCAGATTCAATGGGTCCCTTGCCGTCGATGGGGTTGCCCAAGGCATCCACCACCCGGCCCAGCAGGCCCTTGCCCACGGGCACGTCGACAATATCGCCGGTCCGCTTGACCGTGTCGCCTTCCTTGATGGAGGCATCCGAACCAAAAATTACGACGCCGACATTGTCGCTTTCCAGGTTCAACGCCATGCCCTTGATGCCGCCGGGGAATTCGACCATTTCGCCGGCCTGGACCTGATCCAGACCGTAAACGCGGGCGATACCGTCACCAACCGACAGTACCTGGCCAACTTCCGAAACTTCGGCTTCCGTGCCGAAGTTGGCGATCTGCTCTTTTAGGATGGCGGAAATTTCCGCGGCGCGCAGATCCATTACTCAACTCCCCTCATGGCAAATCTGAGATTTTGTATTTTGGTTCGCAGGGATGAATCCACTTGGCGGGAGCCGACCTTGACGATCAGGCCGCCCAAAAGACGCTCATCCACTGCTGTTTCAACTTGTACGTCCGTCTTCATGGAAGACGTCAATTGGGCCTTGATCTCGGCCAGTTGTTCATCATTCAGGTCCTTGGCGGAGGTCACTTCGGCCACCACTTCGCCGCGATGGGCCGCCAGCAAGGTGCGGAAATCCTTGACCATGTCGCGCAAGGCGAACAGGCGGCGGTTTTGTGCCACAACGGCGACAAAATTGGCCACCAGTTCGGTGGCGCCAGCCTTGTCCATGACAGCGGCCATGCCTTTGCCCTGATCTTCCGCGGCAATGACGGGGCTGCGCAACAGGCGGTTCAGATCGTCCGATTGGTCAATCATGCCGCCCAGACCGGCGACGTCCGTCGCCACCTGGTCCAACGCGCCGCTATCGCGCGCGAGTTCAAACAGGGCGGTGGCGTACCGTCCTGCAATGCCGGTTACGACGCTTGTTTCGGCTGACACGTTCGCGGGGTCCCCATGGCGGCAAGAATACGGCGGCAAGATTGCCGTTCGTGAAATTTTTTGGTCAGGGCCTAAGCCCTTGAAATCATATGCGGAAACTTACGATAGACTATCCTCTCCGACAGCCCTTTCGTAAGTCGCGGCGTTTCGTAGCATAGCCTCTGCGTCCTGGCAAGCGGCCAGGGTCATTCAAGGGTGCTACAAGGTGTCGCGGCCCCTAAATGATGCCGTCCCGGCGCAGTTTTTCCATCTCGCCGGCGCCGATGCCAAGGCGTTCACCATAGACTTTGTCATTCCAATCACCCAGCCGGGGGCCCAGACCGTCAATGGCGCCGGGTGTGCCGGAAAGCCGCGGCAGCACATCGGGAATAACGATCTCGCCCAGCAAGGCGTGCTGGATGCGTTGCAACGTGCCGCGCGCTTCAAACTGTGGATCCTCGAAAATATCGGCGATTGAATTGATCGCGGAACAGGGCACTTCGCCCCGGCTGCAAATTTCAACCACTTCCTTGGTCGAATACGCGGTGGTGAAGCCGCTGACGGCGCCGTCGATCAAGGGGCGAGCCGCAACCCTGTCGGCGGTGGTCGGATGGCTGTCGCCCAGGTCCGGCCGGTCCAGAACATTGCGCGCCATGCGCTGCCAGATCTTGTCGGAGGTGCACGCGATGGCGACCCAACCGCCGTCCTTGGTGGGAAAATGGCCGTGGGGGCAGACATTGCGGGTGCCCAGGCCTTCGCGCTCCCGCACGGTGCCGTGGCGCGCGTAGGCGGGGGCAATTTCGTCGAGGACTCGAAAAATTGTTTCGAACAAGGCGATATCGACCGTCTGGCCCTGGCCGGTCTGTTCCACCGCGCGCAAGGCCATAAGAATGCCGATGGCGCCAAACAAACCCGAGATGTAGTCGGCCAATGATGTGGAACCCGGCGTCACCGGCGCCTCTCCCGGCATGCCGGCCAGATAGGTCAGGCCGCCCACCGCATGCGCAATGCGGGCGAAACCGGGGCGGTCACGGTAAGGGCCGTCCTGGCCATAGCCGCTGACCTGTAGCAAAACCAGTTTTGGGTTGATGGCGCGCAGGACATCGTAATCCAAGCCCCATTTGGCCAGGGTGCCGGGGCGGAAGTTCTCGCAGACCACGTCCGCCTGGGCGACCAGGCGCTTGAACAGCGCCGCGCCTTCCGGTGCCTTCAAATTCAAGGTGATCGAATGCTTGTTCCGCGCCTCGCTCAACCAGGCCAGGCTGCTGTCATCGATTTCCGTATGGGTGCCGAATTGGCGCATGGGATCGCCCGCCCCCGGTTGTTCGACCTTGATCACCTCGGCCCCGAATTCGCCCAGAATGGTCGCCGTGAAGGGGGCGGCGATGAAAGTCGCCAGGTCCAGCACGCGGACGCCGTCCATTGGTCTGGCCGGGCGGCTCATGCTGACAGCACCTCCGGGTTGATGACGTTGGAGGGCCGCCCGTTCCCGTAGGCAATAATCTGATCAAAGATTTCGGTGAACTGCAATTCGTACTCCTCCCGCGTGACATAGCCGATGTGGGGCGTGGGGAAGACGTTGTCCATGGCCAACAATGGGTGATCACTATCCCGCAGGGGTTCGTCCTCGTATACATCCACCGCCGCCATGCCGGGCCGTCCCGCCCGCAACGCCGCGACCAGGGCGCCTGGTTCGATCAACGGCGCGCGGGAGGTGTTGACCAACAGGGCGGTGGGTTTCATCCGCGCCAAATCCTCCCCCCTGACCATGCCCCGGGTCGCCTCATAGAGACGGATATGCAGGGAAAGCACGTCGCATTGGGCAAAGAACGCCGCTCGGCTATCGGCCACGTCAAGGCCGTCCGCCGCCGCCTGTAGCCGCGACGCCTCGCTGGCCCAGATCAGCACCTTCATGGCGAAGGTCTGGCCATACCTGGCGATCTCCTTGCCGATGCGTCCATAGCCGTAAATCCCCAAGGTCTTGCCGCGCAAGGTGCCGCCAACGCCCTTTTGCCAATTGCCGGCCCGGATGGAGGCCATTTGCCCCGGAATATCCCGCATGGCCGCCAGGATCAGGCCCCAGGTCAGCTCGGCCGTGGCATAGGACGGCGTGCCCGCGTGTTGGTCCGACGAGAGGATGATGCCCAATTTGGTACACGTCGCCACATCGATGTGGGGGTAGACGCTGCGTTGGCTGATCAGCTTCAGCTTTGGCAATTGTTCCAGCAACGGCGTGCGAATTTTGGTCCGCTCCCGAAACAGCACCAGAACTTCCGTCTCCGCCAGGCGGCCGGCCAGGACCTCCACATCCTGAACATGGTCGTTCCAGACGGTGATGTCGTGGCCGTCCAGCTTGGCGAAGCAGGGCAGGGTGCGCAGGGTATCGAAGTAGTCATCGAGAATTGTAATCTTCATCCCCGCGCCCCTGCTCTCACATATGCCCTCACGTTTGCGCTCACTTTGTGCCCGCTGCTTCTATGCCCGCTGCCTGCACCTGTTTGACCGAGGCTTTGACTATGGGAATTTCATGATCCGCCAGGGGTTTCATATATTGCTTTCGCGCCAGGGCCGCCTCGATATAGGGGGCGAGTTCCTTTTCCTTGGCGGCCTGTTTCTCGGCTTGCCGAGGCTTAAAGCGCGGCTGGACCTCCGCCCCGAATAGTTCCAAGGATTCGCAAATCTCGGAATGGGGATTGTTGCCGGCCTGCTGCAACAGGATGATCTGGTCCACGCCGGCCGCTTCGAAATCGGCGATATGACTGGATAGATCGTCCGGCGTGCCGATGCCCGAGACATGGGTGCGGCTGCGCTGAACCGTGGCGATCAGATCCTCGGCCGTGGTGCCGTGCTGGGCGATATATTCGCCCCATATGTCCGTACGCCCCGGCACCGTATCCTTGGCCACCAGGGCATGCATTGCGTAGCCGAAGAATTCGAAATTCAACTGTCCCCGGCGGATCGCCTCCTCCCGGTCATGGTGCAGGGAGAAGTTGGAGACGATGGCGATATTGGCGTTGACGCTGTGGCCGATGGGCACGCATTGCTCCGACTTGATGATGCCGTAGTAGATGTCGGCCCAGGCCTTGGCCTCCTCCCGGTCCAGGAAGGAAAACGCCAGGGCGCCCACGCCCATGGCGGCGGCGACCTTGATGGTATCGCGGTTGGTGCAGGCCATCCACATGGGCGGATGGGGCGTTTGCAGCGGTTTCGGCAGGACGTTGCGGCAGGGCATGGAGAAATTATCGCTCTCGTAGCCGGGATAGGGCGTCATGGTCATCATATTGGCGATCTGTTCGGCGGATTCGATGGCCATGGCGCGTTTCTGCCGGGCCGGAATGCCGAAACCGCCCAGTTCCAATCGCGTCGCGCCCTCGCCAATGCCGAAATCAACCCGGCCGTTGGACACCAGATCCAGGGTGGCGAGGGCCTCCGCCGTGCGGGCGGGGTGGTTGTAGTTCGGGATCACCTGTTTGATGCCGTGGCCCAGACGGATGTTCTTGGTCATCCCGGCGGCGGCGGCCAGGAATACCTCCGGCGCGGAGCAGTGGGAATATTCGTCCAGAAAATGATGCTCTACGGCCCAGGCATGATCGATGCCCAGTTTGTCGGCCAGGACGATCTGCTCCAAGGCCTCCTGGAATAGTTGATGCTCGCCGCCCTCTTTCCAGGGCTTGGGCAATTGCAGTTCATAAAACACGCCGAATTTCATATGGTCGTTCCTCCAAGGTATTGTTTGACCCTAGCTTAGCAGAAGGAAGACAGGGAAAAAATGGCGGACGATTTATGGGGCTGGATTGATGCCCTGCCAAAAGTGGAATTGCACTTGCATCTGGAGGGGGCCATTCCCCTGCCGGCCCTGTACCGGCTGATCCAAAAGTACGGCGGTGATCCGGATATTTCCAGCCTGGACGATCTGCGCCAACGGTTGAACTACAAGGATTTTCCAGACTTCATTGCCGCCTGGATCTGGAAGAACGGCTTTATCCGTTCCTACGAGGATTTCACCGACATTGCCGAGGCCGTGGCCTGGGATCTGGCGGCGCAGAATATCCGCTATGCGGAGGTGTTTTTTTCCCCGACACGGTTTCTCGACCAAGGCCTGGAACCGCAAGGTCTGGCCCAGGCGATCCGAGAGGGATTGGACAAGGTGCCGGCGGTAGAGGTCTGGCTGATCGCCGACCTGGTGCGCGATCACGGCCCGGAACGGGCCCGCGATACCCTGGCCAAGGTGGCAGAGGTGATGGATTGCGGCATCATCGGCATCGGCATCGGCGGTTCCGAACATCTGTACCCGCCCGAACCCTTCGCACCGGTGTATCAAGCCGCCCGAGATAAGGGCCTGCGCACATCGGCCCATGCCGGCGAGGCGGCGGGGCCCGAGAGCATACGCGGCGCGGTGGAGGCGCTGGGCGTGGACCGCATTGGCCACGGCCTCTCCGCCATCCGGGATGGGGAGGTCATGGCGCTGTTGGCGGAACGGGCCGTGCCGATCGAACTTTGTCCGCTCTCGAACGTGGCCACGGGCTCCATTGCCAGGATCGAAGATCATCCGGTGCGGCAATTTTGGGATGCCGGTCTGATGCTGACGGTGAACACCGACGATCCGGGCATGTTTCACAATAGCCTGACGGACGAATTTACACTGCTGCACGAGACGTTCGGTTTCACTGTCCCGGACATCCGTACCCTGATCCTGAACGGCATCGAAGCGTCCTGGCAAAGCGACGCGGGCAAGGCCGCCATGCGGGACAGTTTTCAGGCTGATCCTGATTGGTAGCCATGATAGGCTTTGCCACTTCCTGGGCAAAGGAGCCGAGATGACATCTGACAATAATGTCGAACTGCGCGTGAGAGCATTGGAATCCCTGCTGCTGGAAAAGGGCCTTGTCGAGGCGCCGGCCATCGACGAGATCATTGATCTGTTCGAAAACCGCCTGGGCCCGCAGAACGGCGGCAAGGTCGTTGTCAGGGCCTGGACCGACCCGGCCTTCAAGGCGCGTCTGCTGGCCAATGCCACCGAGGCAATAGTCGAGATGGGCTATGACGCGGTGCAGGGCGAGGACATGGTGGTGGTGGAGAACACCCCGGAAATTCATAACGTGGTGGTTTGCACGCTCTGTTCCTGCTTCCCCTGGGCCACCTTGGGCTTGCCCCCCGTTTGGTATAAATCGGCGCCTTACCGGGCCCGCGCGGCCTCGGACCCGCGCGGCGTGCTGGTGGAGTTCGGCACCGAAATATCGGACGAGGCCCAGGTCCGGGTTTGGGACAGCAATGCGGAGCTGCGCTACATGGTGCTGCCCGAACGCCCCGCCGGCACCGGGGCCATGAACGAAGACGAATTGCTGGCCCTGGTGACACGGGATTCCATGATTGGCGTGACTAGGGCCCAAAATCCATGAACGGTATACATGACATGGGCGGGGTACATGGCTACGGCCCCATTGACCGGGAAGAGGACGAGCCGGTCTTTCACCATGCCTGGGAAGGCAAGGCGCTGGCCTTGGCACGCGTTGGCCTGGCGGGCGGGCACTTCAATCTGGATGAATTCCGCCACGCCATGGAACGCATCGCGCCGGTACAATATCTCTCCATCAGCTATTACGAGCGTTGGCTGGAAGGCACCTTGATGATGCTGGATGCCAAGGGTGTTGTCAGTGCCGAAGAGTTCCAAACACGTCTGGATGAGTTATCAAAGTCATCCGGGGGTGGGGCATGAAGATCACGCGGGATGTGGTCCTTGGCCTGTATAAAAACACTGGTACCGCGCGGGTGGATGCGGATGTCGCCGCGTCATTCAAGGTCGGCGATATCATTCAGGCGCGCATTATCAATCCCACCGGCCACACCCGGCTGCCCCGATATGTACGCGGCAAGCAGGGACGGATTGCCACAGATCACGGGGTCTTCAAGTTCGCCGACAGTCTGGCCCATGGCGGCGGCAACCAGCCACAGCACCTCTATTCCGTGCGATTTGACGCGAGAGAGCTGTGGGGCGGGGACGCGAAGCCTCAGGACTGCCTGTATATTGATCTGTGGGACGATTATCTGGAACGCGCTGAATGAAGTGGGCTAATGCGTAGACTATTGGGCGTGCCGGATCTGGACATGCCCGCAAATCAGGGCGGCGCGGCGCAGCCCGGTGATGCCCAGGGCCCGGTGTTCGAGGAACCCTGGCAGGCCCATGCCTTCGCCATCGTCATGAAGCTGTATCACGAGGGCCATTATACCTGGCCCGATTGGGACGACTATCTGGGCCACGAAATCCAATCCCCGGATCATTTTCCCAATTTGCCCGAAGGGACCGCACCGAAGCCCGAACCATCCGTAGCCGACCGCGCCAACTACAACCAATTCCTGGCCGCCTGCGAAGCCGATGGCGCGCGCTATTATCACCACTGGCTGGCGGGGCTGGAGAAAATGCTCCACGTCAAGGGGCTGGTCAGTCAGGACGAACTTGCCCACCGCATGGCGGCCATTGCCAAGGTGGAGGCGGACGGGCCGCGCTTTCACGCGGGCGAGAGGGTCCGGGCGCTGGATGTTGAACTACAGGGCCACAGCCACCTGCCCAGCTATATCCGGGGTACCACGGGCGTGGTGGAAAGTGATCGGGGCGTGCACGTTTTTCCCGTCAGCCACGGTCATGGTCATAGTCACGGCCGCGCGGATGCCTTGCAGCACGTCTACACCGTCCGTTTTCAGGCCACGGACATCTGGGGGGCCGGCGCCGATCCCCGGCACAGTTTGAATTTTAGCCTCTGGGATTATCAGTTGGAAATGGTCTAATCGCGAACCGGCCCAGGTTTGGGCGTTTGACCGTATTACGGGGACACTTAACAAGTACATGTCCCCGCAATACTCTGCCTTTTAATGCACTTTAAAATGCGATGACGTTGCGGGCCACCGTACCTTCGCGCAGATCATCCATGGCGTCGTTGATCTGTTCCAGTTTCAGGCGGCCGGAGATCATTTGATCCAGCTTCAGATCGCCGCGCATGTACATCT
>JAPYUH010000354.1 GCA_029936195.1 Alphaproteobacteria bacterium
ATTGTTGGAATGATTTCTGCCGACAAATCGTAGTTCGACAACGCCGCCGCCCAATTCCAGGGTCATCTGCCGCCTGAAAGCGACCATCGGTGGGGCGGTAGGGCGATTTTCACCGATGATGATGCCCTTGGCCCGTTCGTGCGCTACCACGATGGCGCCGTCGTTGGCGAACACTTCGTCGCCGGCGATATGATCACGATGGTCATGGCTGTAAATCACATAGCGGATGGGTTGGTTGAACCGCTTGGCGATCTCGGCCTTGAGCCAGGTGGCGGCATCGGCATTGATGGGATCGGTGACGATGACGCCGTCCGGCGTGACCAGGAACACCGAATAATGAAAATTATTCTGAAAGCGGTATAGATCACCGCTGATCTGCGTGATCGCCCGCTTCGCCGCCTATTGTGCCAGGCTTGTGGCCGGGGTGATTGAGACACCAAGGATCAACAGGAAAACTGTAAGGGTGATTTTCTTCATTTTGCCTACCTCGAATTGCCGGCGAAGGCCTGGCAACCGGCGATTTCCGGCAGCCAGGCCTGGGCGCTATGGGTCCAGATGTTGATGGTGGGTTTAAACCAGGAGGTATCGTCGAAGCTGCCCACTTTGATGGAGACGATGTCGGGCATGTTGCGGATGTTCAACAGCACGGGAGAGCCGCAATGGGGGCAGAAATTGATTTCCAGCTTGCCGCCGCTGTCGCCGGCATATTCATAGCCCTTCAACTCTCCCGTGACCGCCAACCCGGCGCGCGGCACCAGGGCGATGGTTGAGAGCGCACTGCCGCTGCTGTGCTGGCAGTTCGTGCAATTGCAGACCATCGTGGCGATGGGGGCGGCCGTCAGTTCATAGCGCACCGCCTTGCATAGGCAGCCGCCGGTTCTGGTTTCGGTCATGGTGGGTCCCTCCCGGATAATATGACCGATCTTACCCTCGGGCATGGCGACGGCAAATCAATTTGGCGATACAATGGTGTTGGGAGAAATGGTACTGGCAGAAAATCAGGATGGAGCCCGGAATGATCAAAATTTGTGAAGTCGCCTACCGCCGCCCCGGTATGAGCGTGGAGGATTTTCAGGCGCATTGGCGGGGCACCCATGGCCCCATCGTGGCCCGCATTCCCGGCATCAGGCGTTATGTGCAATGCCATCCCAAGCTGGGCGGCTACGGCAAGGGCGAATTGATCTGCGACGGCATTGCCGAGATCTGGGTCGATGACAAGGAGGCCTTGCGCGCCATGAGCCAGACACCCGAATTCGCCGCCGCCAAGCGGGACGAGCCGAACTTTATCGACGGCGACCGGCTGGTGGAACTCTTGACCGAGGAAACCGTGATCAAGGACGGCGCCATTCCGAAAAACGGTGTCAAAAGCATCTCGTTGCTAACCTTCAAGGCGGGCATGGACCCAAGCGAGGCGCAAATCCATTGGCGGGATAAACATGGCCCCATTGCCGCCGGGATCGATACCCTGCGCCACTATGTGCAATGCCACGTGCGCCTGGGCGCCTATCGCAAGGCTAACCCCCCCGCTTTTGACGGCATCCCCATGGCCTGGTTCGACAACATCGCCGACATGCGCCAATCAGCAAACTCCACTGCCTATGCCCAAACCAAGGCGGACGAGGCGAACTTCCTCGAACCCGGCCGCATTGGCACTATTCTGACCGATGAACACGTGATCGTTGGCTAGAGCTGTTTTCACTGGCAAAGGTTTTGACCAGATCGAACAGGCAAGTCTGCCTTGGCTCTGACATGGTTCGCAAATCGCGGCACAATTGAAGTTCTTTTTGACTCAGTGGCATTTCGATCGCCGGGAACATATTGTCGAGGCCATCAAAAAATAGGATACCGGGACCGTCAAGATCCGGCCCAACTGCCATAGGCGGCCTGCGCCAATGCGGCTGGCGCCTTTTTCATACTTTTGGATTTGCTGAAATGTCAGGCCAATGGCCCGGCCCAGGTCTGATTGGGATTTGCCCAGTAGTTTTCGGCGAAGACGCAGGCGCCCGCCGACATACTTATCGACGGATTTTTGATCGCTCGGTTGATCACCAAATTGATCACTATTTTGATTGGTAGCTTTGAGGTCAATTTTTGTCTCCATAATGGCGACAGGTCAGTGTCCCTCGAAGGCCGGTTTGCGTTTCTCGGCAAAGGCCGCCAGACCTTCCATGCGGTCGTGGGAGTCGGCATGGAGGGCATTGAGGGATAATTCGTACCGCAAAGCCGCCGGCAAGGATTGCTCCAGACCGTCATTGATCATCCGTTTCATGCGCCGCAAACCGATGGGGCTACGCTGGGCCAGGGTGCCCACCAGTTCATCCACCGCCGCCCCCAGGCCGCCGTCGGGCACCACCTTATTGACCAGGCCCCATTGCATGAGTGTTTCGGCGGGCAGGAAGTCGCCGGAAAAAATCAACTGCTTGGCCCGGGTGGGGCCGATCTTGCGCGGCAGGCGCACGGAACTGCCGCCCCCCGGTACCAGGCCGTATTTGGCATGGGCATCGCCCAGCTTGGCGCTTGCCGCCGCCACCACCAGATCGCAGGCCAGCACCATCTCCAGGCCACCCGCCAGAGCAAGGCCGTTGACCGCCGCGACCACCGGTACGGGGAAACCTTCGATACGCAGCAACAGGCGGCGCAGGCCGTCGAGAAAGTTGCTGTTCACTTCACCCGCATCAGCCCCATCCATGCGCGCCTTCGCGGCCTTCAAGTCCGCCCCGGCGCAAAAGGCGCGGCCCTGGCCGGTGATGGACAGGGCGCATAGTTGACGGCGATCTTCCAGGCCATCCAGGGCGGCATTCAGATCGTCGATCATCGCCGGCGAGATTGAGTTCAGGGCTTCCGGTCGGTTCAGGGTGATCGCGACGTGACGGTCTTGGTCATTAACAATGATGGTGTCGTAGTTCATAAGGTTCTCCGCAAATTACATTGGCACATCCTATCATCACGGCGTGGAATCAGTTACCGTTGTGGCGGCAAAATCACAGACGACGGGGAATTGACGATGC
>JAPYUH010000072.1 GCA_029936195.1 Alphaproteobacteria bacterium
CATTGAACGCCAGCCGATGTTCTTTGTCGCCACCGCCGGCGGCGGGGGCCGGGTCAATGTTTTGCCCAAGGGCATGGACACCTTGCGGATCATGGACGACAACCGGATTGTCTGGCTCAATCTAACAGGCAGCGGCAATGAGACTGCCGCGCATCTACGGGACATAAACCGCATGACCCTGATGTTCTGCGCCTTTGAAGGCAGCGCCCTAATATTGCGGGTTTACGGAAAGGCGAAAGTGATCCACCCGGAAGGTCCAGGCTGGCAGGATGCCGCCGCGGATTTTCCCGAATTGGCTGGCAGCCGGCAAATTTTCGATCTGAGCATCGACTTGGTGCAAACCTCGTGCGGCACCGGCGTGCCCATTATGAATTTTGTCGAAAGCCGAGGGGAAAGCGAACTGGTCCCGTTATACGAAGACCTGGGCCCCAAGGGAGTCGAGGAATTTTGGCGCAAGAAGAACCTGCGCAGCATTGATGGCCGGGAGACCGGAATATTCGGCGACGGATAGGCCAGTAAAACAAGTTTTCTGGCCATGCCGCCCTGGATTGCCAGGTCAACAGGCGACATTGGCAATGGTAGCAATCTCTAACCCCGTTTGCGCACCAGCAGCTTCTGCATGCCCTCCAGGATCAACTCCCGCCGCTGGTTGTGCAGGGTGGAGCGCAGGACGACGACGCCGGTGGTGCGGCCGGGTTCCAGGGCGGTGACCTGCAACATGGGATACACCGTATCGCCGGCGTAAAGCGGCTTCAGGAATTTGGACGACTGTTCGATAAAGGCAATCAGGGCGTCGCCGAAATAATGCGGCAGCATGCCGGCGCCGGGCGCTGTCTGGATCAGGGCCTGGAAACCGTGGGCGAGCAGGTTTTCGTGACCACGGGCGCGGCAGTATTCGATATCGTAGTGAATGGGGTGATTGTCGCCGGAGGCCAATTGAAAGGCGGCGAAATTCGCATCCGCCAATGTCCGGGAGGGAATGGGGAATTTATCGCCCACTTTCACGTCCTCGAAATAGTAGCTTTCGCACATCTCGTGTCTGGCTGGGTCGAAACCCGTATCGATATCCGGTTCTCCGCGCATCTCTCACTCCTTTGTCGGCGTCACTTAGTATGATTGCTGTATCCTTGACAGCCGCCGCGAACAAGGCCTGTATGCCGACGCATAAAGTATTTTTTTTGAGAGCGGTGCGTATGGCAGGCCTTCTTTCCGACAATGAGGTGATCGACCGGGTTTTCGATCATATTGACAACAAGACCACCGATCTGGGTGATGGCGGTTGGCGCGAACCCATCGTCAACTATTCCTCGCCCGAACGCTTCGCGGCCGAGCGCGCCTTGTTTCGCCGCCTGCCCTTACCGTTCTGCCCCGCCGCCGCCTTGCCCGATACCGGCTCATATGTGGCGCGGCAGGCCGCCGGCACGCCGATCATTGCGGTGCGGGGCGAGGATGGCGTGGTCCGCTCCTTTCGCAATGCCTGCCGACATCGCGGCATGAAGCTGGCGGATGGGTCGGGTTGTACCAAAACCATTGTCTGCGGCTATCACGGCTGGGCCTATAATTTGGACGGGCGTTTGCGTCATATCCCCAATGAAAACGGCTTCCCCGATCTTGACCGAGGGCACTACGGCCTGGTTTCCGTCACCGCCACAGAGCGACATGGCATGATCTTTGTCACCCAGGAAGATCCGGTGACGGATGGCGGTCTGCTTGACTGTCCGGATTTTATCGGCCCGGAACAGGTCCTGATCGACGCAGTGGAATTCGAATTCGACGTCAATTGGAAGCTCTTCGCCGAGGCCGGCATGGAGGGCTATCACATCAAACTAACCCATTCGAAATCCTTCTATCCGTACGGCTTTGACAATTTGAACGTGGTCGAGACCTTTGGCCCCAGCTCCCGCGTGACCTTCCCCTTCCGCCGGATCGAGAAGGTGCGCGAGGTCCCCCGCGAGCAGCGGCGCATCGATGGTCTGGTCACCTATGCCTATCACCTGTTCCCCAATGTCCTGGTCGCCGTGCTGTCCCGGCACACGGCGGTGCAAATCGCCGAGCCGATCTCGCCCACCCGCACCAAATATATCTGCTACCGCCTGACCAGCCGGGGCACCGATGGTTCGGATGAAACCAAGGCGGATGCCCGCCGCGATGCCGAATTCGTCAAGGACACCGGCAACATTGAAGACCGGGACGTCACCATCGAAATTCAGAACGGCATGGCCAGCGGCGCCAACAGCCACTTCACCTATGGCCGTTTCGAAAAGGCCATCGTGCATTTCCACAAAACCATGGCCGATATGCTGGCCAAGGTGAATTGATCAACCCCGCTCGGCGTCAAAAATATCCTTGACGAAATCCCGCGCCTTCCACGGGGGGTCGGGCGGTTCATAGCCCTCCTTCGGTGTGAAGACGGAGGGCTCCACCGCCGCAAACTTGGGAATATAGCGGGGACAATTTGGAAATACCCGGTCCACTGCAAGACGGATCAGCCGCTTTGCGCCGGGCCAATCCGTCATTGTTGGGTCATCATCGATTATGCTCGCGCGTCCCGTCACCCGCAGGCGGGCGGCCGAGCCGTCGAACCGGCCGCCTTCGAAGCTTAGAAATAGTAATCCAACGCGGGGGCTAGAAAAAATATTGCCCAGGCTGCGATACATGCGGTTGCCGTCGTAATCGGGCCAGGTCAATTCCCGCTCCCCGGTGATGCGCACGAAACCGGGTTCCCCGCCCTTGAAGGAACAATCCACATTTCCCCCCGCCGCGCTGGCCAGAAAGAAAAAGGCCGCGCTTTCAATCAGGCCCCGATCGTCGTCATTGAAAGATGCGCGGGCGCGGTGTGCTTCCAGGCGGTCGGCCACGGCGCGGCCCTCGTAACGGTCCTGCAGTTCGCGCATGCCTTCATGATAAAAATCCATTTCGCCCTCCCCGGCGTGATTGGCGCTATAAAAGAGGCCACAGTATGACGCAGCCGCGAAGGATCGGGCAATGACGGACAGTATGGAATTTGATCCCGCGACCCTTAATCTCGCCACCGCCCGCGCCCGCCATGGTGAATTGGCGGGATCGGTGATCAGGACGCCTCTGACCCGCCTGGCCTCCCCCGCCGTTGCCCAGGCGCTGGAAAGCGCCGAGGTCTACCTGAAACTGGAATGCTACCAACACACCGGCACCTTCAAGGCGCGGGGCGCTCTGTCCGTGGCCCGGGCTATTCCGGAAGCCGACCGGGCCAAGGGCGTCACGGCGGCCAGCGCCGGCAATCACGCTATTGCCGCGGCCTGGGCCGCCCGGCAACTGGGCATGGGCGCCAAGGTGGTAATGCAATCCACCGCCAATCCCTTCCGGGTCGCCCTGGCCCGGGGCGAAGGGGCCGAGATCATCATGGCGGAAGGCGGGCTGGCCGCCATTGGCGAGGCCGAACGATTGGCGCGTGACGAGGGGCGGATGTTCATTCATCCGTTCGAGGGCATCAACACAACCCTGGGCGCCGCCGGCGTGGGGCTGGAGATCATGGACGACATTGCAGCGCTGGGGGCTGACGCGGAAGCCGTCGTGGTCTCGGTGGGCGGCGGCGGTCTGATCAGCGGCGTGGCCGCCGGCGTCAAACTGATCAACCCCGGTTGCGCAGTCTATGGCGTGGAACCCGTGGGCGCCGACAGCGTCAGCCAAAGCCTGGCGGCGGGCAAACCGGTCACACTGGACAAGGTGGATACCATCGCCGACAGCTTGGGCCCGCCGTTTTCGCTGCCGTTCGGTTTGTCGGTGATCCGCGCCTATGTGGATGACGTGGTCAGAATTACCGATGATCAGATCCTGGCCGGTCTGGTGGTCTTGCAGGAGGAGGGCAAACTGGCCGTGGAACCGGCCGCCGGCGCCGCCATGGCCGCCGCCCTTGGCCCCTTGCGCGAACGTCTGCGGGGCAAACGCACCGTCATCCTGATCTGCGGCGCCAATATCGACGGCGAAACCTATGCCACTTTGCACAAACGGGGCCGGGACCACGTCGCGGCCTTGCTGGAGCAAACCTGATGCATGAATTTCACGGCGGCTGCCATTGTGGCAATCTGGTGATCGACTACACAACGCCGACAGCGGCGGCGGATACCTCCGTGCGCGCCTGCCAGTGCTCGTGCTGCCGCAAGCATGACGCGCGGTCGGTCTCGAACCCGGCGGGCCGGCTTGCCATTACCGTTCATGATGAAAACCTTCTGGAACGCTACCGCTTCGGCCTGCGGGTCACCGACTACCTGATCTGCCGCAAATGCGGCGTTTATGTCTCCGCCTATATGGCACGGGGCGATGAGGCCTATGCCAACGTCATGGTCAATGCCCTGGATGCGCGGGAGCTTTTTCCGGAACCCGCGCCGCTGGTCCTGGACGGCGAAGACGAAAATGGAAAATGGCAACGGCGCCGGCGCCAATGGACGCCGGCGACCCTGCGTATCCAGGCGCCGTAAGGGATCGTCATGGCTGATCCTGAACAGTTTGACGTCGTCGTGATCGGTTCTGGCGCGGCCGGCCTGTCGGCCGCGCTGACGGCCAGTGTCGCGGGCGCCCGGACCCTGGTGGTGGAAAAATCGACCCTGGTCGGCGGCACCACCGCGATGTCGGGGGGCGGCATCTGGCTGCCCAACAATCACCTCATGGCCCACCATGGTTTGCGCGACAGCCCCGAAAAGGCCCTGGACTATATCCGCGCCGTATCGCCGGACGGCTGGCACAACCGGGAGGAGCCGCTGTGGGCCGCCTTCGTGGACCACGCGCCCCGGATGTTGAAATTCGTCGAGGCGCACAGTCCCACCCGCTTCATCATGAACCGGGACCCCGATCCCTATGCCGAGGCCACGGGCGGCATGGCCCAGGGCCGCAATCTGTGCCCCGCCCCCATCCGCATCGGCCAGCTTGGGCCCTGGCGGGACAAGGTCCGCGCCCCGACTGCCGATATGCGGATCAATTATGACGAAATGATCGACAATCACTTTTATGCCAATCCAAGAAAACATCTGCCCCGGCTGCTGCCGCGCCTGCTCTGGCGCAAGCTGACCGGCGCGCACCCCCGCGGCCGGGCCCTGACCATCGGCCTGCTGAAAGGCTGCCTGGATCAGGGCGTTCAGGTCTGGCTCGACACGGCGGCGACTGAACTATGCACGGCTGCCGGCGGCCAGGTTACCGGCCTGGTGGTGGAACGGCGGGGCCAGCCCGTGACCGTTATGGCGGCCCAGGGCGTGGTCCTGGCCAGCGGCGGCTTTGAATGGAACCGCGAGATGATGGCGGAACACTTCCCCGGTCCCGTGGAATGGACCGCCTCGCCCCGCACCAACACGGGCGACGGCCAGCGCATGGCGGCGGCCGTGGGCGCGCAACTGGATCATATGGACCAGGCGCTGGTGATGGGCGTATCACCGGTAATGTATGAAGGGCAATTGACCGGTCAGCCGGCCGCCGACTATTTCCTGCCCCATTCAATGATCGTCAACCGCCACGGCCGCCGCTTCGTCAACGAAAAGCAGATGAACATCGGCCTGGCATTTGCCGAGATGGACCCCACCACCGGCACCCCCGCCCACCTGCCCGCCTGGCGCATTTATGACAGCCAGTTCGCGGCCTGCTATCCCCACGCCATGCCGTCCCGTGCGGTCCCCGGTAACCGGTTCGAGGCGCCCACGCTGGCCGCATTGGCCGCCCTGATTGATGTGGATGGCGCCGGTCTGGCGGCCACGGCGGCCCGGTTTTCGGATTTTGCCCGCGCCGGGGTGGATGAAGATTTCGGCCGGGGTGCCAGCATCTGGGACCGCACCCGGGGCGGCGACCCGGCCCATGAGCCCAGCCCCACCCTGGGCAGCATCGAACGCCCGCCGTATTACGCCATGCCGTTCAAGGCCGGCTTTCTGGGCACCAAGGGTGGGGCCCGCACCAATCAGCGGGCAGAGGTTCTGGACCACCAGGGCGAGGTCATTGGCGGCCTGTACGCCGCCGGCAATGTCATGGCGAACGCTTTTGGCTCCAAGGGGTTGGGCGCCGGCACCACGCTGGGCCCTTGTCTTACCTGGGGCTACATCGCCGCCCGGAACGCCGTCGGAACCGGATAGGGCGGCGCGTCGGTCAATCCCGCCCGCCCTCGACCGCGCAGTGCTGGGCGCGCCAGCGCAGCATGCCGCCGGCCAGATTGGCAATGTCGGTGAAACCGGCCCGGCGTAAAATGACCGTCGCCTGGGCCGAACGGCCGCCCGCGCGGCAGACGGCGACGACGGGTTTTTCCTGGTCCAGCTCCCCGGAACGATTGGCGAGATCGCCAAGGGGTATCAACGTGGCGCCGGCGATGCGGCCCAAGGGACCGTCGAATTCGTCCGCTTCGCGCACGTCCAGTATTTGCGCCACGCCGGGGTTTTCTTCCAGCCAATGGGGTTGAACCTCCCAGATGCCGGCGAAGGTATAGGTCAGGTTGGCCCAGGCCGGCTCGTCCGCGGGGATATTGTCGTCCTCGGGGCGGCCGCATTGCAGGTTCGCCGGCACCGCAATGTCCATTTTCTTGGGGTGGTCCAGACCCAGATTGTCCATGAAGCCGACAAAATCGCTTTGGCTCAACTGCCCGCCCAGGCGCGGGTTAAAGGCTTTCTCCTCACCCACGCTGGTAGTCGTCAGGCCCTTGTAGTCGTGGCCGGGGTAGAGCAGACAATGGTCGGGCAAGGTAAATATCTGGGTGTGGATGGATTGGTACATCTGGCCCGCGTCACCATCCTGAAAATCCGTCCGTCCGCACCCCCGGATCAACAGGCAATCCCCGGTGAAAGCCATCTCCTCCGTGTCGAGGACAAAACAGATGCAGCCCGAAGTGTGCCCCGGCGTGGCCCGCACACTCAGATACCGGGCCCCGAATTCGATCCTGTCGCCATGGCGCAATAGGCGGTCCATGCCATTCGCCCCGGCGCCGGCGGACAAGGCGATCTGGCTGCCCATGCCGCTGCGCAACAGCCACCCCCCCGTGACGTGGTCGGCATGGACATGGGTTTCGAGGCTGTAGAGCAGTTTCAGGCCCAGTTCGCTCAACAATGCCTGATCCCGCCGGGCCTGTTCGTAGACCGGATCGATCAGGACCGCTTCGCCGGCATCGGTGTCGGCGAGCAAATAAGAATAGGTGCCGGATTGCGGATCAAACAATTGACGGAACAGCATGGCACCCACCTCGCGGATTATCACCTCGTTGAATGCCGATCGTGGAACGAAGCCGCCGCTTTGGCAAGAGGCCCGCTTGTGTTGCCCCTGTTCGGGGCAGTATTATTATTCCCAGGAATTTTTTCGCATAGCCAAAGGATGCCAACATGAACGACAACAGCCAGCAGTTTAAATGGATCGGTAAGCGCCCGATCCGGCCCGATGGGGTTGAGAAGGTGACGGGTGCCGCCCAATACGGCGCCGACCTCAACCTGCCGGGCATGCTGGTGGGCAAGGTCCTGCGCAGCCCCCACGCGCATGCCCGCATCCGGGGCATCGACACCGCCAAGGCCGAGGCCTTGAAGGGGGTGAAGGCGGTGATCACCTCCGCCGATATTCTCGATCAGCCGTCGGTCTATGCCGGACCGGCACGGGTGCAGCAAAATCTGGCACATATCACCCGCAATGTCATGGCGCGGGAAAAGGCTCTGTACGAGGGCCATGCCGTGGCCGCCGTCGCCGCTACCTCCACCGCCATCGCCAACGAGGCGTTAAAGCTGATCGAGGTGGATTACGAAGTGCTGCCCCATGTCACCGGCGTGGCCGATGCCATGAAGCCCGGCGCCCCGCTGCTGCATGAAGATCAGATCACCATGGGCATGGACCCAGCACCCACCGCGCCATCGAACATCGCTAAATATGCCGAGTTTGAAGTAGGCGATCTCGCCGCCGGTTTCGCCGCGGCGGACGAAGTGGTGGAAATGGAATTTTCCACCGAGGCGGTGCATCAGGGCTATATCGAACCCCACGCCGCCGTGGCCCGTTTTAACCAGGACGGCCAGGCGGAATTGTGGACCTGCACCCAAGGGCATTTCGTGGCCCGCGCCGTGGTCTGCAAGCTGCTGGGCATGAAGCATGCGGATCTCAAGGTGATCCCGTCCGAGCTTGGCGGCGCCTTTGGCGGCAAGACCGTGGTCTATCTCGAGCCCTTGGCCGTGGCGTTGTCCCGCAAGGCCGGCCTGCCGGTTAAGATTGTGATGTCCCGGATCGAGGTTTTCCAGGCCTCCGGCCCGACCTCGGACAGCGTCATGAAGGTCAAGATCGGCGCCACGAAGGACGGCACCGTTACCGGGGCCGAGGCGACCTTGTGGTTCGGCGGCGGGGCCTTCCCCGGCGCGCCGGTGATCGGCGCCGCCATGTGCGCCTTCTCCCGCTATGACCTGGCCAATGCCCGGGCGGTGGCCCACGACGTGGTGGTCAACCGGGGCAAGGCGGCGGCCTATCGGGCGCCGGGCTCCCCCATCGCGGCCTACGCGGTGGAGAGCACCCTGGATGTGCTGGGGCGGAAACTGGGCCTGGACCCCTTGGCCTTCCGCCTGAAGAATGCCGCGCGCAACGGCTCCAAAACCATTTTCGGCCAGACCTTCAATTCCATCGGCTATGCGGAAACCATCGAGGCGTTGATGGAGCACCCCCATTATAAGGCGCCCTTGGGGCCGAACCAGGGCCGGGGCGTGGCCTCGGGCTTTTGGTTCAACGGCGGCGGAGATTCCGCCGCGACCCTGGCCATCAATGACGACGGCACGGCGGTGGTGGCCACGGGCAGCCCGGATGTGGGCGGATCGCGGGCCTCCATGGCGATCATGGCGGCGGAGACCCTGGGCATTGACTATGACCAGGTCCGCGCCACCGTGGCCGATACCGCCAACGTGGGCTACACCCATGTGACGGGCGGCAGCCGGGTGACCTTGGCTTCCGGTTTGGCTGTGATTAATTCCGCCAAGGAAGTCATCACCGAACTTTGCGTCCGCGCCGCCCGCATTTGGGACGTGGACCCCGAGGGCGTGATCTGGGAAGACGGCCATGCCAAGCCGGCCTCGTCGAACGTGGGCGATTTTGAGCCGCTTTCATTGGCCCAGATCGCGGCGCAAAAATCCGCCACCGGCGGACCTATTGTCGGCAGCGCCGGGGTCAATCCCACGGGCGTGGGGCCCGGCGTGGCAACGCAGATCTGTGATGTGGAAGTGGACCCCGAAACCGGCTTCATCAAAGTCCTGCGCTTCACGGCGGCCCAGGACGCCGGCCGGGCTATTCATCCCTCCTACGTGGAGGGGCAGATCCAGGGCGGTGTGGTCCAGGGCCTCGGCTGGGCCTTGAACGAGGAATATATCTATGGCGCTGACGGCCGCATGGAGAACACCGGCTTCCTCGATTACCGCATGCCGCTCGCTTCCGACCTGCCGATGATCGATGCGGTGGTGGTCGAGGTGCCGAACCCCGATCACCCCTTTGGCGTCAAGGGCGTGGGCGAGGCCAATATTGTCCCCGTCATGGCCGCCGTCGCCAACGCGGTGGAGGACGCCACGGGGGTACGGCTGACGTCCCTGCCGATTTCGCCGCCGAAAATGCTGGCGGCACTTGACGAGGGATAGGTTGCTTCCACTGTATTTGGCGCTATTTTGACTGCCCGGAACGGCTCACGGTGGTCGGAATAAGGACGGAGTAAACAGATGGAAGCGGTCTTCTTTCACGGTGGCGATTGGCATGAACAACAGCCCATGCTTATCGGGCCCATGAACCATGCCTTTTGGATGGCATCCGTGGTCTTCGACGGCGCGCGAAGTATTGGCGGCCTGGTGCCCGATGTGGAGGAACATTGCGCCCGCCTGGTCTCGTCCGCCACCAACATGCTGTTGGCGCCAAAGATGGAGCCGGGCGAGATTGCGGAATTATGCCGGCAAGGGGTGCGCAAGCTGCCCCGGGACATGGAGCTCTATATCCGGCCCATGTTTTTCGCCCGCGAAGGCTTCCTCACCCCGGACCCCGACAGCACCGAGTTCGTGCTGGCGATCTATAACAACCCCCTGCCGCCCGAAGGCCCGTTCAGCGTCTGCATGTCGTCCCGCCGCCGACCGGCCCGGGACATGGCGCCGACCACCGCCAAGGCATCCTGCCTCTACCCCAACACCGCCCTGGCCCTGACCGATGCCGCCAAGCGCGGTTTTGACAATGCGGTGATCCTGGACCCCAACGGCAACGTGGCCGAGTTCCTCTCGTCCAACTTGTGGATCGTCAAGGACGGCGTCGCCATGACCCCGGCCATCAACGGCACCTTCCTGAACGGCGTCACCCGCCAGCGCACCATCCAATTGCTGCGCGATGATGGCATCGAAGTGATCGAAGGCACCTTGACCGTGGATGACGTGGCCAACGCCGACGAGATATTCTCGTCCGGCAACCATGCCAAGATCCGCCCCGTCACCAGGTTCGAGGAGCGCGAATTGCAGCCGGGCCCCATCGGCCGCCGGGCCAAAGAGTTGTATTTCGAATACGCGAATGGATTTTCGGTGTTCTAGCGCATTTCAATTTAGCTTGAAATCGCTCACGCCCCGCGCTTTGGCAGATCGACGATGTCGGCGCCGGGGCCGGGCGCCTCGACTTCGGACGGTTTCGGGGCGGACGGCTCCAGGGCGTCTGGGTCATCATCGGCCAATTGCACGTCTTCGATCTGCTCGGCGCGGCGGGTGATTTTCTTGGTTGAGGTGGCGATCAGGTCCAGATCCTTGCCGGCCTGGCCGAAATGGGTTTGCAGTTTTTGGGTGCGATCGTCCAGACGCTTCACATCATCCAGCAGTTTCAACACCTCCGCCTGAATGACGCCGGCCTGTTCCCGCATGCGGGCATCCTTCAAAACCGCGCGCACCGTATTCAGGGTCGCCATCAGGGTGGTGGGAGAGACGATCCAGACCCGGGCCCGATAGGATTGCTCCACCACTTCGGGGAAATTTGCATGCAGTTCCGCATAGACCGCCTCCGACGGCAGGAACATCAAGGCGCTGTCCGCTGTTTCGCCCGGCAGGATGTAACGTTCCTGGATATCCTTGACATGCTTGCCGATGGCCGCCCGGAAGGCCCGTTGCGCCGCCTTTAGCTGGCTATCATCCTCTGCCTGGCGCAGGGCATGATAGCTTTCCAGGGGAAATTTGGCATCAACCGCGATGGGGCCGGGGGGTTGCGGCAGCTGGATCAGGCAATCCACCCGCCGCTGGTTCGACAACGAGGCCTGAAAGTCATAGGCCGAGGGCGGCAGGATCGAGATCACCAGATTTTCCAGCTGCACCTCGCCAAAGGCGCCCCTGGTCTGTTTGTTGTCCAGAATATCCTGCAGCCCCACCACCTGGCCGGCCAGGTCCGAAATATTCTTTTGGGCCTGATCGATGACGTTCAGATGCTTGCCCAATTCGCCCAGGGACGAGGCCGTCTTTGTGGCGGATTTTTCCAGACTGTCGCCCATGCGTTTGCTGACCCCGTCCAGGCGTTCCTGCAAGGTGCGCAGCAACTCCGCCCGTTCGACCGCCGATTGCTCCGACATCTGGGTCAGCCGGCCGCCCAGATCCGCCTGGGCTGTGGCCAGGGTGGCGGCGGTGGCGGCCAGGGCATCCAGGCGTTCGTCATCCGGGCTCAACCCTTGGGGCGCGCGCCGTTGCCACAAGAAATATGCCACGCCGCCCGCCAGCAGCAACAATGTGGTGGCGGCCAGGGCGCCGATTAAGATTTCCATTCCACGATCCTTCTTCCCAGCCTTGACCTGGTTTCAGCGACATATTGCCAAATACCAAGGTACGGTGATAGAGACCCATATAATTTGTCCAATCTTAGTGAACGAATCATGGCCATCCTCCCTATTATCACCGCCCCCGACCGGCGGTTGAAGGTAAAATCCAAGCCCGTCGACGTGGTCGATGACGCAGTGCGTAAGTTGCTCGATGATATGCTGGAGACCATGTATCTGGCGCCGGGCATCGGCCTTTCGGCGGTGCAGGTGGGGGTGGCGAAATGTCTGATCACGGTTGATGTCTCCCGCGACGAGGAAGACGACGCGCCGCTGTTCCTGATCAACCCCGAAATCGTCGAATATTCCGACCGGATCGAGACCTATAACGAGGGTTGCCTGTCCCTGCCTGATCAATTCGCCGATCTGCCCCGGCCCGAAGCCATCACCCTGGACTACCTGGATTATGACGGCGCGCCCCAACAGTTGCGGGCCGACGGCCTGTTGTCGCGCTGTATTCAACACGAAATGGATCACCTCAAGGGCCGGTTGTTCGTGGATCATCTGTCCGCCGTCAAACGGGGCATGATCCTGCGCAAGCTGGAAAAAATAAGGCGGCAAAAGGTCACCGCCTGATGCCAAAAAGGAAACTGCGCCTGGTTTTCATGGGCACGCCGGATTTCGCCCTGCCGACGTTCGCGGCCTTGTGCCAAGCGCCGGACATGGACATTGCCGCCGTTTATACCCAACCCCCCCGCCAGGCCGGGCGCGGCCGCAAACTGCGGCCCACGGCCGTGCACCAAGCCGCCCTGGACCGCGATATTCCCGTCCATACCCCGGCCAGCCTGAAAACGGCCGAGGTCGAGGCCGAATTCACGGCTCATAGGGCGGATGCGGCGGTGGTCGTGGCCTACGGCCTGATCCTGCCGGCGGCCATACTGGCGGCACCGCGCCTGGGTTGCTTTAACCTGCACGGCTCGCTTCTGCCCCGTTGGCGCGGCGCGGCGCCGATCCAGCGGGCGGTGATGGCCGGCGACAGTGTAACCGGCGTTTGCGTCATGGCCATGGACCAGGGCCTGGACACGGGCCCCGAACTGCTGCGCGCCGAACGGCCCATCGGGCCGCGGGATACGGCGGGGTCCCTGCATGACGATCTGGCGCAATTGGGGGCGCCCTTGATGGTCCAGGCCCTGCGCGGCGTGGCGGCGGGGGAATTGCAGCCACGGGCCCAGCCGGCTGTAGGCATCACCCATGCCGCAAAAATTGACAAGGCCGAGGCCCGCATCGATTGGACGGCATCGGCGAACGACTTGGATTGCCTGATCCGGGGTTTGTCTCCATTTCCGGGCGCCTGGTGCCAATGGCGGGGCGAACGTATCAAGATCCTGCTGGCCGAGGCCGTGTCCAAGGCCGTGGCGGCATCGGCGGCGGCGGATGGCGGCCCGCCCGGCACAATTCAGAACGACGGCCTGTCCGTGGCCTGCGGCGCCGGGGCCCTGCGCCTGTTGCGTCTGCAAAGGCCGGGAAAAGGCGTTATGGAGGCCGCCGATTGCCTGCGCGGCATGGACCTGTCGCCGGGCGACAGGTTTGAATAGCGATACCTGCCGTTAATCGAAATTTGCCGGGCGCTTGGCTTGAAACGCGGCGACGCCCTCGGTGAAATCGGGGCTGGCGCGCACGCGGTCGCCCAAGACCTGCTCCAGCTCCTCCCGGGGCCGGTTCAGGGCATCGTCCGTGGCCGAGACTTGTTCCTTTACCGCCTGTACCGCCATGGGGCTGTTGGCGGCGATGGTTTCCGCCATGCCAATGGCCCAGGGCATCAGTTCGGGCCGGGGCAGGACCCGGTTGATCAGGGTGATGCGGGCGGCTTCCGCCGCATCGATCAGTTGGCCGCTCAATATCAGCTCCATGGCATGAACATGGCTAATCTGCTGGCGCAGGCGCAGGGCGGCGCCGCCAAAGGGGTAGACGCCCCAGCGCACCTCCGGCAGGCCGAAGCGGGCCTCGGGCGCGGCCGCCCGGATATCGGTCGAGAGCAGCAGTTCCACCCCGCCGCCGGCGCAATCGCCGTTGACGGCGGCGATGATGGGTTTGCGGTAGGCACCATACTTCAACAGGCCCTTGTGGATCATCTCGGACAATTCCGGTCCGGCGGACAGATCGCCCGACAGATCGGCGCCGGCGCAAAATGATTGCTCCCCCGCCCCGGTCAAAATCAGACAACGGTGGGGGCCATCCTGCAAGCGCAGCCATAGTTCGCCCAAATCGCGCAAGTCATCGCGGCTCAGGGCGTTGCGCTTGGCCTGATTGTCCATGGTAATGATGGCGACGTGGGGGCCGTGATCTCTAACGTGAAGTGTCATCTGTTCTCTCTCCTATTCCGGCGCCACGTCCACGACCACCTTGCCGATGGCGCGCCGCTCGGTCAGCAGGCGCAAGGCCTCGACGCCCTGTTCCAGGGGAAAGCGGTGGCTGATGATGGGTTTCAGGGTGCCCTGGGCGTAATAGTCCGCCAGCTCGGCCATGGATTGGGTCAGCTGATCGGGACGGCGGGCCTGGAAATAACGCAGGGATGAGCCCAAGGCCGATCGATGCTTCACCAGCAGGCGGTTGGCCGGCACTTGCGGCACCCCGGCGACAAAGCCGAAATGCACGAAGCGCCCGCCCCAGCCGAGAGAGGACAGGGCGCTGTCAAATAACGGCCCGCCGACCGGATCGAAGCAAACATCGGCACCCTGGCCATCGGTCAATGCCAAGACCTGATCCTTCAGATTGCGCACCACGTAATTGACCGCCTCGTCGGCGCCATGTTCAAGCACCGCTCGCAGTTTCTCGGCGCTGGAGGCGGCACCGATCACCCGCGCGCCCATGGCCTTGCCGATCTCCACCGCCGCCAGGCCGGAGCCGCCGGCGGCGCCCAACACCAGCAAGGTCTCCCCCGCCTCCAGCCGGCCCTGCCAGCGGATCGCCACATGGGCGGAGAGATAGGCCACGGCGAAGGCCGCCCCGATGCCAAAATCCATGCCGTCAAACAGCGGCCAGGTTTCGGCCGCCTCCGCCACGGCATGTTCGGCGAAGCCGCCGTGGGCCAGCTTGGCCATCACCGCATCGCCCACCTGGAGGTGTTCGACGCCCGGACCCAGTTTGGCGACCCGTCCAGCACCTTCCAGGCCCGGGGAAAACGGAAAATCCGGCTTGGTCTGATAATTTCCGGCCACCATGATGCTGTCGGCGAAGTTGGCCGAACTGGCCACGATATCCAGCAGCACCTGACCCGGCCCCGGTTCCGGCACGGCTATGTCGGCCATTTCCAATGTATCGATATCGCCCCAGTCCCGGCAGATCAGTGCCCGCATGACTCTCTCCTATTTTAGTCGGCCGATCCGCCCGCTCCCCCACCCGGCCACCCACGTAATCATCATGAATGGGTGGCCGGGTGGGGGAGCGGGTGGCTCGGTGCTGTGTCACGAGATAGGTAACACATTTACGTCACGACATAGGTAACAGTCCACACTGTCGGCTGGGAGGACCAGCCGATGCCTTGGACGGAGACTTGTGCGATGAATGAACGAATGTGTTTTGTAGCGGCCTATCTCGATGGCGCCGAGAGCATTAGTGCCTTGTGCCGGGAGTTCGGGATCAGCCGGAAGACGGTCCACAAATGGCTGGCACGCTATGGCGAGTCGGGCTTTGTTGGTCTTGAGGCGCGGTCGCGGGCCCCCCTTAGCAACCCTGCCGCCATGGACGAGGCGGTGATCGAGGCGGTTGTCGCGGTGCGTCTGCGCAATCCGACTTGGGGTCCGGACAAGGTCAAGGCTTATCTGGATCGGACGGCGCCGGAGAGGACCTGGCCCTCGGCCTCGTCCATGGGCCGGCAGTTCGTCCGGGCCGGCCTGGTTCGGCCCCGCAAACGCCGGGTTCGCACGCCGGGCATGGGTCATCCTTTGAGTCCTTGCCAAGCTGCAAACGATATCTGGTGTGTGGATTTCAAGGGTTGGTTTCTGACCGGCGACGGCATCCAGGTTGATCCCTTTACCATGACCGATCGCTACAGCCGTTATCTGCTGTGCTTGGAGGCGGTGGGTCGCTGTGACGAGGCCCATGTCTGGCCCTTGTTCGAGGCGGCTTTCCGGGAATTCGGTCTGCCGCTTGTGGTGCTGTCCGACAATGGTCCGCCCTTCGCCAGCCGGGGCGCGGCGGGGCTGTCACGGCTGGCGGTGAAGCTGATCAAGGTCGGTGTTCTGCCCGAACGTATTGAGCCGGGCAAGCCGCAGCAGAACGGCAGTCATGAACGCATGCACCTGACCTTGAAGCAGGATACGGCAAGCCCGCCGGCCGATAGCCTGGCGGAACAGATCTTGCGCTTTCGTGACTTCAAACAGATATACAACCACGAACGGCCCCATCAGGCCCTGGGTCAGATCCCGCCGGCGGAGGTCTATAGCCCTTCGCCCCGGACGTGGGACGGACAGCTCCGCTCGCCGGACTATGACGAGAGCTGTCAGGTCCGCAAGGTGCGCTCCAACGGTGAGATTAAATGGAAGGGCCGAACGGCTTTCATATCGTCGGCCCTCAAGGGTGAACCGGTTGGCCTATGGCAAATCGGCGAGCGGACATGGCTGGTCAAGTACGGCCCCATTATCCTCGGCACCATCAAGGGAGAGAACAAAATGCTTCGCATCATGCCCATCAAGCAAAAAAGACGGAAGAAAATGACGCATAAGCCGGATAAACTGTAACCTATGTCATGACCAAAAACTGTTACCCATGTCGAGACGCGGTCAGCACGG
>JAPYUH010000073.1 GCA_029936195.1 Alphaproteobacteria bacterium
GCCAAGTACAGCGCCTATCATGAATGGGGCCAGGACAAGGTGATGCCCAAGGGTGACAACAATTTCGCCATTGATTTTGAAGACCTGGTACGGGACCGCTTCCTGTTCGGCTCGCCGGTGGAGATCGCGGACCAAATCCTCGATCTGATCCGCCGCTTTGGCGTCAACCACTTCGTCATGGGGGTGCAATTCCCCGGCATGCCCCAGAAAATGGTTCTGGACGAAATGCAAATGCTCTCGGAAGAAGTCTTTCCCCTGGTTCGGGCGGGCATTTGACGCCATCCGCCGGACCTGAACTGATCGACCTGGCGCGACTCTGCACTATATATCTTAATTGAATCGTTCAAACTGTTGTAATTTATAGTTTTTCTCCACGTCAGCGCGACCGGAGCGACGAATTATTCCGGCATGGGGCTGGCATTTGACGGTGCAGAGCGTGTCAAATAGGCTGTTACTTGCGGGTATTATTGGCATATTGATCACGGCGGTGTGTACATTCACGCCGGTCCTGGTTTGGGTGCTGGTGGCCTTGGGCTTGGCGGCATTCGTCCAGAACTGGCTGGACCTGATCCTCTATCCGATACTGGCGCTGTTTGTCTGCCTGACAATATTCGCCTTGCTGCGACGGGCCGCGCCAAAGGATGCAAAGCAAACTCCGGCCAGGCGGCGGGCAGGTACCAAATAAGGCTCAACCGTCGATGCCCGCGGTGGCAAGATAAAAATCGCAAGCCCGTGGGTGGGCGGCCCGTGCCTCCGTGGCGTCCAAAAGGGCCGCACCGTGCGTGACATGTTCCCACTGCAAACCCCCGGCCGCTGTCAGCGCAAGTCCGCGGCCTTCGACGGCGCGATACCCATCTCCTTGCGATACGCGGCAGAAAAGGCCGAGGCGCTGCGATAGCCGTGGCTATGGGCGACGGTGGCTATGGTCTCCCCCCGGCTCAACGCTTCCAGGGCGCCGTGAAAGCGTATGCGCCGACGCCACTGGTTAAAGCTCATGCCCAGATCATGTTTGAACAGGCGGGCCAGGGTGCGGGCCGAGGCGCCGGCGACCTCCGCCCAGGCTTCCAGGGTCCGCCGGTCGGACAGATCCGCCAGCAGCTCGGCGCAGAGCCGCTGCAGGCGGGGATCTTTCGGCAGGGGCACATTCAGGGTCAACTCCCGCGCCCGGCCGATTTCCAACGCGATCATTTGTGCAATCAAACCACCGCGGCCCATTGGGTCATAATCCATGGGTTCCTCGCCGAGGGCCAGGATCAACTCCCGCAACAGTTTGGAGACGGCAACAACACGAAAATCCCTGGGCGGCCCTTCGCCGACCGAGGTATCGATATACAAAGTCCGCATCTCCACCGCGCCATGCATGCTAACCGCGTGCGGCGTGCCGGCGGGGATATAAACCGCGCTGTCCCGGGGCACGATCCAAGCTTGAAGTTCCGTGTGCAGGCGCATGATGCCGCTGGCCGCATGCAGCAGTTGGTCGCGGGCATGGTGATGCAGGGGCGTTTCGAACCCGTCGGTGAAATGTTTCGACATTGCCCCAATGGACTGGGACAAGTGCTGATAGTCGTCGGGATCGGTGCTGTGGGACTTGCTGTGGGGCCTCCGGGCGGCCATGGTTCATCACCATATGACTTTGGCACGAATTCGACGAAGTTTGGCATGACATCGCATTTCCGCCAAGCGTAGATTGCCAAGCATGGCTTTTTGGGCGGGATTTCAACAACAGGTGATCGGAAAGACCCATGAATAGGGACCGGACATACTTCTTATTTTTAAACATTGGTCACTTCATGGACCATCTGTTCACTTTGATCTTCGCCACCGTGGCCGCGCTGGTTCTTTATCGGGAATGGGGCATCGGTTACGCGGCACTTCTGATCTATGCGACGCCGGGCTTCTTTGCGTTTGGGCTGTTTTCGCTGCCGGCGGGGTGGATCGCGGATAAATGGAGCCGCGACGGCATGATGACGGTTTTCTTTATCGGCATCGGCTTGACGGCGATTGCAACTTCGTTCTCCCAAACGCCGCTGCAAATCGGCATCGGCCTGTTCGTTACCGGCATGTTCGCGGCGATCTATCATCCCGTGGGCCTGGCCATCGTCACCATGAAGTGGAAGAACACCGGCATGCGCATCGCCATGAACGGTGTCTGGGGCAACCTGGGCGTGGCCAGCGCCGCGCTGCTGACGGGCTATATGATCGATCATGGCGGCTGGCGCATGGCCTTTGTCGTGCCCGGAATATTTTCCATTGTCATGGGCTTTGCCTACATGGCCCTGCGCTGGCACAGCATACGGGCCGGCGAGGATGAACCAAAGGCGGGCGCCGGGGCGGCACCGGCGGCCTCGGCCAACTACCGGGCCCTGTTGATCCGGGTTTCCGCCATTGTGTTCCTGACCACCGCCGTATCTTCGATCATCTTTCAATCCACGACCTTCGCCTTGCCGAAAATATTCGATGAACGCCTGCAGGGCCTGGCCGCCAACCTGGCCGCATGGCTGGACGGCGTGGGCTCGGCCGGACAGGGCGATGTGGCAACGGTGATCGGCTCCCTGGCCTTTGTGGTCTTTGCCGTGGCCTCCATCGCGCAGTTGATTGTCGGCAGCATGCTGGATCGCCACGGCCCCCGCACCGTGTTCATGACCGTGGCCGTCATTCAAATAATCTTCTTCACGGCCATGCCGGGATTGACCGACGGCATCGCCCTGGCGGTGGCGTTCGGCTTCATGCTGGGGGCCTTTGGCCAGATTCCCATCAACGACTTTATGATCGGCAAGACCGCCTCGGGCGCCTACCGTGCCCGCATCTACGGCGTCCGCTATGTGGTCAGCTTCACGGTGCTGGCGGTATCCCTGCCCCTGATCGCCTTTGTCTATCAAAACTGGGGTTTTGATACCCTGTTCCGTATTCTGGCCGGCACCGCCGTCATCATCCTGGCCGCCGTCGCCGTCCTGCCGAAACAACTGCCGACGCCTGAAACCATGCCCGAATCAGCACCTGCGGCGGCGGAATAGGCCGCTCTTACTCTTCCGGCAAACCAGCTTTACGCCGCCCCTCCGCGTAGGGTTCGCCAAATTCCGGGCTTATGCCAAGCGCAATGGAAATGGTCAAATGAGGAATGGCTTTCAGCAAATCATCCCGCGCCCGCGTCATTTCGTTTTCACGCCCAAGATGGGCCAATGCCGCCAGTTTTACGGCGCCTAGGCGGCCAATATAGGTATGTTCGGCGCCCGCTTTCGCCGACCATTCGATCGTGGATTCGTAGTCACCCATGGCGAAGCAGGCAGTTCCCATCACGCGACAAATTGCAGGGGTTAATGGATCCCGGGGGCTTAGCCGTGTTGCAATTTCCAAATGTGAAATGGCCCTTTCAGGCTGTCGGCCCGAAATAAGCGCATTGGCGATACCGAAATGAGCGATGGCCAAATTCGGGTTTATTGAAAGCGCCTCTTCAAAAGCGCGGATCCCCGCATCGGGGTTGGCCTGGAATTGGGCAAAGCCCAGTCCCACATGGGCATAAGCATCATCACGATCCAGGGCGACCGCTGTCCGCGCTGCGTCAAGGGCTAGCTTTCAGCGCTCCTCCAAGTCTTCCGGCAGCTCCTGGACAATACCCCGGCTGTATGTCCGGGCAATGCTTGCGTGTGGTGCGCTAAAACTTGGATCAAGTGCGATGGAGGCGCGAAAAAAACGTCTTGCCTCCTAATTTTCTTCCTTCGTCCACAAATGAAAATAATGCATGCCGTGTCAATACATCGCCCATGCATCCAGGCTGCTGGGCGGGGTACGGCGGGCGCGCTCGAATTCGGCCTTGGTAATCGCGGGCTCTATGGCGCCAGCGACCACCTGGGTGATCTCGTCCTGAACACCGAATATGTCTTCAAGGTCCCGGTCGTACTTTTCCGCCCAGAGATGATTGCCCGATGTACCGTCAATCAGCTGGACAGTAATCCGCACCCGGTTGCCGGCCTTGCGCACGCTGCCCTCCAGCACGTAGCGGACGTTCAATTCCCTCGCCACGGCCTTTACATCGACCGAACGGCCCTTGAATGTGAAGGAAGTGTTGCGCGCCAAGACTAAAAGCTGGCGGAAGCGGGACAGTGCAGTGATGATATCTTCGGTGATGCCGTCGGAAAAGTATTCCTGTTCGCCGTCGCCCGACATATTGTCGAACGGCAGCACGGCGATGGACGGTTTATCTGTTGCCGCCAACTTTGGTTGATCCGTGCCGGCACCTGAACCGAGCCGCACCTGATAGCACCTGATCGGCTGGTCAATGTTTTTGACCGTCTGCGCGCCCAGATCAACGAATTCGAACTCCAGGGAACTGCGCACGTGCTCGTGCACATTTTCGGAAATACAGATCTCACCCGGCGCCGCCAACCCTTCCATGCGGGCGGCCACGTTGACACCGTTGCCGAATAGGTCATCGCCCTCGACAATCACATCGCCCAGGCTGATACCAATGCGCAGCAGGGTGCGTTGGTCCTCTTCCAAAGCACCGTTTCGCGCCGCCATCCCGTTGGATCTCCACCGCGCATTGCACCGCATCCATGGCGGAGGCGAATTCGGCAAGGGCACCATCACCGGTATTCTTGAAAATGCGCCCGTTGAATTGCGCCGTGGTGGGATCAAAGACCTCGGTCCGCAATGTCTTCAATCGTCCAAGGGTCCCCGCCTCGTCCGCCGCCATCATCCGCGAATAGGCCACCACATCGGCCGCAAGGATCGCGGCCAGGCGTCTTTGCAGGCGTTCTTCAGGCATGTTGCTTAACCTGGTTATGTCGGCTCATGGGCCGGATTGTATGGATGGCGGCGCAACAAGTCCACAAAGCCAAATTTGTCCGCGTGACCGCTGATACCAACAACCCCGTATCCAACTATCGAGCCATCCGGTAATGCCCAATTATCCTGTTGCGTGACAGCAACTCTGCGTCTATAAACCGCCGTTCTGTGTGGCGCACCGGCGCGGGGCTTTGACCCTGGGCATGCCCGGCCGCCATTTTTCAAGATGTCTTTGAAGACATTATCCGAGAAGACATTATCCGACCCGAGAGGAGGATCGAAATGCCCAAGATGAAGACCAAGTCGAGCGTGAAAAAGCGCTTTCGGCTGACGGCGACCGGTAAGGTCCGCCGCCAGCAAGCCGGCAAACAGCACGGCATGATCAAACGCACCACCAAGCAGATCCGCGAACACCGCGGCTCCAAGATCATGTCGGCGGCGGATGCCAAGATCATCAAAAAATTCATGCCTTACGGCTAGGCGGGGAGAATAAACAATGGCGCGCGTAAAACGCGGCGTGACATCTCACGCCAAACACAAAAAAGTTCTGGCACTGGCATCTGGCTATCAAGGCCGGCGAAAGAACACCATCCGGATCGCCAAGCAGGCGGTGGAAAAAGCCGGGCAATACGCCTACCGCGACCGCCGCGTGCGCAAGCGGGTCTTCCGGGCCCTGTGGATCCAGCGGATCAACGCGGCCAGCCGGGAGCATGGCGTCAACTACGCCCGATTTATGAGCGGCCTCAAGCAGGCGGGCATCGAGATCGACCGGAAAGTTCTGGCCGATCTTGCCGTGCGCGAGCCTGAGGCGTTCAAGTCCCTGGTTGATCAGGCGCAGGCCGCATTGTCGGCTTAGGCCAACGGCCAAGGGCTTTCGGTCTCAAGATCGGGCCCCGCGAAATGACGACGTTACGAAAAAGGGGCCCGTCCAGCGACGGACCCCTTTTTCATTTCAAAATCAGCCGCGCATCAGGCGCGGAAAGGCAAAAACATGACGACGGATATTCAATCTTTACAGGACGCGCTGCTGGCTGAAGTCGCCGCCGCCCCCGACATGGCTGGGCTGGAAGCCGTGCGCGTCGCGGCCCTGGGCAAGAAGGGCAGGATCACGGCGCAGATGAAGGGCCTGGGCCAGTTGGCGCCCGAGGATCGGCGGGACGCGGGCGCCGCCCTGAATAAAGTCAAGGAGGCAGTCGCCGCCGCCATCGAGGCACGCAAGGCCGGCCTGCATGAGGCGGAGCTTGAAGCCCGCCTGGCGACGGAAAGTATCGATGTTACCCTGCCCGCGCGCCATCAGCCCCAGGGACGTCTTCACCCCATCAGCCAGGTCATGGACGAGATTGCCGCGATCTTCGCCGACATGGGTTTCACCATAGCTGAGGGGCCGGATATCGAGGATGATTTTCATAATTTTACCGCCCTGAATATTCCCCCGGAACATCCCGCCCGACAGATGCAGGACACCTTTTACTTGCCCCCGCGACCGGACGGCATGCCCATGGTGTTGCGCACCCATACCTCGCCCGTGCAGATCCGCACCATGCAGGACACCCCGCCCCCTCACCGTATCGTGGTGCCCGGCCGCACCTATCGTTCGGACTCGGACCAGACCCACACGCCCATGTTCCATCAGATCGAAGGTCTGGTGATCGGCAAGGATATCCACATGGGCCACCTCAAGGGCACGCTGCAGGCGTTCTGCGAAGCCTTCTTCGAGGTCGAGAACCTGCGCATCCGCTTTCGCCCCAGCTATTTCCCGTTCACCGAACCTTCGGCCGAAGTGGATATCGGTTGCAGTTACGAGGGCGGCAACATCCGCATCGGCGAGGGCGACGATTGGCTGGAGATACTCGGCTGCGGCATGGTCAACCCCCGCGTCTTGGAAGCCTGTGACGTGGATCCGAACGAATGGCAGGGCTTTGCCTGGGGCATGGGTATCGACCGTATCGCCATGCTGAAATATGGCATCCCGGATTTGCGGGCCTTTTTCGATTGCGATCTGCGCTGGCTGCATCACTATGGCTTCGTGCCGCTGGATGTGCCGACCATGTCGGGAGGGCTGTCACGATGAAGTTCACCCTTGCCTGGCTGAAAGACCATCTGGAAACCGATGCCACCTTAGTGGAGATTACCGACAAGCTGACCGCCATCGGGTTGGAGCTGGAGGGCGTGGAGGACCGCGCGGCCGAGTTGGCGCCGTTCACGGTGGGCTATGTGATCGAGGCCAAACAGCACCCCAACGCCGACCGGCTGCGGGTCTGCATCGTCGATACGGGCAGCGAACAAGTGCAAGTGGTCTGCGGCGCGCCCAACGCGCGCACCGGCATGAAGGGCGTTTTCGCGCCCTCCGGCACCACCATCCCCGGCACGGGCATGGTCTTGAAGCCGTCCAATATTCGCGGCGAAGAGTCCAATGGCATGCTCTGCTCCGAGCGCGAGATGGGCCTGAGCGATGAACACGACGGCATCATCGATCTGGCGGAGGATGCGCCTCTGGGCGCGCCCTTCGCCGACGTGGCCGGCCTGGACGACCCAGTGATCGATATCAATGTCACGCCAAACAAACAGGACTGCCTGGGCGTGCGCGGCATTGCCCGGGATCTGGCCGCCGCCGGGATGGGAACTTTAAAACCCCTGGACGCGACCCCGGTGCAAGGCACTTACGATAGCCCCATCAATGTACAGCTGAATTTCGAGGCCGGATACGAAGATGCCTGTAGCTGCTTCCTGGGCCGGCATTTCCGCGGTCTAAAAAACGGCCCCGCGCCCGAGTGGCTGCGCCGGCGGCTCCTCGCCATTGGCCTGCGGCCCATTTCGGCCTTGGTCGACATGACCAACTATGTCACCCATGACCTTGGCCGCCCATTGCACGTCTTTGACGCTGGCAAGGTCAGCGGCGACATCCAGGCCCGCATGGCCACGCCTGGCGAAGGCTTTCAGGCCCTGGATGGCAAGGACTATGAACTGGATGGCGAGATTACCGTCATCGCCGACCAGACGGCCGCCGAAGCCATTGGCGGCGTCATGGGGGGCGAGGCTTCCGGCTGCACCGACGGGACCACGGAAATGTTTCTGGAGGCCGCCCTTTTCAATGCCCACCGCACGGCGGCCACGGGCCGGCGTCTGGGGATCGAGAGCGATGCCCGCTATCGCTTCGAGCGCGGCGTGGACCCGGCCATGGTGCGCCCCGGCGTCGAAGTCGCGACCCGCCTGGTGCTGGAGATGTGCGGCGGCGAAACCTCCCACACCGTTCTGGCCGGCAGCCATGACGTTCCCGCAAAGGTCATTGGTTTCCGCCCCGCCCGCGTCACTGAGTTGATCGGAATTACCGTGGCAGAGGACGAACAGCGCAAGATCCTCTCCGACCTTGGCTTCGGTATCGCCGAAGATGGCGCGCAATGGCGGGTGACGGCGCCCACCTGGCGCACGGACATCGTGGGCGAGGCGGATATTGTCGAGGAAGTGGCGCGCATTGCCGGTTTCGACCGCATCGTCTCCACCCCACTGCCCCGCGTCAATATCACCGCCAAGCCGGCCCTGACCGCCCAGCAGCGGCGTCTGCCCACCGCCAAGCGGGCCCTGGCCGTTCGCGGCATGATGGAATGTGTCACCTGGTCCTTCATGCCGCGCCGCTTCGCCGAACTGTTCGGCGGCGGTGGCGAAGAGATGCTGTTGGCCAATCCAATTTCATCGGAGCTGGACGCCATGCGCCCTTCTATCCTGGGCAATCTGATCCTTGCCGTGGGGCGCAACGTGGACCGGGGCCATGACGACGTGAATTTATTCGAGGTCGGGCCGCAGTATCAGGACCCCACACCCAGCGGACAGGCCTTTGTCGCCGCCGGCGTGCGCCGGGGGCGGGATGCCCGCCGCCACTGGGCCAGCCCGCCCCGCGCGGTCGACGCCTACGACGCCAAGGCGGATGCATGGGCAGCACTTGAAGCCATCGGCGCGCCCACCGCCAGCATGCAAATTGCCACCGCCGCGCCAACTTGGTACCACCCCGGCCGCTCCGGCGTCATGCGTCTGGGCCCCAAGAACGTCCTGGCGGCATTTGGCGAAATCCACCCCCGCGTCCTGGACCGCCTGGACGTCACCGGGCCCCTGGTCGGCTTCGAGGTCTACCTCCAGAACGCCCCGCAACCGAAAGCCAAGGCCTCCCGCAACCGGGACAAACTGCTGGTCAGCGACCTGCCCTCGGTACAGCGGGACTTCGCCTTCGTGGTGGATGCGGATACGGCGGCTGACGTTTTGGTCCGCGCCGCCAAGGGCGCCGACAAGGCCTTTATCGGCGAAGTTAACGTGTTCGATATTTACACGGGTACGGGCATTGAAGACGGCAAGAAATCCATCGCCATCACCGCCCGCCTGGAACCAAAAGACGCCACTCTGACCGATCCGGAGATCGAAGCCATTGCCGCCAAAATCGTCGCCGCGGTTGAGAAAGCGACGGGCGCCGTACTGCGGGGTTGAAATTTCAAAAATTCCTCCTAAATTGGAGGAAAGGAGGAATTCCCAATGCCCCTGAATATCAAGGACGAGCAAGCGCACGAGATGGCGCGGGAATTGGCCAGCCTCACGGGTGAGACCATGACGAAAGCGGTCAAGATCGCGATCGAGGAACGCCTCGCCCGCTGTCGGAAACCGAAACGAAAGAGCCGGGGCATCGCCGAAAAGTTAAACCGCCTTGCGGAATATTATTCCAGCCTGCCCGTTTATGATGATCGCACCCCAGACGAAATAATCGGCTATGACGAGAACGGCCTGCCCAAATGATCGTTGTAGATTCGTCCGCCGTGGTTGCAATCCTGTGCGGCGAAGCGGAAGCAAAACTATTTAGCGACATCATGGAGGCGGCCGATGCGCGCTATATGAGCGCGGCGAACATGCTCGAAACATCCATGGTCATGCACAATCGATTGGGCGCTATCGCGCATCGGTCCGTTGATGAATTTATCACCGACGCCGACGTTGATATTGTAGACGTGACCCGTCGAACAGCGGACATCGCGTTTGGCGCATTTCGACGGTTCGGCAAAGGCGCGGGCCGACCAAGCGTATTGAATTTTGGCGATTGTTTTTCCTATGCCCTTGCGCGGGAATTGAACTTACCCCTCCTATTCAAAGGCAATGATTTTTCCCAAACCGACATCCAGGCGGCAACCCAAACAATATCCTGAAATCATCATCGCCCCTTATACACCGGCGCCCGTTTCTCCATGAAGGCGAGGGGGCCTTCGACGGCGTCTTCGGTGGTGGCCAAAAATGCCAGCTCTTCCACTTCCAAGGCAATGGCCTCGACCTCGCTCAAGTCATTGGTTCTCCGGGGGATAAAGCGGGCCAAATCACCCCCCACCCATTATCGACATCGCCACATTAATTGGTTACCTTCGGCCCCCATGGATAGAATTGAAAACGGCCTGGTCGCCGTTGTAAAGCAGGATTGCGAGACTTGCATATTAGTCGAGCCGATTTTGGCCCAATTGGCCGCCACCGGCATGTCCGTTTACAGCCAGGATAATCCCGCATTTCCCGGCTCCGTGGCCGATGTGCGCGATGACCGGGAATTGGAAGCCTCCTTCAAACTGGAGATTGAGACGGTGCCTACCGTGGTGCGCATGGAGAACGGCATTGAAACCGGACGGGTGGTCGGCTGGGTGCGCGATGAGTGGCGGGATTTCACCGGTATCGCCGATCTGGGCGAGGGCCTGCCCGCCTTCCGCCCTGGTTGCGGCTCCAAAAGCGTCGAACCGGGTATTGCCGAGGAACTGGCGGTGCGTTACGGCGATCTGCCCATCGTTTCTCGGCGCATCGAAGTGGCGCCTTTGGAGGACGAGATCGAGGCCTGTTTCGAGCGGGATTGGTCGGACGGCCTGCCCGTGGTGCCGCCGACCCCGACGCGGGTTTACCGCATGCTGCAGGGCACCAAACGATCCCCCGACGAAGTGATCGGCCTGATCCCCCCCGACCTGAACCCCTGCACGGTGGAAAAGGTGGCCATTAACGCCGTCATGGCCGGTTGCAAGCCGGAATACCTGCTCGTGGTCCTGGCGGCGGTGGAAGCCGCCCTGATCGATGAATTCTGCATGCACGGCCTGCTGTGCACCACCATGTTCGCCGGCCCCATGGTGGTCGTCAATGGCCCCATCGCCCGGCGGATCGGCATGAACGCCCGCGAAAACGCCCTGGGACAGGGCAACCGCGCCAACGCCACCATCGGCCGCGCCCTGCAATTGGTGATCCGCAACGTGGGTGGCGGCAAACCGGGCGGCATTGACCGCGCCTGCATGGGCAATCCGGGCAAATACACTTTTTGTTTTGCAGAAGACGAGGCGGGCTCCAACTGGGAGTCGCTGTCCGTGGAACGGGGCTTCGCGCCCGATGCCTCCACCGTGACGCTGTTCGCGGGCGATGGCGTGCAGGCAATCTCGGACCAAAAAAGCCGGGAACCACTGTCCCTGGCCCGCACCTTTGCGGCCTGTTTGCGGGTGGTTGATCATCCGAAATATGTCATGGCCGGCGATGCCTTCCTGATTGTCTCGCCGGAGCACGAGCGCACCTTCATCAAGGCCGGCTGGAGCAAGGCGCGGTTGAAGGAGGAACTGGACGAATTATTGCTGATACCAGGCGAGGAACTGGTGGTGGGCGCCGGCGGCATGGCCGAGGGCGTGCCCTCCATAATGGCAGGTAAACGCTTGCCTAAATTCCGCCCCGGCGGCCTGAACATTGTTCGGGCGGGGGGCGGTGCGGGCATGTTCTCCGCCGTCATCGGCGGCTGGGCGGCCAGCGGCGAAAAAGGCTCCATCCCCGTCACCAAGGAAATAATCGAGGAGATAACGGAATGAATGAAACCACAATCATGCTCGACCCAACGTCCGAGCAGGAACCCAGCCAGCGGCAGTTGCTGCCCCGGCCGGAAAGCCTGGATGGTTTGACTGTCGGGCTATTAGACATCTCAAAACCGCGCGGCGATGTGTTTCTTGATCAGCTCGACGCCTTGTTGAGCGGCAAGGGCATCACCGTGAAACGTTATATGAAGCCGACCTTCGCCCGCGTCGCCCCGGTGGATCTGCAACAACAGATCGCCAACGAGGTTGATGTGATGGTGGAAGGCCTGGCCGATTGAGGATCGTGTACCTCGTGCTGTATGCATGATATCACGAACCTTGAAGGTCGCGGCATTCCCGGCGTCGGCGTCGCCTCCACCGAATTTATCCCGGCGGCGGCGGCACAGGCAAAATCCCTGGGCTTCGATGCGCCCATGGTCTTCGTTCAGCATCCGATCCAGGATCGCAGCGACGAGGAGATGCGGGAGTTGGCCGAGGCGGCCTATGTGGAGATTGTCAGCCGGGTTTCGCAAACTTAGTCGTCAACATCGCCGGCTAGGATTATCGTCCGGCCCCGGTAACGGGGCGGCGGGAAAGTGGTGTCGGCGGCACCGCATCGGTACGCTGGTCTCGAATTCATCTTCACGATAAAGGTAGGGTCATGGGCAAGTTGGACGGCAAGGTTACGATCATCACGGGCGGATCGGGCGGCATTGGACGTGCCGCCGCGAAGATGTTTGCGGCAGAAGGCAGCCGCATCATTCTTGTCGACGTTGATGGCGATGCGCTGCAAGGCATTGTGGCGGAAATCGGTGCGGAACAGGCGGCATCCGTGTTGGCGAATGTATCGGATGGGGAGCAAACGCAAACCTATGTCGCGGCCGCCGTGGAGAAGTTCGGCGGCGTCGATATTGCACTTTTGAACGCGGGCATTGAAGGCAAAATCATGCCCATAGCCGAATATCCCGAGTACTTGTTTGACAAGGTCATGGCGGTAAATGTACGCGGTGTTTTCCTGGGCCTGAAATATGTCATGCCGGCGATGCGTTCCCGCGGCGGGGGCAATATCGTCATCACCTCGTCAACGGCGGGCATCCGTGGCTCCAGCGGCATGTCCGCCTACATCACGTCCAAGCACGCGGTTATCGGCCTCATGCGGACGGCGGCACTGGAAGGAGCGGAGGATAATATCCGCGTCAACACAGTTAACCCGGCGCCCATCGACACCCGCATGATGGCATCGATCGAAGAGCAAAAGGGCTTGCCCACCGGCGACCGCTCCAATCGCCCCCTGGCCCAGCACATGCCGTTGCAGCGCTACGGCGAAGCGGATGAAGTGGCACGGTTGATGCTGTTCCTCGGCGGCAACGACAGCTCGTTCTGTACGGGCGGCGTTTACATGGTTGATGGCGGCGTTTCCGCCGGCGCTGTGTGAGGCAGGGCGTTTCTGGGCGTTTCCGGGCTATTGTGGGGAAATCAATAACTCCGGCATCCGGCGGATAGCGCCCCACGCCCCAGCCGCCGTCAACGGTTAGCACTTGGCCGGTGATGAAAGAGGCCTCTTCGGAACAGAGAAAGGCGACCGCATTGGCGATATCCTCGGGTGTGCCGACGCGCTTCATGGGGGTTTCCAGCAGCATCTGGTTCTGCACCGTTCCCGCCTCGTAAATGCGCGCGGCGGTCATGGGGGTTTCGATCAGGCCAGGGGCAATGGAATTTATGCGAATGCCGGCCGGGCCGAATTCCGCCGCCATCTGCCGGGTCAGGCCGTTCAGGGCCGCCTTGGTGGCGGCATAGGCCGCCGCGTTGGGCGTGCCGATCAGGCCAAAGATCGAAGACATGTTCAATATGGCGCCGCCGTCGCCGTCCTTCATGACGCGGGCGGCCAGGCGGCACATGCGGAAGACGGAGGCCATGTTGATGTCTAGCACGCGGACGAATTCCTCATCATCCGTATCCAAAATAGACCGCGCCTGGCCGACCCCGGCATTATTGACCAAAATCCGCCACGGATGGGGCGATGCTTCAATGACGGCGGCGATCCGTGGGATGGCTTCATCCTCGATCAGATCAACGGCCAGGGGCAGAATGATCCCGGAGGGAACCTCGTAGATCAGCTTCTCCAGGGCCGGGGCATCCCGGTCAACGCCGATCACGCGGGCGCCACGGCTGGCCAGCAATAGCGCCGTGGCCCGCCCGATGCCCGACGCCGCCCCAGTTACAACCGCCAGATACTCGCCGGTATTTGTTTCCGTATTAATTTCAGTGCCCTCTGTCATGACGAACTTATTGCACGGGTTTCATTAACGTTAGGTCATCCAGGGTGGTTAATAAACTTTCAGACTTTCGCCCTTTCGCCCCGACCCCGGTGGTGCTAAAAGCGCCCGGCAATGACTGATTTGAAGCATATCCGCAATTTCTCCATCATCGCGCATATTGATCACGGTAAGTCCACCCTGGCGGACCGGCTGATCGAATATTGCGGCGGCCTGGAAAGCCGCGAGATGAAAGAGCAGGTACTCGATTCCATGGAATTGGAACGGGAGCGCGGCATCACCATCAAGGCCCAGACCGTGCGCCTGAACTACCGGGCGAAGAACGGCGAAACCTACACCCTGAACCTGATTGACACGCCGGGCCATGTTGATTTCGCTTACGAGGTCAATCGATCCCTCGCCGCCTGCGAGGGCTCGTTGCTGGTGGTCGATGCCTCCCAGGGCGTGGAAGCCCAAACACTGGCGAACGTCTATCAGGCCATCGAGAACGATCATGAGATCGTTCCGGTCTTGAACAAAATCGACCTGCCGGCGGCGGAACCCGAACGGGTGCGCACCCAGATCGAGGACGTCATCGGCATTGATGCCTCCGCGGCGATCATGACCTCCGCCAAGTCCGGCATCGGCATCGAAGAGGTGCTGGAGGCCCTGGTGGAACGCCTGCCCGCCCCCGTGGGTGATGCGGACGCCCCGTTGCAGGCCTTGTTGGTGGACAGTTGGTATGATGCATATTTGGGCGTCATCGTGTTGGTCCGCGTGATGCAGGGCCGCCTGGAAAAGGGTATGCGCGCCCGCCTGATGGCAACCGGCAGCCGACATCTGATCGATCAGGTCGGCGTCTTCACCCCGAAGTTGGAAAAAACTGGCTCCCTGGGCCCCGGCGAATTGGGCTATTTCACCGCCTCCATCAAGGATGTCTCGGAAACCCGCGTGGGCGATACCCTGACCGACGACCGCAACCCGACCGACCAGGTTCTCGAAGGTTTTAAGCCGGCGGTGCCGGTGGTGTTCTGCGGTCTTTTTCCCATCGATGCGGCCGACTTCGACGATTTGCGGGAGAGCCTGGCACGCCTGAAACTGAACGATGCCAGCTTTCAATACGAAACGGAAAGTTCCGCCGCCCTGGGATTTGGCTTCCGCTGTGGTTTTCTGGGTCTGTTGCATATGGAGATCGTGCAACAGCGCCTGGAGCGGGAATTTGACCTGGACCTGATCACCACCGCGCCCAGCGTGATCTACCGCGTCCATTTGATTAACGGCACCATGACGGAGGTCCACAACCCCGTGGACCTGCCCGATCCGGTACAGATCGACCGGATCGAGGAACCCTGGATCAAAGCCACCATTTTGGTACCCGATGAATACCTGGGCCAGGTGCTGAAGCTGTGCGAGGAGAGGCGCGGCTCCCAGACCAATCTGACCTATGCCGGCAGCCGGGCCATGGTGCAATACGAACTGCCCCTGAACGAGGTGGTGTTCGATTTTTACGACCGGCTGAAATCGGTCTCCCGCGGCTACGCCTCGTTTGATTATGAAGTGGTGGATTACCGGGCCGAACGGCTGGTCAAGATGTCGATCCTGGTCAACCATGAACCGGTCGATGCCTTGGCCATGATCGTGCATGCGGGGCGGGCCGATCAGCGCGGCCGGGCCCTGTGTGAGCGCCTGAAGGACCTGATCCCGCGCCAGTTGTTCGGCATCGCCATTCAGGCGGCTATTGGCGGGCGCATCATCGCGCGGGAAACCGTGCGTGCCCTGCGCAAGGACGTGATTGCCAAATGCTACGGCGGCGATGTCAGCCGCAAGCGCAAGCTGCTGGACAAGCAGAAAAAGGGCAAGAAGCGCATGCGCACCTTCGGCAAGGTGGAAATCCCCCAGGAAGCTTTCATCGCCGCCCTGAAAACAGGCGAATAGGGCTGGCTTGGCGCTTCGATGATTGTTGAAAATTACTCAGGAAAATGAACGTTTCCGGCGCGGCTTGCGGCTTAGAAGGATGAGCGCCGTGGCGGGTATCAATGCCACGAACCAGGCCGGCCATTGCAAAACCTCGATCACGCCGGGATCCCAGATGGCGGGATGCAGATAGCGCTGTATCACAGCCTGCATCAGATTGATGCTGCCCCGGTCCAGATCGTACCAGACCTGCCCCAGGGCCATGGGCCGCCACTCGCCGGCCTGCAGCGACGCAATGGCCTCCACCCCCGCCGCCACCACGGCCAAGGCCAAAAACAGCCAACCGGCGATCCGACTTATGATTTTGAGCTTGCTCATGGCCCCATCATTAGCAAATTTCAAGTTAGAATCGATCTGACAGCGTGATCATTGAAAAAATGTCCGCAACTGTCAATTTGTTCCCCAACTCCATATTGCCCCCCGCGCCATTCCTCACTATGTTCTGCCCGCGAACGCGCTTGCGGAGGGGTGGCCGAGTGGTTGAAGGCGCACGCCTGGAAAGTGTGTATACGGG
>JAPYUH010000074.1:0-11004 GCA_029936195.1 Alphaproteobacteria bacterium
GCGGATAATGCCACCGCCTTGGAGAGCTATAATCGATGGGTAGAAGCCAATGGGTTGCCCCTTGACCGTTATAGGCAGTTCTTGGCTCAAATATCAGCCACCGCCCGGTGCGGCGCGTCGAAATATTCGGCGGATTGCATCTCCGTCAATCGTGACGCCGTGCGCTGGAACTCGAAACCGCCATCGCCCGCCGGATAAATGCCGTCCACGTCCGTGGCGGCGGAGGCGATCAGCTTGATGGCATTGTCGTAGAGGATATCGATCAGCAAAACGAAACGGCGGGCCTCGTTGCGCTGGTCCGGGCCAAGCTGTGGGATGCCGGCCAGGATCATGGTGTGGAAATGTTTGGTCAGGGCCAGATAGTCGTGGGTTCCCAGGGGCTTTTCGCACAGGTCGGCGAAGTGGAAGCGGGCGACGCCCTTGGCCTGTTGCGGTATTTTCAGGGTCCGGCCCTTGACCTTAATCTCCGCGCCCTCGCCCGACGGCTGGTCGGTCAGGTTTTCAAAGGCGGCGTCCAGCTCCAACTGGGCCCCCTCCCCCAATGGGGTGTGATAGATGCGGACGCCGTGCATGCGGGCCTGGCGGTAATCCTTCAGGCCTTCCAGACACAGCACGTCCAGGCGCGCCTTTAAATCCTTGATGAAGGGCAGGAACAACTGCCGATTCAAACCGCCCTTGTACAAATCGTCCGGTGCCCGGTTGGAGGTGGAAACCATGACCACGCCCAGCTCGAACAACCGCCCGAACAAACGGCCGAGGATCATGGCGTCGGCGATGTCGCGCACCTCGAACTCGTCGAAGCACAATAAATGCGTGGCATCGGCGATATCCCTGGCGATGGGAGGCAAGGGGTCGTCACCCAATCCTCTCTTGGACCTCTCCTTGGCCGGGGTCTTGCGGAATCTATCGATGCGGGCGTGCACCTCGCCCATGAATTCGTGAAAATGTACCCGGCGCTTCTTCTCTAGGGGCGCGCCGTCATAGAACAGATCCATCAGCATGGACTTGCCCCGGCCCACGTCGCCATGAATATAGATACCCTCGGGGGCGGGGTCCGTTTGGCCGCGGCCGAACAGCCGTTGCATCCAGCCCCGTCCCTGGTCCGGCTTGTATCGCGCCAGCCGGTGATGGAGCAGCTGCAGCTTCTCCATGGCCAGTTCCTGCGCCGGGTCGGGGTTCAGCTCGCCGGATGCCAACAGGGCACGGTAACGGGCAAGCGGTTCGCTATCCTCCACGCCGCGGGCAACTCGGCTCAGTTCTGGCCGGGCGTGGGCATGGTAAACTCGGGGCCCGCCCGAATGCCCGTGGGCCAGCGGGAGGTCACGGTCTTGGTACGGGTATAAAAATGCACCCCGTCCGGGCCATGCTGGTTGCTGTCGCCAAAGACAGAGCGCTTCCAGCCGCCGAAGCTGTAAAAGGCCATGGGCACCGGAATGGGCACGTTGACGCCCACCATGCCCACCTCAACCCGGTTGGTAAACTCGCGGGCCGCATCGCCGTCCTTGGTGAAGATGGCGACGCCGTTGCCGAATTCATGTTCGGTGGGCAGACGCAGCGCCTCTTCAAAATCCGGCGCACGAACCACGGACAGCACGGGGCCGAATATTTCCTCTTTGTAGATACGCATGTCGTCGGTGACATTATCGAACAGGCAACCGCCCAGGAAGAAGCCGTTTTCGTAGCCCTGCGCCCGGAAGTCCCGGCCATCGACCACCAGATCGGCGCCTTCCCGGACGCCCAGATCAACATAGCCCCGCACCTTGGCCAGATGCTCGGCCGTGACCAAGGGGCCCATTTCGCTGTCCGCGTCCAACGACGGCCCGATCTTCAGCGCCTCGATGCGCGGCTTCAGACGGGCCACCAGTTCATCGGCCGTACTTTGCCCCACAGGCACCGCGACCGAGACCGCCATGCAGCGTTCGCCGGCGGAACCATAGCCGGCGCCCATGAGGGCATCCACGGCCTGGTCCATGTCCGCGTCCGGCATCACGATCATGTGGTTCTTGGCCCCGCCCATGGCCTGCACCCGCTTGCCGAAATGCGCGCTGCGTTCGTAGACATAGTTGGCGATGGGCGTGGAACCGACGAAACTGATCGCCTTCACGTCCGCGTCCTCGATCAGGGTATCCACCGCCAGCTTGTCGCCGTTCAGAACGTTCAGGACACCGGGAGGGGCGCCGGCCTCCAGCATCAGTTCGCCCAGACGCAACGGCAGGGAGGGATCTTTTTCGGACGGTTTCAGGATGAAGCAGTTGCCGCAGGCAATGGCCACGGGAAACATCCACATGGGCACCATCGCGGGAAAGTTAAACGGGGTGATGCCGGCCACCACGCCCAGGGGCTGACGGATGGAATAGAGATCAATGCCGCCCGCCACGTTGCCGGAAAATTCGCCTTTCAGCATCTGCGGGATGCCGCAGGCGAATTCCACCACCTCCAGACCACGGGTGATGGAGCCCGCCGCGTCCGATTTTACCTTGCCGTGCTCAATGGAGACCGTCTCGGACAACTCGTCCATGTTCTTCTCGAGCAGATCCTTGAAACGGAACATCACCCGGGCCCGGTTGGAGGGCGAGGTCGCGGCCCATTCGGGAAATGCCTTGAGGGAAGATTCGATACAGCTCCGCACTTCCGCCGCCGAGGCCAGGGGCAGTTCGGAAATCTGCTCGCCGGTGGAGGCGTTGTAGACCGGACTGGTGCGGCCGCCGTTGCCAGGGACATGTTCGCCGTGAATGAAGTGGCTGAGTTGTTTCATGTTATTTTTGTCCATCTACCAGGCCGGGATCCCGTACGGCGCCAGGGACGGCGCCGCGAACCAGAGCGGCAAAAGCGCGAAGCGCGCGGGAGACCTTGCGGTCGGGGATATTGATCGCCACTTCGTCACCGTTTTGCACCAGCGCAATCAGGCCGCCCTTGGCCGCCTCAGGCGAGATATGGCCCAGGTCTTTCAGGTGCACATGCCCCGGCACGAATTGGTTAAATGAATTGGCGATGGCGATGATCGGCCTGTTCAGATCCTGCTCCGCCGTCCCCATGGCCCGCCACAACGCCCGCGCGGCGGCGTTTTGGGTCCCTTGAGTGGTGCGATGGGAGCGATCGGCGGGCATGGCGGTGGTTTCCCCGATGGTGGCTATACAAATTTGGAGCCGGAACCTAACAGGTTAGACGGGCGGATAACAGTGGCAATGGATTGGTTCGTTGTGATCTCCGCGCGCATCGCGATGTTCGATCTCAGAATTCTCAGCATTATAATTATAGCGATGCACGGCCCGGCCCCAGACTCTGTGGAACCAGAACCAATACATGTGAAAATTTTATGCCTCGCCTTGAAAATGTAAATCTTTACATCAAAACAATTATGTTCAAATATTGGAATTGGAGTCAGCCAAGCCTCGTTTGGCCACAGCTAAAAGTGAGGAAACTTTTTGATGCTATCTGAAATAAGCGAATGGAAACTAGAATCAGCCGATGAAGATAACGCTCGGTATTTTTTCACGTAGACAATGTAAAAATGATAGATGGAGGGAAGCGAGTATTTGTCATTGGTAGAAAAGGTGCTGGAAAAACGGCTATTTTCAAATTTATTGAAAATGAAAATTCATTTGACACCTTCATTCACAAACTATCTTTTAAGAATTTTCCATTTCATGAACTTTATAAGCTTAATGATTCAAGGTTCAATAGACCAAGTCAATATACATCGCTTTGGAAATACATAATTTATTCTTTCATATGTCGGTCAATGGTCAAGAACCGGTCAGTTAATTCAGAAATTAGAAGAAAATTGGAAAAATTATACCCATCAGACGGGGAGGCAAATTTTGATCGTTTGATTCGGAGTTGGACTACCGCCGAATTCGGAGTTCAAATCTTAGGTAGTGGGGCAAACGGAAAATTCGATGCCCAGAGAATTAGTCTCTTTGAGAATTGGTTTAAACTTGTTGGAACCCTAGAAGACATCATAAAGAATAATATTTATATTCATAAATATTATATTATGTTTGACTAATTTGACGAAGATTATAAAGATTACTGGGTAGAATACAGACGAAAATAATACCTTGATTTAATCACAAGTTTGTTTAAATCAGTTTAATCTATTAAACAAAATTTTAACGGCAGTGATTTCAAAATATATCCAATTATATTCTTAACAGACGATATCTATGATTTGTTGCAAGATCCCGACAAAACAAAATGGAAAGATTCTCTAATTAGCCTGGACTGGAAACAAGAGGATATCAAACGATTGCTAGGCTTTCGAATAAGCCGTTCTATATCTCGAGACGCAGAAATACTACGATTCGAAAAAGCCTGGAGCCAAGTATTCACATCAGATCCAATGGGATATGGAAAACGGCAGAGAAAAAGTATATCCCAGTTCGATTTTATCGCAAAGGCAACACATATGCGGCCCCGTGATTTCATTTTTTATATTCGGGAATGCGCCCGCAGTGCTGTACAACAAGGCCACAGAACAATTACGTCTGATACTATCAAAAATGCTGACAAGGAATTTTCCAATTACTTTAAAGAAGAACTAACCGGAGAAATCGAGTCCATTATTCCTGATGTTGGGCAAGTTTTTGATTTATTATCAGAAAAGAGAGAAGGAGTGGTATCGTATAACGAATTGAAAGAATTGTTCGACGATGGTTGCCAAAGAAATATTTTTGGCAAAGAAATTGTAGATTTAGGTTTTGAGACTATTTTAAGAATACTATTTCATTTTAGCGTTGTAGGAAATAAAGCGAAACAAACCAGTAGAGATCCGATATTCAAATATAACAATAGAGGATTAGTATTAAGCAGAAAAGAACAAATTATGATACATAGAGGGCTCCTAAAATCTTTGGGTATTGTTTGATTTTATCTTAACGCCGAGTTTAATTTTTGTAGTCCGCTAATTTTCGAGACGATATCTCACTATTATAGTCTTGTTTGATATAAACGGTGATTGGGTCGAAAATCTATTGTTTGAATGACACCAGAAATCTGTACTTATCCCTGCCGCAGGTTATAAAATCACCTACAGACCTTGAACGTTTAAGATCGGGAGTAACCGGCCATGCCGGCGGACAAGACCAACTGGGTTGTGGGCAAGGTGCTGGCCGAACAGGCGCGGACACGTGGCGAAGCGCACTTTATTCAGTTCGAACAGGGGCACATGCACACCTACGCGGAGGCCCATGCCCTGGGCAACCGGGCGGGCAATGGCTTTGCGGGCGTCGGAATTGGGTTTGGCGACAATGTGGCGGTGATGTTGAACAACCGTCTGGAGTATCTGTGGTCCTGGATCGGGTTGAGCCGTATTGGCGGCGTACTTGTGGGGATCAACACGGCCCTGAAGGGCACATTCTTGACCCATGTGCTGAGCAATACCAAGGCGCGCGTGGGGGTGTTCGAGCCGGAGTTCCTGCCCTGGCTGGCGGATATCGAGGATTCAGTGTCCGATATGGAGGTGGTCTATGTGCCGGGCGATGTGTACGACCCGGATAACCTGCCCAGCTTCAAGCGTATCCAGGTGCGGAACTTTGACGAGGTCATGGCCGGCGCGCCTGATGAAATCGACGCTGACATCACGTACCGCGATATCGGCATGATCATGTTCACCTCCGGCACCACGGGGCCGTCCAAGGGCGCCTTGATGCCCCACGGGCACTTGTATCTGTTCGGCCATTGCATGGAGACCCATCTGGGGCTGACCGAGGACGATCATTATTACATCTGCATGCCGCTGTTTCATGCCCAGGGCATCATGATGCAGTTCTTTGCCACCCTGATCGCGGGGGGCAGCGCCGTGCTGGTCAGGCAGTTCCGCGCCACGTCGTGGATCGATGAAATTCGCGATCATGGCTGCACCGTGACCAATCTGCTGGGCGTGATGAACGATTTCGTGCTGCGCCAGCCGGCCAAGTACACGGATACCGACAACAAGCTGCGCATGGTCTCCGCCGTGCCGGTCACCGACGAGACCTTGGAAAACCTGCGCACGCGCTTCGCCATTCCAAAATTCAACGAAATCTTTGGCATGACGGAGGTCAACCTCCCCGTGGCCCGGCCCCTGGACGCGCCGGACGAGGCGGGCTGTTCCGGCAAGGTCTGGGACGACTATTTCGAGGTCATCGTGGCCGACCCGGACACGGACGAGGAAGTGCCCTTTGGCGAGGTCGGCGAAATTCTGGTCCGGCCCAAGGAACCCTACTGCTTCATGGCCGGCTATAACAGCATGCCCGAACGCACGGTGGAGACCTGGCGCAATTTCTGGTTCCATACGGGGGACGCGGGCAGGATGGATGCCCGCGGCTACCTTTGGTACATCGACCGTATCAAGGACACCATCCGGCGGCGGGGGGAAAATATCTCGTCATTCGAGGTCGAAGCGGTGTTCCTGGATCACCTATCGGTCAAGGAATGCGCCGCCGTCGCCGTGAAGGCGGAAATGGGCGGCGAGGACGAGGTGCTGATCTGCATCATCCTGGAAGACGGCGCCGCCCCACCCGCGCCCGAGGAGCTGCTGGATTACGCCGCCCCCCGCATGCCCTATTTCGCGGTGCCGCGTTTTATTGACTATGTGGACGAAATCCCCACCACGCCCACGGCGAAAATCCAAAAGAACAAATTGCGCGACCGCGGCCTGAGCCCCAGTGCCTGGGACCGGGAAGCGGCGGGCTATAAGGTCCGTCGTTGATGACGAGTGGCGGATCAATGAATACGGGGACACGTAATGCGGCCAGACGCCCCAGCATGAGAAAACCAGCGGCCCGCACCGCCCCCGCCCTGCTGGACGAAATGGCCGCCCTGCGGCCCGATCATGAATGCATCGTCGATGGCGACCGGCGCTGGACCTATGCGCAGTTACAGGCGGAAGCCAAATCCCTGGCCGCCGGGCTGTGGGATCTCGGCATCCGCCCCGGCCATCGGGTGGCCATCCTCATGGGCAACCGGGCGGAATGGCTCTCCGCCTACTTCGCCATCCTGGGCCTGGGTGCCCAGGCGGTGGCGCTGAACACCTGGCTGACGCCCGCCGAACAGGCCTATCAGTTGAACCACGCGGAAGTCTCCACCTTGATCATGGCGGCGACGTTCCGGGACCGCGATGTATTGGCGGAATTGGAGCAGATGCGGGCGATTGGTTTGCCGATCTTGGAACGCCTGGTCGTCCTTGATGATCGACTGCCGGATCGCCTGCGCGATGACCATCCCGGCGGCCTTCCCAGTGGCCTGCCCGGTGGCGCAGTGGCGTTCGCGGATCTGGCCGGCGACCTTGACGAGAGGCTCTGGTGCACGGCTCATGACACGGACGTCGCCTGCATCCTCTACACCTCCGGCTCCACCGCCCGGCCCAAGGGCGTGCCCTTGCTGCACGGCGGCCTGATCGACAATATGTGGGAGATCGGCGAGCGCCTGCAATTGACCCCCGATGACCGCCTGTGGTTCGGCATCTCGCTGTTCTGGTCCTTTGGCTGCGTCAATGCCCTGTTCGCCATGATGAGCCACGGCGGCACACTGGTCCTGCAACACCATTTCGATGCCGGCCAGGCCTTGGCGCTGATCGAGGGGGAACGCTGCACGGTGTTCTACGGCACCCCCAACATCGCCCTGGCCCTAGCCGAACATCCCGACCGCGCCTGGCGCGACCTGTCCAGCCTGCGCACGGGTGCGGCCATCGGCACGCCGGAACAAATGCAGATGATCGTGGACTTGGGCGTCAGCGAAATCTGCAATGTCTATGGCCTGACCGAAGGCTATGGCAACTCGGCCGTCACCGATGCCGCCGCCCCCCTGGCACACCGGTTGACGGCCAGCGGCGAACCGCTGGATGGCGTCGAATTGCGCATCCTGGATTTGGACAGCGGTGATCCCCTGCCCCAAGGCGCGGTCGGGGAAATTGCCCTTGGGGGCCGGGTTACGCCCGGTTATCTGAACGACGCCGCGGCCACCGCCAGCAGCCGCACGGCGGACGGCTTTTTCCTGACCGGCGATCTTGGCCTGCTGGACGAAAAGGGCTGGGTGCAATTTCAGGGCCGGCGCAAGGAATTGATCAAATCGGGGGGCATCAACATCGCCCCGGCGGAGATCGAGGCGGTCTTGCGGGAACATGGGTCGGTGGACTCCGTCTTCGTCACCGGCCTGGCGGACGCGCGCCTGGACCAAGCCATTGGCGCGGTGGTGGTCTTGCATCCAGGCATGGCGGCGACGAAAGGCGAATTGCGGAGCTTTTGCCGACGGTTGCTGGCGTCCTACAAAGTGCCCCGAGATTTTGTCTTCGTGGCGGCGAACCAACTGCCCGTGACCACGACCGAAAAACTGCAGCGTAACCGGCTAGCGGAACTATTTCCGTGATTGGAAGGCAACTTTAAGCGTCTGGCCGCATTCGGGGGACACGTAACAAGTACATGTCCCCCAAATACTCCAACGGCGCTATTCATGGATGCGACGGCATACCATCCACGACGGGGCCCATCCATACATCACTTACCCTGCTTGCCGGATTTTCCCGCCGTCAGGATGCCATCAAATACTGAACCCGCCGACCTTCGTCTCCAGATATTCGTGAATGCCTTCCCGGCTGCCTTCCCGGCCCAGGCCGCTGTCCTTCATGCCCCCGAATGGCGCGGCGGCGGAGGCGGGATTGATGTCGTTGATGCCGATGATGCCGAAATGCAGGCCCTCGAACAGGCGCATGGCCTGGGTCAGGTTCTGGCTGTAAATGTAGGCGGCCAGGCCGTAATGGGTGTCGTTGGCCATGGCCAGGACATCGTCGCCGTCATCGAATGGCACCACGGCCGCGACCGGGCCGAAGGTCTCTTCGCGGTAGATCAGCATCTCGGGGGTGACGTCGGTCAACACCGTGGGGGCGAAGAAGTGGCCCTGGCTCAGATCGCCGTCCGTCAGGCGGCCGCCACCGCACAGCACCGTGGCGCCCTTGGCAATGGCGTCGTTAACCTGGTTCTCCACCTTGGCCACCGCCGCCTCGTTGACCAATGGTCCGATGGTGACGCCCTGTTCCATGCCATTGCCGGCCTTCATGCCGGCCACCCGCCCGGTCAAGGTTTCGAGAAAACCGTCCAGAATATCCCCATGCACGAATATGCGATTGGGGCTGATGCAGGCCTGTCCGGTGTTGAGGAATTTTACCAACTGCAGGCCCTTGGCCGCATGCACCGGGTCGGCGTCCTTCAGCACCAGGAACGGCGCATGGCCGCCCAATTCACAACTGACCCGCTTCATGTTGGCCACGGCCTTGCCCGCCAGCATTTTGCCCACGGCGGTGGAGCCGGTGAAGGTCAACTTGGCCACCTTGGGATTGGAGGTGAATTCCTCGCCCACGGGGACCGGATCGCCTGCCGTGACGAGGTTCACTACGCCGGGGGGAAAGCCCGCATCCTCGAATATCCTGAAGGTTTCAATAGCCGTCAGGGGCGTGGCCTCGGCCGGTTTCAACACCACGGTGCAGCCCGCCGCCAGGGCCGGACCCAATTTTCGGGTGATCATGGAAATGGGATAGTTCCACGGCGTAATGGCGGCCACCACGCCGACGGGCTGGCGGAGGACGTGGAAACGTTGATCGGGCCGCGCCGAGGGAATGATCTCGCCATAGACCCGCTTGCCCTCCTCGGCGAACCACTGCAGGAAGTCAGAGGCGTATTTCACCTCTGTCATGGCGGCGCGCAGCGGTTTGCCCTGTTCCGCCGTCATCACCCTGGCCAGCGCCTCCTGGCGTTCCAGCATCAGGGCATGGGCCCGCATGAGGAATTCCGCACGCTGGTAGGGCGTGGTGGCGCGCCAGGTGACAAGCGCCTCGGCCGCCGCCTCTATGGCCGCCCGCGCCGCTTCCCGGCCGCCGTTGGGCAAGGATTTGATGACATCACCGGTGGCCGGATTGAGGACTTCGAATTCAGCTCCGCTGTGCTCGGCCGCCCAATTTCCGTTGATGTACATAGTTCGTCCTCTCGTTGGTTGTCGTCCAGTAGGGGCATAGCGCGGCTGCCCAAGGGGGTCTAGTGTCCATGCCATTTTTCTGCTGGCTCCGGCTAGATTTCGTCGTCATTCGCGCTATCTAACAGAATAGTGAGGAGGACAGGCTAACGATCGAGTGTTTGTTATGTCGATCTCACCCGATGTTATTGCAAAAGCTGCGTCCGGGTCGGACCCAGCGGCGGTTGGCGAGGCCGCTCATCAAGGTATTGAAGATTTGAAATCTTTACGCCGGTGTTTATCTGAACTGCAATCCCAGTTGTCTGCGACCCAGAGCCAACAGGGTGGCGATAACGGGCCGCCCGGGGCCGTGGAAAAGCTGGTCCAGGAACGCTTGCAGGGTTCTGCCACGACCATGACCGGTTGGTTCTGGAAAACCGATGCCGCCCTGCGTTTTACCTACTTTTCTCCCAGCGTGGAGGACATCACCGGGGTGCCGGCGGAATGGCGCTATGGCAAAACCAGGGAGGACTTCGGCCTTCCAGAATCCGTGCGGCCCGAGGATTGGGAAGCCCATCTCGATTGCCTGCGCCGGCGCGAGCCATTCACGGATTTTGTCTTTCAGCGGCGCGGCCCCGATGGCGTCAGATGGATGCGCACCAGCGGCAAACCCGTATTCAATGACTTTGGGAACTTTCAAGGCTATCGTGGCACGGCTTCGGTCATCACGGAGGAAATAGAGGCCAAACAACGCAGTGAACGTCTAACCGCGGCAATCGACAATCTCGATGAACTGTTTGTCCTCTGGGGTCCGGATGATCGTCTGGTGGTCTGCAACCAGAAATTCCGCGATATCAACGCCAAGGTCATTGACAGCGTCCAGCCCGGCGGGCTGTTCGAAGATCATATCCGCGCTGCCATGGCGGCGGGGTTGTATCCCGCCGCCGAAGGCTGGGAGGAAGAGTGGATACAAAACCGCCTGGCCCGGCACCGCGACCCCGGCGCGCCGTTCGAGATGCTGCGCCAGGACGGCCGTTGGATCCTGTTGGCGGAACAACGTCTGCCCGATGGTTCCATCGCCAC
>JAPYUH010000074.1:11104-16349 GCA_029936195.1 Alphaproteobacteria bacterium
GACTAAGCCGTATTCTTGAACAGCTCCCGGCCGATCAGCATGCGGCGGATTTCCGAGGTGCCTGCGCCGATTTCGTAGAGCTTGGCATCCCGCAACAGACGGCCCGTGGGGTAGTCGTTGGTATAGCCGTTGCCGCCCAGGGCCTGCACCGCTTCCAAGGCCATCCAGGTTGCCTTCTCGGCCGCATACAGGATGGCGCCGGCGGCGTCCGTGCGCGTGGTATCGCCCCGGTCGCAGGCCTGGGCGACCATGTAGACGTAGGACTTGGCGGCGTTCATGGTGGTGTACATATCGGCGATCTTGCCCTGCATCAGCTGGAATTCGCCGATGGGCTGGCCGAACTGCTCCCGCTCGTGGATATAGGGCATGACCACATCCATGCAGGCCTGCATTATGCCCAAGGGACCGCCCGAGAGGACCAGGCGTTCGTAGTCCAGCCCGCTCATGAGGATGCGCACGCCCTCGCCCTCTGCACCGAGGATATTTTCCGCCGGCACGGCGCAATCCTGGAACAGCAATTCGCAGGTGTCGGACCCGCGCATGCCCAGCTTGTCCAGCTTCTGCGCCGTGGAAAAGCCGGCAAAACCTTTTTCGATCAGGAAGGCCGAAATGCCGCGCGAGCCGGCGTCAGGGTCGGTTTTGGCGTAGACCACCAGGGTATCGGCCTCGGGTCCGTTGGTGATCCACATTTTGGAACCATTGAGGATGTACCGGTCGCCCTTCCGCTCAGCCCGCAGACGCATGGAAACCACATCCGAACCCGCGCCAGGTTCGCTCATGGCCAGGGCGCCCACATGTTCGCCGCTGATCAATTTCGGCAAATAGCGGGTCTTTTGTTCCGCCGTGCCTTGGCGGCGGATCTGATTGACGCACAGGTTGGAATGGGCCCCGTAGCTGAGCCCGACGGAAGCCGAGGCGCGGCTGATCTCCTCCATGGCCACGCAATGTTCCAGATAGCCCAGGCCGGCGCCGCCATATTCCTCTTCCACCGTGACGCCCAAGACGCCCAGATCACCCAACTGGGGCCACAGATCCCGGGGGAATTTGTTGGAGGCGTCGATTTCTGTTGCCCGGGGGGCAATGTTGTCGGCGGCGAAACCGGCAATGGAATCGCGGATCATATCGGCGGTCTCGCCAAGGCCGAAGTCAAATGCGGGTAATGCGTTGGGGATCATGACGGACCTCGTCTCGCTACAAAAAGATCGAATATGATAGCAAAACACGCAGCGACCACCGCCATTGATTTAATTTCGGCTGATCCGGTAGGCGCAGCGCCGGGCCCCGGCCAGAATATGATCCGTCCGCTCGACCCGCGCGCCCGGGCCCAGGACGTCCTGAAAGATCTCCAACTCGGAACGGCAGAAACTCTGGCACAGGGTGGCGGCGGCGCAAATAGGGCAATGATTTTCCATCAGCAAATATTTACCCGGTTTGGTTTCCGACCATTCCGCCATGTAACCTTCCCGCGCCCGCAGTTCGGCCAGCGCCCGCACGCGATCCTTCAAACTCCGGCTGGATTTCAGTTCCACGCGGTAGGCGGCAAGGGTTGATTGTTCCCGGTGGCGGATCAGACGCTCCATGCCATCGTCGCCAAACACGGCGCCGGTCGCTTGCAGCAATTCCAATGTCAGATCCGAATGGCGGTCGGGAAAGCGGCCATGGCCGCTGTCGGTCAAACGCCAATACCGTCGTGGCCGGCCGCGGCCGTGCTTGCGGTCCTCGGCCTCGATCAGTCCGGCGGCCGCCAGCTTGGCCAGGTTCTGTTGCGCGCCCGCCGTGGTGATGCCCAAAACGGCACCGGCCTGGGAGGCGGTTTGCGGACCCCGGCTTTTCAGCAGGTGGAGAATTTTCTGTTCGGATGCATTGACCATGGCGGCTTTCTTTTTAAAACAGTTTGCTTTCAAAAAATACTGAATAGTTCCATGATGCGCCCATGCTGGAGCCAACACTGAGCGTGCTGGACCAGTCCCCCATTAGTGCGGGCGGTGATGGCGCCCAGGCCATCGCCGAAACCCTGGCCCTGGCCCGCCATTGTGACGGCCTGGGTTTCCACCGCTATTGGCTGGCCGAACATCATGGCACGCCGGCGCTGGCGGGCAGCAGCCCGGAAATACTGATCGCCAGGGTCGCCGGTCTGACGGAACACATGCGCATTGGCGCCGGCGGCGCGATGGTGAACCATTACACCGCTATGAAGGTGGCGGAGAATTTCCGCCTGCTGGAGGCCTTGTTCCCCGGCCGCGTCGATCTTGGTCTGGGCCGGGCACCCGGCGGCGACAGGTGGCCCGACAGAGATTATTTCCACCATCTTCAACATCTGTTGGAATTACTGGACGAACCCAATGATCGGCCGGGGTCGGGCCGGCCCGAAGTCTGGATGCTGGGAGCATCGGCACACTCGGCGCGACATGCGGCGGCATTGGGCCTGCCCTATTCATATGCGCATTTCATCAATCAACAGGGCGGCGCGGCGTTGATGTCCACTTACCAGCAGGCGTTTCAAGCATCCCAATATCTGGCGCAACCGGCGGGCAGCATCGCCGCATTCGTGATCTGCGCCGATACCCAGGAGGAGGCCGACCGCCTAGCCTTGAGCCGCGAAGGTTTTTTGGTCAGCCAGCGTACCGGGATCCCCGGTCCGATCCCAGCGCCCGAAACCGTGCGCGGCACCGCCTACACAGCACCGCAACAGCGCATGATGGCCCATATTAGGAATCAGTCCATCATCGGCCCGCCGGAAAAGGTACGCGCGCAACTCCTATTACTGGCCCATGCCCATGGCGCCGAAGAAGTCGTGGTGTTGACCATCACCCATGCCTTCGAGGCCCGCCTGCGTTCCTACCAATTACTGGCCGAATTTTTTTAGCGCAATTCAAGTTTGATTGAAATCGCCCAGCCACCTACGGAATCATGATCAATGGGTGGCCGGGTGGGGGAGTGGGTGGCTCCGATCAAGCTTACAAAGCGTTAAGTACGCGGCAAATCCTCTTCCGCCATCAGCATCGCGGCGGCCTGGTCAAAGGCCGTCACGGTGCGCTCCAGATCGTTGTCATCATGGGTGGCCGAGATAACGCCGCCGCCCGAGCCGGAGATATCGACGCCACCGATCAACAACGCCAGGCGCAGCCTATTCATCAGCCCGGGAGGTTTGGCTTTTATCTCCTGATAGGGAATGGCGAGAGGGTCAAAATTCAGGGGATCGACGGCCTGGCCCTTGGCATTCATGAAAACAAAAAAACTGGCCTGCTCGCCATACGCCGCCCAGGCCAGGCCCCGGTCGGCGAAGACCTGGTTCAGGCGTGGTCGCAACCGGGCGCCAAAGGCCGCCGCCCGCTCCGTGGCGTCCGTGCTGGCGATGATTTCCAAGGTTTTGGCCCCGGCCGCCGCCGAGAGGGGATTGGCATTGAATGTGCCGGGATGGTGGATCTTTTCGAACGAACGGTCCGCCGCCGCCTGGAAATCCAGATGGTCGAGAATATCCGCCCGTCCCGCCACCGCGCCGCCGGGCAGACCGCCTGAGAGGATTTTCGCCAGGCTGATCAAATCCGGCGTCACGCCCAGCAAACTTTGGGCCCCGCCCTTGTGCACGCGGAAACCGGTTACGACTTCGTCCATGATCAGCAGTACCCCGTGCTGTTCGGTGATCTGGCGCAACTGGGCAACAAAATCCGGGGCCAGGGGCGCCATGCCGCCGCCGCCGCCCGTGGGCTCCAGGATGACGGCGGCGATATCGGGGTCATTTTCCAGCGCCCGGGCCACGGCGTCGATATCGTCCGGGTCCAGCAGCAGCACTTGCGCCGCCACTTCCCGCAGGACGCCGGGCGTGGCGGTGCCGTCAAAATGGCCGCTGACGCCAAAGGCCATGTGGTCGTGCCAGCCGTGAAAATGGGTTCGGAAACGGGCGATGCGGCTGCGGCCCGTATAGGCACGGGCCAGACGCATGGCCAGCAGGGTCGCCTCCGTCCCCGAAGCGGTAAAGCGGATCCGTTCAGCCGCCGGCATCAAGGCCTGGACGGACGCCGCCCAGGCCACTTCAAACTGGTGGGAGGAGCCGAAATGGGTTCCCGCCGCCAGAGCCTCCTGGATACAGCCCTCGACCTCGGCATTGCGGTGGCCCAGCATCAAGGCCCCATGTCCGCCGAAATAATCCACGTATTCATTGCCGTCGACATCCCATTTGCGGGAACCAAGGGCGCGTTCCACGTAGATGCCGTAGGGCGTGGTGTGCCGTGAATCGTGCGTAATGGCCGAGGGGAAATAGGCGCCCGCCTGTTCGGCCAGGGCCCGGGACGATGGCGTGCGCTCGACGTATTTGTTCTGAATGGGAGAATTGCTCAACATGATGGGGGCTCATTTGCTTTTAGGGTTGCGGACAATGATAGCATTGCCCATCGCTTCGCTGGAAATTATTCAACCATTCCCCGCCAGAACGTGGCACAGTAATTTTATATAATACGTGATGGATGAATTTTAGGGGAGAGCTAATCATGGCAGACGCTGGAGCGGGCACTGGAACATGCACTGAAGCGGGCACGGGCGGTGTTGAGCTTTTTCCCTTGATGATCCCAGGCGGGGTGTCCGCCGCCGACCCGATCACGGTCAGCGCGCCCTATGATGGCAGCGCCATTGCCACCGTCGCCACGGCGGACGGCGGCGCGGTGGAGACAGCCCTGGCCAACGCCCATGCCCTGTTTGCCGACCGGGCGCAATGGTTGAGCGCGCAACGGCGGATCGAAATTCTGGAAGCCACCATCAAGATACTGGCCGACGATGCCGACACCTATGCCATCGAGGCGGCGCGGGAAGGGGGCAAGCCATTGCTCGATTCCCAGGTTGAGGTAGCCCGGACCATCGACAGCCTGAAACTTTGCATCGAAACCCTGCGCACGGACGGCGGCAACGCCATTCCCATGGGCCTCAACCCAGCCTCCGCCAATCGCCTGGCCGTTACCCGTTCCGAACCCATCGGCGTCGTCGTCGCGGTCAGCGCCTTTAATCATCCCCTGAACCTGATTGCCCATCAGGTGGGGCCTGCGGTGGCGGCCGGATGCCCGGTGATCATCAAACCGGCCGGCGATACGCCGCTGTCCTGTTTGCGTCTGGTCCAGGCAATGCGCCGGGCCGGCCTGCCCGATGCCTGGTGTCAGCCGACGATCACCGCGACCAGGGATGTGGCCACCGCCCTGGTGACCGACGCAAGGGTGGCGTTCTTCAGCTTCATCGGCAGCGCCGACGTGGGCTGGCG
>JAPYUH010000355.1 GCA_029936195.1 Alphaproteobacteria bacterium
GTATGGTTCAAGACCGCGACGGAGTTCGAATATTTCAATGACGCCGAACGCACGGCGGAGGCCAAGTCAGCCGACATCAGTATGAGCACCGTGGGCGATGTGGGCTATATCGACGATGACAATTTACTTTATCTGACCGACCGGGCCACTTTCATGATCGTCTTGGGCGGGGTGAATATCTACCCTCAGGAATGCGAGAACCTTTTGATCGTCCACCCAAAGGTCGCCGATGCCGCCGTCTTCGGCGTGCCGAACGAAGACCTGGGCGAAGAGGTCAAGGCGGTAATACAGCTCATGACCGGATACACGCCCGATGATGTCCTGGCGGAAGAGTTGATGGTCTATTGCCGCGAACTTCTTTCGCGGCAGAAATGTCCCCGGTCCATTGATCTCGAGGACGAACTGCCCTGTCTCCCCACCGGAAAGCTATACAAAACTCTGTTGCGCGACCGCTATCGGGGCGATCAGAAGAGCCGGATTGTCTAATCACGCAGGATCGAGGTGCGGCACCACTTCCTCGGCGAACAGGGTCATCTGATCCAGCAATTCGTCGACTGTATTGACGGCAAAATACAGCCCCAGCAAATGCGTAACGCCGGCCGCCTTCAGGGCCAGGGCTTTCTCCACCACCTCCCCCGGCGTGCCGACCAGGTTGGCGTCCACCATGGAGATGCCGGCCTGCTCCTTCAGGGTGGAGCGGGTCAGGGAAATCAGGTGTTTGTGCATCTGGCTATTTTGGAACCGTTCAACGGCGCGGTCGTGATCATAGTCCACCATGGCGATATATTGCGGCGCCACTGCAATGTCGGCGAAATCCCGCCCTTCCCCTTCGCACAAGAGGCGAAGCTGGACGATGTCGGCGGTGATGCGATCCAGGGGCAGGCCGGCGGGCAGCCAGCCATCGCCCAGTTGAGCCGTGCGCCTTAGTTGATTGATGTTGTTGCCGCCGAAATAGATCGGCAGCTTGTCCTGCAATGGTTTTGGAAACAATTCCACATCGCGAAACTGATAAAAATCGCCGTCAAAACTGGCTCGATCTTCCCTGAACAGCAATTTCAAGGCGCGGACGCCCTCTTCAACAATATTGCCGCGATGGCTTTTGTCATCCGGGGACAGCGCTTCGAACTCCTCGCGGTAGGCGCCAACGCCGACCCCCAACTCCAACCGCCCGCCGCTAAGATGATCCAGGGTTACCAATTGTTTCGCCGTGACCACGATATCTCGGCGCATGGGCAGTACCAGGATACCGGTACCGAACCGCAATGTGCTGGTTTGCCCGGCCAACCAGGCATAAGTAGTCAGGATCTCCCAAAACCGGGGCGGCCTGCCGAATTCCGCCCGCACATAGTTTTGGGTGGTCATGTGGTCGTTGCCCCAGATCGAATGATAGCCCAGGGCCTCCGCCTGCTTGGCAATGGCCAACAAGGCCGCGGGCTCCGAGAATGGGATGGGATAGGTTAGCCCCTCCATGCCCGTGGGAAATCCAACGCTGACGATCATTTCGAGGCACCTTCCCTGTTTGAGATAGCCGCAAGGGTCTCGCCCAGCATTGCATTGTTCCCCACCCCGGCGATCACCACTTCATCCAGGCCGGCGGCATGATAGTCGCCAAGGCGGGCGCGGACCTGCCCGGGCGTACCGCTGATGGCGTGGCGGGCCACCACGTCGTCGCTGATCAGGCTGGTGGCGCGGTCCCAATTATTGGCGGCGACGGCGTCATTCAAGGCCCCTTGATCCAGCCCAACGCCGCTCATTTCCAGGTTCGGTCGGTGATGAGCGCCCCGCAGTACGAAGGCCAGCAGACGTTTCAAGCGCTCGTGGGCCCGGGCTTCCTCGGTATCGACCGAGGCGAACACCAGGCCAATGCGGCGTACCCGGCGCCCCTTCGCGGCGCCCGCGACCTGTCCCAGCGACCATCGCACGAACTCCACCGAGGTCGCAGCCGACAACAACACCCCATCCGCCTTGGACCCGGCCAGGGCCAGCATCTTCGGCCCCGTGGCCGCCAGCACGATGGGCACGTCCTGTGCACCTGTTTCCAGTGCCCGTCCCGCCACTTGAAACCGCTCGCCGAGGTGACGCACCACTTCACCCGCGAACAGGGACCGGGCGATCTCCATGCTCTCGTCCAGAGTGGCCAACGGTTGCGGCCGCCCGATACCGGCGGCATCGAAATCACCGGGCGCGCCGGCGCCCAGGCTCAACACAACCCGGTTGGGAAAATATTCATTCAGGCTAGCCGCAGCCATTGCCGCCTGTACCGGGTGCACGGCATAGGGGCTGACGGCCATCAGGGCGGCGCTGATGCGCTTGGTCACCGACAGGGCCATGGCCGCCTGCACCACCGGGTCCCGCTGGAACAGGTGATTGGCCAGCCATAGGGTATCGGCGCGCCCGTCCTCGGCCAACCGCGCCAAACCCGGCAGCTCGGCCGCCGCCTCGCCGCCCACGAACGAAACACCGAGGCCGGAGCCTTTGTCGCCGTGCCATCGCCGCACGGACATAATTTTGCGCCGGCCGCTATTCCCGTTCGATCAGTTGATACATCACGCCGTGGCCGTCCTTGGGATGGATGAAGACCTGGGCGCCGGTCTCGATGACGCGCGCGCCATTGGCCTTCATCTCGGCCGCGGCTTCGGCCAGATTGTCCACGGCCAAGGCCACCAGATGCACGCCCTCGCCATACCGCTCCAAAGCACCACCAATGGCCCCGCCCTCACCAAGGGGTTCGGCCAATTCGATGAAGCGGCCGTCGTCGCCAAGGGGCAGGATGGCCCGGGTCATGCCCATGGCGGGGATGGCATCCGGGCCCTTGGAGGCTTTCATGCCCAATTTGGTTTCGTAGTCTTCGAGGCTTTGGTTGATGTCGTTGACGCGGACCACGATGTGGTCGATCCATTTTGGCATTGGTCTTCCTCCCTAGCTTTTATGTTGGGAGATTTTGGCATAATTTTTGCTCCGGCGTCTGCTTCG
>JAPYUH010000356.1 GCA_029936195.1 Alphaproteobacteria bacterium
TCATCCCCTATGAAAACCCCTCAATATGTCCCAGGGGCGTTGACGTCAGACACTTCAAGGTCTGGCCCTTGGAGTAACCCTTTGAGCGGCGGTCGGCGAAATCCGCCATGTCCAGACGGGCGATCAGGCGATTGATCCGCCCCTCCAGCTCGTCGCCGCCCAGGCCGTGCAGACGGCCGAAATAACGTACATGCTCCCGCGCCGTCAGCCTGGGGTAGAGACCGCGATTGTCGGGCAAAACCCCGATCCGGCGCTGCGCCGCCAATCGGTCCGTGGCGGCGTCGTGGCCATCAACCAGGGCACGGCCGCCGTCGGGCTTCAGAACCGTGTACAGCATGCGCAATGTCGTCGTTTTGCCGGCGCCGTTGGGGCCGATAAGACCGGTAATTTCGCCATCGCGCGCGGTAAATTCAATACCGCGCAAGACCTCTACGCCATTGAAACTCTTGCGCAATCCCTGGACTTCAATCATTTACCGCCGCCGTTGATGGTTATCCGTTGAAGGTTATCCGATGCGAACTGGCCGCACCATCGGGCATTCCCTGGTTCAAGGCAACTGCCTGGTCGACATTGCGGATCGACCATGGAACCATTACGCCGATTCTCCCTGGGCGATCATGCCTTGAGTTGATGCAGAACAGAGCTTCGCCATGTCCCATGCCGATTTCGTCCACCTTCGCGTCCATTCCGCGTTTTCGTTGTCGGAAGGCGCGATCCATATCAAGGACCTGGCGGAACTGTGCCAACATGGCGAAATGCCCGCCGTGGCAATCACCGATACCGGTAATCTGTTCGGCGCCCTGGAATTCTCCGAAACCATGGCCGGGGCCGGCGTGCAGCCCATCATCGGCGCTGCCATTGCATTACGTTCGGGGCGCTCCAGTGCCCCCCAGACGGGCGCAATTGCCGCCGAACCGGACCGTCTGGTGCTTTTGGTCCAGTCTGAGAGGGGGTACGAAAATCTCTCCCGCCTGTCCTCTAAAGCCTATTTGCAGAGTGACGGTGGCGAGACGCCACAAATAGACTTGGCGGATCTGGCGCAATGGGGCGAAGGCCTGATTTGCCTGACCGGCGGGGCCGAGGGCCCGTTGGGTCGGTTGTTGCTGGCGGGACAGGCCGATCGTGGCCGCGAACTGCTGGCGGAGCTGAGCGGCATCTTCACGGGCCGCCTGTATATTGAATTGCAGCGTCACGGTCTGGCGGAGGAGGCCGCCTGCGAGGGCGCCATGATCGATCTGGCGTACGCGTTCGACCTGCCCCTGGTGGCGACCAATGACGCCCATTTCGCCGATCCCAATATGTACGAAGCGCATGACGCGCTGCTCTGTATTGCCCAGAAGCAGACAGTCAGCCAAAGCGACCGGCGCCGCCTGACCTCGCAACATTATTTCCGTTCCTCGCGCGAAATGCGGGCCCTGTTCGCGGACCTGCCCGAAGCGCTGGACAACACCCTGGTGATCGCCCGGCGCTGCGCTTACCGGGTGCCCATGCGCGATCCCATTCTGCCCAATTTTGACGAGGGCAGCGACGAAAAGGCGGCCATGCGGGCGATGGCCCAGGACGGTTTGGCCGAACGCCTGACGGCCCAGGGCATTGCGCCGCAATCGGAACGGGCCGAACCCTATCGGGCACGTTTGGAGTTTGAACTGAATGTGATCATCGACATGGGCTTCGCCGGCTATTTCCTGATCGTCGCCGATTTCATCCACTGGGCCAAGGCCAAGGATATTCCCGTGGGGCCGGGACGCGGGTCGGGCGCCGGTTCCGTGGTTGCCTGGTCGTTGAAGATCACGGATTTGGATCCGTTGCAGTTCGGCTTGTTGTTCGAGCGGTTTCTCAACCCCGAGCGTGTATCCATGCCTGATTTCGACATCGATTTCTGCCAGGACCGCCGCGACGAGGTAATACGTTATGTGCAGGATAAATACGGCCACGACCAGGTCGCCCAGATCATCACCTTCGGCAAGTTGCAGGCCCGTGCCGCCCTGCGCGACGTGGGGCGGGTGCTGGAGATGCCGTTCGGTCTGGTCGACCGGCTGTGCAAAATGGTGCCCAACAACCCCGCCAACCCGACGACCTTGTCCGAGGCCCTGAAGGCGGAGCCGCGCCTGAAAGCGGTGATGCGGGAAGAACCCGGTGTCGACCGCCTGTTTGACGTGGCCATGAAGCTGGAGGGGTTGTACCGCCATGCCTCCACCCATGCCGCCGGCGTGGTCATCGGCGATAGGCCGTTGGAGCAATTGGTGCCGCTTTACCGCGATCCGAATTCCGACATGCCCGTGACCCAGTTCAACATGAAATGGGTGGAACCGGCGGGCCTGGTAAAGTTTGATTTTCTCGGCCTCAAGACCTTGACCGTTTTGGACCGGGCGGTGGAAATGATCCATCATCGGAAACCGGATTTCGACCTTGACCGCATACCATTGGATGACCCGGCAACGTTCGAGCTGACTTCCCGCGGCGAGACGGTGGGGGTGTTTCAATTGGAAGGTTCGGGCATGCGCGACATGCTGCGGAAAATGCGGCCTGATTGTTTCGAGGACATCATTGCCGTCGTAGCGCTGTACCGGCCCGGCCCCATGGATAACATTCCAAAGTTTTGCAGCGTGAAATCGGGTGCGGAAAAGCCAGACTATCTCCATCCCTGTCTGGAAGGCATATTGACCGAAACCTATGGGGTGATCGTCTATCAGGAACAGGTCATGCAGATCGCCCAGGTCATGGCGGGCTATTCGCTGGGCGACGCTGATCTATTGCGCCGGGCCATGGGTAAAAAGATCAAATCCGAAATGGACGATCAGCGCGAACGCTTTGTCCAGGGCGCGGTTGCCAACAAGATCGAAGCCGAACGGGCGGAATTCATATTTGACCTGGTGGCAAAGTTCGCCGGCTACGGCTTCAACAAAAGCCACGCCGCCGCCTACGCCCTGATCGCCTATCAAACCGCCTATCTGAAGGCCAATTATCC